>NZ_VFWR01000005.1:0-414990 GCF_006443035.1 Mesorhizobium sp. B1-1-6 | reverse complement strand
GTAGGGGAGTAGGGTAGGCTATTCCGGGGACAATTTGCGGATCAAAAGCCGCAAGAGCTTCCCCACACTTTCGGTGCTGGCCAACAACGACGCTGTCGCCGCCTGCGAGGCGATGCCAGTCCGCTCAGCGATCAGAAGTTGAGTTTCCAGCTCCTTCAATGATCCCTGGGCGATGCGAAGAAACTGTTGGTAGGATCCTCGAATTTCTCTACCATACCCCTCAGCTATATTTGCCGGCACCGAGCTTGCGGAACGGCGGACTTGGCTGGTCAATCCATAAAGTTCCTCCTTGGGCCATGATTTTGTGGAGCTGTAAACTGCCACAGCAAGATCCATTGCCTGCTGCCAAACAAGCAAGTCCTTGTAAGAGCCTGTCTTTTCGGCCATTCATCCCTACTCCCCTACACATTCAGCAACAAATACTCCCTCTCCCAAGGACTGATCACTTCCATGAACGTCTCGAATTCCGCCCGCTTGATCGCCGCATAGGTCGCGGCGAAGGACTTGCCCAAAAGCGCGCAGAGTTCCTCGTCGCCCTCGAACAGGTCGACGGCTTCGAGCAGGCTGCGCGGCAGGTCGATCTCGTCGGCATTGGCGGTGGTCAGCACCGGAGGTTCGGCCTTGATCTTGTTGGTGATGCCGATCAGCCCGCAGGCGAGCGAAGCGGCCATTGCCAGATAGGGATTGGCGTCGGAGGAGGGGATGCGGTTTTCGACGCGGCGCGCCGCCGGATCCGAGCGCGGCACGCGGAATGCCGTTGTGCGATTATCGTAGCCCCATTTGTTGTTGACCGGAGCCGAGGCGGACTGCGTCAGCCGGCGGTAGGAATTGACGTAGGGCGCAAACATGACCAGCGCGTTCGGCACATGCTTCTGCATGCCCCCGATGAAATGGAAGAAGTCCTCGGTTTCCGAGCCGTCCTCGGCCGAGAAGATGTTCTTGCCCGTCTTCTTGTCGATGATCGACTGATGGATGTGCATGGCGGAGCCCGGCTGACCCTGGATCGGCTTGGCCATGAAGGTGGCGTAGATTTCGTGTTTCAGCGCCGCCTCGCGAATAGTGCGCTTGAACATGAACACCTGGTCGGCGAGTTCGACGGGATCGCCGTGGCGCAAATTGATCTCGAGCTGGCCGGCGCCCTCTTCATGGATGAGCGTGTCGATCTCCAGGCCCTGGCTTTCGGAAAAATGATAGATGTCGTCGATCAGCTCGTCGAACTCGTTGACGCCGGCGATCGAATAACCGGCGCCGCCGCCGATCGCCCGCCCCGAACGGCCGACGGGCGGCGTCAGCGGATAATCCGGATCCGGGTTCTTGCGCACCAGATAGAACTCGATCTCGGGCGCCACCACCGGTTTCAGCCCGCGCCTGTCATAGGCGGCCAGAACACGCTTCAAGACGTTGCGCGGCGTGAATTCCACCGAGCGGCCATCCTGGTGGACGAGGTCGCAGATAACGGCGGCCGTCGGGTCTTCCTCCCAGGGCACCACCGTCAGCGTCGACAGGTCCGGCATGAGTTTGAGGTCGCCGTCGTCCTCGGGATAATGAAAGCCGTTGCCGTCCTCGGGATAGCCGCCTGAGATGGTGGTCATGAACACGGCTGAAGGCAGCGCCAGCGAGGTGTTGGAGGTGAATTTCTTCGACGGCATCATCTTGCCGCGGGCAACGCCGGCCTGGTCAGGCGTAATGCATTCGATGTCTTCGATGCCGCGCCATTGCAGCCATTCGCTGACTTCCTTCCAGTTCTTCACACCACGCAGGTTTTTCACGAAGGCAGGCGTGCGGGCGCGCCCTCCGCGGCTCGACGGACGGACTTCCTTTTTTGCAGGCGGCATCATTCACCAGATTGGGTTGCGGATTTGGGAGTATAGCTGTGCCCGGCGACCGAAGGGAAGGGGAGCAGCCGGCATTGGCCGTTGCGGTTGAAAATCGCGGCTGCGAGATTAGGTTCAGCCTCGTTCACATATGAGATGCGTCGATGCAGAAGACCGGCGAACTGACCACCATAGGCTTCGATGCCGACGATACGCTGTGGCAGAACGAACAGTTCTTCCGAATAACCGAGAAGCGCTTTGCCGCCATGCTTGCCGATCACGGCGAAGAGGAACATATCTCGGCACGGCTGCTGGAGGCGGAGAGACGCAATCTTGCCGTCTACGGTTTCGGCATCAAGGGCTTCACGCTGTCGATGATCGAGACGGCGATCGAGGTCACGCAAGCCCGCGTCCCGGCTTCGGTCATATCGGAGATCCTCGGCGCCGGCCGCGAGATGCTGAGCCACCCGATCGAGGTCTTGCCGCATGCGCGCGAGACGGTGGAACGGCTCGCCGGCGCCTATCGCCTCGTGCTGATCACCAAGGGTGATTTGTTCGACCAGGAACGCAAGCTGGCCGGGTCCGGCCTCGGCGATCTGTTCGACGCGATCGAGATCGTCAGCGACAAGAACGCGGCTACTTATGCGCGCGTTTTCAGTCGCCATGGCGACGGCCCGGCCAGGAGCATGATGGTCGGCAATTCGCTGAAGTCCGATGTGGTGCCGGCCATCGAGGCCGGCGGCTGGGGCGTTCATGTGCCGCATGAATTGACCTGGGTGCTTGAACATGTCGAAGCGCCCATTGCCGAACCGCGCTTCCGGCAGATCTCCGATCTCGGACAACTGCCCGAACTGATTGAAAGCCTCGCCGGATAGGCTTGCTTGCCGCCTTCAGCGGTTGACCAGCCGATCAATCACCGGCTGCAAGCGCTCGGGCGTAATCGGTTTGGCCACCACCGCGTCGACGACGTTTGAAAGGCCAAGGCTCTCCGGCGTGCCGTTCTTGGTTGAAAGCAGTACCACCGGAGGGAGCGATTTACCCGAAGCCCGCCGCAACATCTCGATGCCGGGCATCAGAGTGTCGCAGTCCCTGTTATCGGCGCCGCCGTCCAGGACAATCACGGCCAGGACCAGCAAGCGCAAGGTCTTCGCCGCCATCTCGGGTGATTCCGAGATCGGCTTGAGCCCGGACCGCTCGACGATCTTGGAAATCACCACCCGATTGATCGGGGACTTGCCGACAACGAGCACCTGCGAGGTCTGGCGGATCGTCTCCGTGGCTGAATCCCGGCTCACCAGATTCGGATGTCTCGCGCTTTCGTCGTCACGCTTCACTGGGCACCCAAGTCAGCCAAGAAACTCGTCCCATTTCAATGCAGAGTTGAAATCAGGCGACAATTGGCGTGAGATCGCGGTCCCTGTCAAGCCGAAATAAAAAGCTGGGGAAAGCATTCCCGCAGCAGTCAATTCAAGCAACAGTACTGTACTGCTCTGTCCATTCCCTGGTTGCATGAAAATAGAATTCACCTGCGCATACACGGCGCAGGTGAGAGGCGGGCCTGCGCGATCTTCGATCAGCCATGGCTTTGCTGCGTGACGATGACCGGGATCAACAGGTCCCCCCAATTGCCGTCGCCGCCATGGTGTCGTGCCGAGCGCACCAGCTCGACCGAGACGCCGGCTTCCACCGCCTTCATCACCGACTGGTTGAGCCGGTGCAGATCGTTGGCCAGCATGCGGATCGTCGCTTGCTGGTCGATGCTCATCGTGGTCGACTGCTCTTCGGCCCGTTCCTTGACGCGGCTTATCGATGCCATTGGTCTTCTCCTTGCTGTATGCCCTTGGGCGTTTGCCGAGATCCCTGGTTTGCTATTCCGCAGCCGGTTTGAACTGGGCGTGCTCGGTCGATTCATGCATGGCCGTGGTCGATGACCGTCCGCCGGTGATCGCCATCGACACGGCATCGAAATAGCCGGTGCCGACCTCGCGTTGGTGCTTGGTCGCGGTGTAGCCGTTGGCCTCCGCCGCGAACTCGGCTTCCTGCAACTCCGAATAGGCTGCCATCTGCCGCTCCTTGTAGCCGCGGGCGAGTTCGAACATGCCGTAATTGAGCTGGTGGAAACCGGCCAGCGTGATGAACTGGAACTTGTAGCCCATGGCGCCGAGCTCTTTCTGGAACCTGGCGATCGTGGCGTCGTCGAGGTTCTTCTTCCAGTTGAACGAAGGCGAGCAATTATAGGCCAGCAGCTTGCCGGGGTGATGCCTGTGCACGCCCTCGGCAAATCTCCTCGCCTGCGCCAGGTCGGGCTTCGAGGTTTCGCACCAGATCAGGTCGGCGTGGGGAGCGTAGGCGACGGCGCGCGCGATGCAGGGCTCGATACCGTTCCTCACCTGGTAGAAGCCTTCCACCGTGCGGCCGGCGTCGTAGTCGACGAAGGGCTGGTCGCGCTCGTCGATGTCGGAGGTGAGCAGCTTTGCCGCTTCCGCGTCCGTGCGCGCCACGACCAGGGTGGGCGTGCCCATCACGTCGGCTGCCAGGCGTGCGGCATTGAGGTTGCGGATGTGGGCCGCGGTAGGGATCAGCACCTTGCCGCCGAGATGGCCGCACTTCTTTTCCGACGCCAATTGATCCTCGTAATGGACGCCGGCGGCACCTGCCTCGATGAACGCCTTCATGATCTCGAAAGCGTTGAGCGGCCCACCGAAACCGGCTTCGGCATCGGCGACAACAGGCGCGAACCAGGTATCGACCGAAAGCCCCTTGCCTTCGGAGGTCTCGATCTGGTCGGCGCGCTGCAAGGTGCGGTTGATGCGCTTGACGAGTTCGGGCGCCGCATTGGCCGGGTAGAGCGACTGGTCCGGATACATCGCCGAGGCGGTGTTGGCGTCGGCGGCGACCTGCCAGCCAGACAGGTAGATCGCCTTCAGCCCGGCGCGCACCTGCTGCATGGCCTGGTTGCCGGACATGGCGCCGAGCGCGTTGACGAAGTCCTCCTCGTGGATGAGCTTCCACAGCCGGTTGGCGCCCATTTCCGCCAGGCTCTGGCGGATCTGCACCGAGCCGCGCAGTCGCGTCACATCCTCCGGCGAATAGGGGCGTTCGATGCCATCGAAGCGGCCCTCGGGGGCCGAGGGGACGAGGTTGTAAAAATCAGTCATGCTCTACTCCGGAGGATTGTTTCTTTGCGGCTCCACGGCATTCCTCGCCGCGTTCGAATGTGACTGAATTTACAGTGCGAGGCGAAAAGAACCATGGAAATCGAAGAATCAGGCCATCAATAAGGGAAAATCTGTATTGTGTTTGACAGATGGGCGAGGTAAATTTGTAATTGTTGTAAAAAAATCGCATGGAAGCGTAGCAGCGACGGCAATGTAAATTCCTGTTAAGGAGCCCTATGGCCGACCAGAAGATATTTGCCGGGCCGCGTATCCGCCGCATCCGCAACGCCAAGGGCCTGACCCAGACGGCAATGGCCGAAGGCCTCGGCATCTCGCCATCCTATCTCAACCTGATCGAGCGCAACCAGCGGCCGCTGACGGTGCAGTTGATCCTGAAGCTGGCGTCCGTCTACAAGGTCGATCCGCATGAGCTGCAGGGCGAAGCGGGCGGCTCTGTCGCGGCCTTGAGGGAAGTGTTTGCCGATCCGCTGCTGGCTGGCGAATTGCCGGGAGACCAGGAACTGATCGAGCTTGCCGAAGCCGCGCCCAATGCCTCCGCGGCCGTGATAAAACTGTTCCGTGCCTATCGCGAACAGGCCGAGCGCCTGTCCGATCTCAACGAGCTTCTTGCGCGCGAGGGGCGGGCGACGGCGCTTTCTAGCGCCCGCCTGCCGATCGACGAGGTGCATGAGATTTTCGAGCGTCGGCCGAACCATTTTGCGCATATCGAAGAAGAGGCGGAAGCATTCACTTCGGTGCTCGATCCCGGCGATGATTTGTCTGCTGCGCTGAAGGGCTGGCTGAAGCGCGAATACGGCATCGTCGTCAAGGTGCTGCCGGTCGCCACCATGCCGAACTGGCGCCGCCGCTACGATCGCCATTCGCAGCGCCTGTTCCTGTCCGAGCGCCTGTCGCCGTTCGACCAGTTACGCGAAACGGCGATGGAGGCATGCCTGATCCGCATGACCGTCGCGATAGCCGGCGAGATCCAGGCGTTGAAACTGTCCACAGATGAGGCCCGCCGCCTCGCCCGGTTCGAACTCGGGCGCTACGCGGCGCATGCGCTGATGATGCCTTACCAGGCTTTCCACGCGGCGGCCGTTCGTGCCCGCTACGATATCGACGTGCTGCGCTCGCGCTTCGGTGTTTCCTTCGAGCAGGCGGCCAACCGGCTGACCACGCTGCAGCGGCAAGGCGCCTCGGCCGTGCCGTTCTTCATGCTGGAGATCGACAATGCCGGCAATCGCTTCCGCAAAGCCGGCAGCCTGGGCTTTCCGCAAAGCCGCTTCGGTGGCGCTTGTCCCAAGCTTCCCGTGCACGTCGCCTTCAGCCAGCCCGGCCAGATTTTCGTGGAAGCGGTGGAAATGCCCGACGGCGCCGAGTTCCTCTGCATCGCCCGCACGCTGGAGGGGCCGCAAGGCGCGTTCTCCGAGCGGCCGCGCCGTACTGCGCTGCTGCTGGGGTGCGACATCGGCTTTCGCGACGACATCGTCTACGGTGCGGCACTTCCCGGCCCGACGGCCGGAAAAGGCGGAGCTGGCGCGGTAGCGGCGACGCCGGTCGGGCCCGCCTGCCGGCTTTGCGAGCGCGTCGGCTGCCTGACGCGCGCCGAGCCGCCGGTGACGCGCCCGCTTGGCCTCGACGAGATGGTGACAGGCCTGAGCGCCTTCGATTTCCAGTGACGCTTCGCAAGGCGGACTTGCCACAATCGCCGCCGGTCTCTGGATCACGCCGGACCCGCGCCTTTGCGTTACGCGAATAAGGTACGTTTTTGTCGTCCCCTGCGCATTGTGCCGTTCTCAAAACCTCGACAGTCGTACCCATGACCGACACAGCATCATCGCCGATCGCTCGTTCATCGACCGTCCCGCAGCGGGAGGAGCGCATCGGCTTCCTGCTCGTGTTCCTGTCGGCATTGATGTGGAGTTTCGGCGGCACGATCGCCCGCTTCATCACCGCCGGCGACAGCTGGACGGTGGTGTTCTGGCGTTCCGTGTGGGCGGCCGCCTTCCTGCTCTGCTTCATGGTCTGGCGTGACGGCTGGCGCGGCATGCTGAGGTCGTTTCGCGGCATGGGCCTGCCTGGCCTTGCCGTGGGCTTCTGCTTCGCCACCGCGTCGACCTCTTTTGTCGTGGCGCTTGCCTACACCACCGTCGCCAACATCCTGTTGATGCAGGCCGGCGTGCCGCTGCTTGCGGCGCTGTTTGCCTGGGCGCTCTTTCGCGAAAGAGTGGCGGTCGCGACCTGGCTGGCGATTGCCGCCGTCATCGCCGGTGTCGCCATCATGGTGTCGGAATCGCTCGATGGCGCCGTTTCGCCCATGGGCGACGGGCTGGCGCTGCTGATCGCCGTCATGTTCTCGATCGCCACGGTCATCACCCGGCGCTTCTCCAGCGTGCGCATGACGCCGGCGACCTGCCTCGGCACGATCCTGGCGGCGGGTTTTGCCGCCTCGCAGGCTTCGACCTTCGCCGTATCGGGCATCGACATGGGTTTTCTCTTCGTGTTCGGGGTGGTCAATCTGGGTCTTGGCCTCGCTTTCTTCGCCACCGGCGCGCGGCTGATCCCGGCCGCCGTTGCCGCGCTGCTAGGCACCTTTGAGCCGATCCTCGGGCCGATATGGGTGTGGCTGATCCACTCCGAGGTCCCGTCGGGCCGCACCATCGTCGGCGGCGCGGTGGTGGTCACGGCGCTGCTCGTCCATATCGGACTGGAGTTCAAGCGACAGACGCGGCCAGTCAGGGCAGGGGTCACCGGCGTGCCGTCGCCGAATTGATGCGGCGCCCTAGCTTTGCCATTGACAAGTTCGCTGCCGCGCGGGCAGGCTGGGACCACGGCAACAACAAGACAGGCTTATCTTGCCAAGTCTCCCCGGCGACCCGATCGAGACCGGATCATATTCCAGTATTTCTGCCTGCGCGGCGGCGAAAGCTTCTGACGATGCGGCGACTCCTTCCAGCCCAGGACAGTGGCGCGCGAGCATCGCTTGCGACAGCCGGCGGCGCGGCAATTGGCGCTTGTCGCCTCCTGGAAAGCTCAATAGTCTGAAGCAAATGCCCGGCCGCGCGGATACCGCGACGCGCCGGCGATGGAACACTCACAAAGGAGAATAACATGATCCGCAAAGCGCTCTGGCTTTCGGCGACTTCGGCATTTCTGGCGCTCTTTACGCTCGGCGGCCACGCCGAGGACCGCGTCGTCAATGTCTTCAACTGGTCGGACTATATCGACCCCTCGGTCATCGACGATTTCACCAAGCAGACCGGCATCAAGGTGGTCTACGACACGTTCGATTCCAATGAGATCCTGGAAACCAAATTGCTTGCCGGCGGCAGCGGCTATGACGTCGTCGTCCCGAGCGGCAATTTCCTTGCCCGCCAGATCCAGGCCGGCGTGTTCCAGAAGCTCGACAAGTCGAAACTGCCGAACCTCTCCAACATGTGGGACACGGTTTCGGAACGGACCGCCAAATACGATCCGGGCAATGAATATTCGATCAATTACATGTGGGGCACGGTCGGCCTCGGCTACAACATCAAGAAAGTGCAGGCAGCGCTCGGCACCGACAAGATCGACAGCTGGGACGTGTTCTTCAATCCGGAAAAGCTGGCCAAGCTGAAGGATTGCGGCGTCTATGTCCTGGATTCGCCGACCGACATCTTCCCGACCGCCTTCAAATATCTCGGCATCAATCCTGAGACCACGTCGCCGGACGATTTTGCCAAGGCCGAGGAATTGATGATGAAGATCAGGCCCTACATCAGGAAGTTCCATTCCTCCGAATACATCAACGCTCTGGCCAATGGCGATATCTGTCTGGCGGTTGGCTGGTCGGGCGACGTGTTCCAGGCGCGCAACCGCGCCGAGGAGGCCAAGCAGGGCGTCGAGATCGGCTACGCCGTGCCGAAGGAAGGCGCCGAAATGTGGTTCGACCAGATGGCAATCCCTGCCGATGCGCCGCATGTCGCCGAGGCGCATGAGTTCCTGAACTATATGATGAAGCCGGAGGTGATCGCCAAATCGTCGAACGCCGTGCTCTATGCCAACGGCAACAAGGCTTCCCAGCAATTCGTCGACAAGGCGCTTCTGGAGGATCCCGCTGTCTACCCGGACGCCGCGACCTTGCAGAAGCTCTTTACGATCTCGCCCTACGATCCCAAGACCCAGCGCGTCATCACGCGCACCTGGACCAAAATCGTCACCGGTCAGTAGTCAGTCCGAGGAGGCCCGGCAGTCACCCTGCCGGGTCTCCTTCTTTTCGATGGGGCAAAACAGCAGCGGAGTGGCACATGAAATCGCTTGGCAGCATCCGCAGGGATTTCGCGCCTTGGAACGATCCGAACGCCAAGCCATACATTCAGTTCGACAATGTCTCCAAGAAGTTCGGCGACTTCACCGCCGTGAACAATCTCTCGCTGACCATATTCGAGCGCGAGTTCTTCGCCCTGCTCGGCGCCTCCGGTTGCGGAAAATCGACGCTGCTCAGGATGCTCGCCGGCTTCGAGGAGCCGACGGCCGGCCGCATCCTGCTCGACGGCC
This sequence comes from Mesorhizobium sp. B1-1-6, assembly GCF_006443035.1. Classification (NCBI taxonomy): domain Bacteria; kingdom Pseudomonadati; phylum Pseudomonadota; class Alphaproteobacteria; order Hyphomicrobiales; family Phyllobacteriaceae; genus Mesorhizobium; species Mesorhizobium sp. B1-1-6. The sequence continues at coordinate 405,479 of NZ_VFWR01000005.1, read as the reverse complement.
AGGATCTGCGCGGCATCCCGCCTTATCGCCGGCCGGTCAACATGATGTTCCAGTCCTATGCCCTGTTTCCGCATATGACTGTGGAGAACAACATCGCCTTCGGCCTCAAGCAGGAAGGGATGGCCAAGCCAGACGTCGAAAAGCGCGTCGCCGAGATGCTCAAGCTGGTCAAGCTCGAGCAGTTCGCCAAGCGCAAGCCGCACCAGCTCTCCGGCGGCCAGCGCCAACGTGTCGCGCTCGCCCGTTCGGTCGCCAAGCGGCCGAAGGTGCTGCTGCTCGACGAGCCGCTCGGCGCGCTCGACAAGAAGCTGCGCGAGGAGACGCAGTTCGAACTGATGGACCTTCAGCAGGAACTCGGCCTCACCTTCGTCGTTGTCACCCACGACCAGGAAGAGGCCATGACCATGGCCGACCGTATCGCCATCATGGACAAGGGCGAGGTCATGCAGGTCGCGACGCCGGCGGAAGTCTACGAGGCCCCGGCGTCGCGCTTCGTCGCGCATTTCGTCGGCAACGTGAACATGTTCGAGGGCAAGGTTGCCGAACGGACGGACAAGACGGCGCGCATCACCGGAGCGACCGGCGCCCAGATCCTCGTCGAGAATGCCGGCAATGCCGCCGCCGCGGGCGCCGATATCGTCTTCGCGATTAGGCCGGAGAAGATCAAGGTGTCGTCCAAGAAGCCGGCCGATGGCGTCAATGCGCTGGAGGGCGAGGTTTACGACATCGCCTATCTCGGCGACATGACCGTCTATCACGTCCGGCTGGACGACGGGCAACTCGTGCGGGCAAGCGCCTTGAACGCGGCGCGCATCACCGAGGACCCGCTGACCTGGAACGACCGCGCCTGGGTCTCTTTTCGGCCGGATGCCGGCGTCGTACTGACGCGGTAGGGGGCTGACATGTCCGACATCGCCGCCACCGACGCCGCCCTACCGGCCGCGGCAAAACCGTTGCTGGCGCGGCTGGGCGCCGGCTTCGTCAACCGTCTCGTCATCTTCATTCCCTATCTCTGGCTGCTGTTCTTCTTCCTCGTCCCCTTCATCATCGTCTTCAAGATCTCGTTGTCGCAGACGGCGATCGCCATGCCGCCCTATACGCCGGTGCTTGATTTCAGCGATGGCGTCTCCGGCTTCTTCGCGGGCTTTCGCGATCTCAACTTCGACAACTATGCCTGGCTGACGCAGGACGCGCTCTACTTCAACGCCTATGTCACCAGCTTGATCATCGCGGCGATCTCGACCGTGCTGACGCTGATCGTCGGCTATCCCATAGCCTACGGCATGGCCCGCGCGCCGGCGACGATCCGCCCGACCTTGCTGATGCTGGTCATCCTGCCGTTCTGGACCTCGTTCCTGATCCGGGTCTATGCCTGGATCGGCATCCTGAAGCCCGAGGGGCTGCTCAATCAGTTGCTTCTGTCGCTGCATCTGATCAACCAGCCGCTGGTCATCCTCAACACCTATACGGCGATTTTCATCGGCATCGTCTACTCCTACCTGCCGTTCATGGTGCTGCCGCTCTATTCGTCGCTGGAAAAAATGGATTATTCGCTGATCGAGGCGGCCAAGGACCTTGGTTGTCCGCCGACCAGTGCATTCTGGAAGATCACGTTCCCGCTGTCATTGCCCGGCGTCATCGCCGGCTGCCTGCTGGTGTTCATTCCGGCGGTCGGCGAATTCGTTATTCCCGATCTGCTTGGCGGTTCGCAGACGCTGATGATCGGCAAGACGTTGTGGAACGAGTTCTTCGCCAATCGCGACTGGCCGGTCTCTTCAGCTGTCGCCGTCATCCTGCTGCTGTTGCTGACGGTCCCGATCATGATCTTCCAGCAGGCCCAGGCGAAGGCGCAGGAGCAGGACAAATGAACAGCAGCTGGAGCCGCTTCAACATCACCTCGATCGTGCTCGGTTTCGCCTTCCTCTATCTGCCGATCGTGCTGCTCATCGTGTTCTCCTTCAACGAATCCAAGCTGGTCACCGTCTGGGGCGGCTTTTCGACCAAATGGTACGTGTCGCTGTTCCACAATCAGGGCCTCATGGACGCCACCTGGGTGACGGCGCGCGTCGGCGTCATTTCGGCCACGGCGGCGACCGTGCTCGGCACGTTGGCGGCGCTGACGCTGACACGCTACACGCGTTTCCGGGGCAGGGTACTGTTCTCCGGCATGGTGTTCGCGCCTTTGGTCATGCCCGAAGTCATCACCGGCCTGTCGCTGTTGCTGCTCTTCGTCGCTGTCGGCCTCGACCGGGGCTTCCTCACCGTCACACTCGCACACACCACCTTGACGATGTGCTTCGTCGCCGTCGTCGTGCAGTCGCGCCTCGTATCTTTCGACCGCTCGCTCGAGGAGGCGGCGATGGATCTCGGCGCGCCGCCGGTCAAGACATTCTTCCAGATCACGCTGCCCGTCATCCTGCCCGCGATCGTGTCGGGGTGGATGCTTGCCTTCACGCTCTCGCTCGATGACCTGGTCATCGCCAGCTTCACCTCGGGGCCGGGTGCGACCACGCTGCCGATGAAGATCTACAGCCAGGTTCGTCTCGGCGTGACGCCGGAGATCAACGCCGCCTGCACCATTCTGATCGCGGTCGTCGCGGTCGGCGTCATCGTCGCTTCGCTTGCCAATAAGCGTCGCGAGGTCCAGCGCCAGCGCGACGAGCAGGCCGCCCAACGCGGCTGAGCATGATCCCGAAAAGTGGGCACCGGTTTTCGGGCGAGATCATGCCCGAATAGGCTGAGCATGATCCCGAAAAGTGGGAACCGGTTTTCGCGGACAAACGGTTCCGTTTGTCCAGAGATCATGCTTGAACAACGAGGCCGAAAGGCTGCTTATTCGCCCGACACGCCGCGGTTGATCGGCGAAATGAACGGCGTGCTCCATGTCCCCCCAACGAAGAAGGACGATTGCTTGGGGCCTTGTTGGCCGTTTGCCTGCGTGGCGACCTGGTCCGGCTGGATGACACCGCCTGACAGCGCCAGCCCCCGTCCGGCATAGGAGGCGATGCCGGAAAGCCAGATCTTGTACTTCGCCGAATTGGCTTCGGCCTTGTCCAGCCTCGCCACGCCTTTCGAGATGGTGGCCTTCAGTTCGGCGCCATCGATCGGCAGTGTCCCGTCCGAGACGTCGTCAAGTGCGAAGAAGCCGCCCTGTTCGGTATGCTTGAGAAAGGCCGGCAGGTTGAATTTGCTGAGCGCGCCTGGCCCGAAGGTCGCCGAAACCGAGCCGTCGGCGGTTTCGAAGATCGAGTCCCAGGTCCTGCCGGGCCCTTTGAGGATGACGGACACGGTCCCCGTGCCGACCGGCACCAGCCGCGTCATCCCGGCCGCCGTGCCGAAAGCGCCGCCATCGATATCGGAAGCCAGCAGCCGGATCTCGACCTGGCTGCCCTCGGGCTTGCGGTCGAAGCGAAGGCTGCTCTGGATGTTGCCGCCAAAGGCCGAGGCATCGGAAATGTCGAAAACGGACAGGCCATCCTTGACCTGCGCCGTGGCGGCGACGTCGGCAAGCTGGATGGAGCCTGCCGTGGCGTGCGCCGCCGACAGCCTGAGGTCGAGATTGACCCGGTCGGCGAAATTCGTGTCGACTTCGCTTGGACCTGCCCCGCTTGCCGGCCCGAGCGGCGTGAAGGCGGACAGGAACGACCTCAGATCGAGCGTGTCGAAGGCGAGCGTGCCGGAGATCACCGGCTGTGCGTCGCCAAGCGACAGGTCCAGCGCACCCATGCCTGGGTTATTGTCGAGGGAGAGTGCGGTGTTCTCGAATTTGACGCGCCCCGCCGTCGCGGTCACCTTGCTCGAGATGCTGACGGAGCCGATCGCGGCGCCCGGCGCGATATCGGCCTGCGACCATTCGAGCACACGCCGCAACGAGGGCGCTGAAAACTTGGCCTGGCCGTCGAAATAGGCGTTTTCGGACATGCTGGCCGTGCCGTCGAAGGAGAAGGTGGCGGGCGCCGCCTTGAACGACAGGGTGAGCGGCGCCATGCCGCCGGCAAACAACACCAGCGGCTTCGGCGATGCGGCATCCACGGCGACGCTTTCGCCGCGCCAGATGCCGGTCGCCGAGAGCGTCGCATTGCTGTTCATCGCCGCCCATGTCGCCTGGCCGCTCAGGCTACTCAGCACCTCTTCGTCCTTGCCGTTGACGGACGCCACCATGCGGCCGTCCCTGAACTCCACCGTGCCGAAAGTGTCGGCCGGTAGCTTGTCAAGATCGGGTTTGGCGGGGTCCGCACCGACCACGCCGCGCGCCACGTCGATGGCGCGTGCGATGCGGCCGCCGGTCGGAGCGGTGGGCAGGAACAGGCCGCTCGCCGTGCGCTGGACCCTGATCGTCGGCCGCACCAGCCGCGCCGTGGAAAACACCACGTCGCCGCGCAGCGCCGCCATGGCCGAGAGGTCGACCTCGACCCGTTCGGCCTCGACGACCGGCGGTGCGTCGACGTCGGTCCACTTCGAAAGCGTCACATCCGTCAGGATCGCCCGGAAGTTCGGCCAGACCTCGATGCGCGGCGAGCCTTCGATGGCAACCCGGAAACCGCTCCAGGCACTCAATTCCCAGGCGATACGATCGCGCACGATACGCGTCGAAGCGATCAGCGGCAGGGCGGCGACCACCAGCGCGATGACGATCACGGCAGCGCCGATCGCCCATGTTCCGCGTCGGATCAAAGATGATGGCATATCGCCCCGTATGCTTTCGTTCCGACAAAAATCGTCCGGCGGGTGTAAACCCGGTCGTCACCACGACTTCCAGTCGTCACTACGACTTCTAGTCGTCACTACGACTTAGGGTCGAGGCATTTCAAGTCTTTATGGCCCGGCGATGGCATTTGCGCACATCTGGACGCCTCGGCCGAACAAAATCTTGCTCTGCTGCGGCGCAATATGCATAAGCGGTGGCGATCCTGGGAGGACCCATCATGGCTGCCGAAGTACCACTCTGGACCCCGACGCAGGACCAGATTGACGCTGCGCCGCTGACCGCCTTCATGAAGGCCGCCGCTGCAAAAAGCGGCATGCCTCTGAGCTCCTATGCCGACCTTCACCGTTGGTCGGTGGCGGACCGCGAAGCGTTCTGGAGCCTGGTCTGGGATTTTTGCGGCATCGTCGGCGACAAGGCCAGCGCCGGAAGCGAGCGTGTGCTCGTCGATGGCGAGAAGATGCCGGGAGCGGCCTTCTTTCCCGACGCGATGGTGAATTTCGCCGAGAACCTCCTGAAGAAGACCGGAGCAGGAGAGGCGATCGTGTTTCGCGGCGAGGACAAGGTCGAGCGCCGGCTGTCCTGGAACGAATTGCATGCGCTCACCTCGTGCTTCCAGCAGCTCTTCCTGTCGCTCAAGGTCAAGAAGGGCGATCGTATCGCTGCGATGATGCCCAACATGCCGGAAACGGTCGCCGCCATGCTCGCGACCGCCTCTATCGGCGCGGTGTGGTCGTCCTGCTCACCGGATTTCGGCGAGCAGGGCGTTCTCGACCGGTTCGGGCAGATCGAACCCGTCGTCTTCATCGTCCCCGATGGTTACTGGTACAACGGCAAGGCGATCGAGGTCGCCGACAAGATCGCCGCGGTGGCCGCAAAGCTGGGCACTGTCCGCAAGGTGGTGGTCGTTGACTATCTCGGCACCTCGGCCGATGTCGCTGATACGATCGAAAAGGCCGTGGCGATGGAAGAGGCGCTGTCGCCCTTCGCGGTCAGGCAGGTCACCTTCGAGCGGCTGCCGTTCGCGCATCCGCTCTACATCCTGTTCTCGTCCGGAACGACCGGTATTCCCAAATGCATCGTCCATTCGGCCGGCGGAACGCTGATCCAGCACCTCAAGGAACATCGCCTGCACGCAGGCCTGCTCGACGGCGACCGCTTCTTCTACTTCACCACCTGCGGCTGGATGATGTGGAACTGGCTGGTGTCGGGCCTCGCTTCGGGCGCGACGCTGCTGCTCTATGACGGCTCGCCCTTCTACCCCAACGGCAATGCGCTGTTCGACTTCGCCGACGCCGAGAAGATGACCTTCTTCGGCACCTCGGCGAAATTCATCGATTCGGTACGCAAGGCCGGCCTCAAGCCGATCCAAAGCCATGATCTGTCAACCGTGCGCGCCATCTCCTCGACGGGCTCGCCGCTGTCGCCCGAGGATTTCCGCTTCGTCTACGACGGGATCAAGAAGAACGTGCATCTGGCATCGGTCTCCGGCGGCACCGACATCGTTTCCTGCTTCGTCCTCGGCGTCCCGACTGAACCGGTATGGACCGGCGAGATCCAGGGACCAGGCCTCGGCCTTGCTGTCGACGTCTGGGACGACGACGGCAAGCCGGTCAGGCAGGAGAAAGGCGAACTGGTCTGCACCAAGGCGTTCCCGGCAATGCCGATCGGCTTCTGGAACGACCCCGAGGGCAAGAAATACCGGGCTGCCTATTTCGAGCGTTTCGACAATGTCTGGTGCCATGGCGACTTCGCCGAGTGGACCGCTCATGGCGGCATGATCATCCATGGCCGCTCCGACGCGACGCTCAATCCGGGTGGTGTGCGCATTGGTACGGCGGAGATCTACAATCAGGTCGAGCAGATGCCGGAAATCCTGGAGGCGCTCTGTATCGGTCAGGATTTCGACAATGACGTGCGCGTGGTGCTGTTCGTGCGGCTGGCCGCCGGCGTTCAGCTCGACGAGGATCTGGAGAAGCGCATCCGGGCGAAAATCCGCGCCGGCGCCAGCCCGCGCCACGTGCCGGCCAGGATCATCGCCGTGTCAGACATTCCTCGCACCAAATCGGGCAAGATCACCGAGCTTGCGGTGCGCGACGTCGTGCATGGCCGCGCCATCAAGAACAAGGAGGCGCTTGCCAATCCCGAGGCGCTCGAGCTGTTCAGAAACCTGCCGCAATTGGCCGAGTGACCGCCCCGCCCGGCATGGTTAATCAAATCTGCCGCGCGAATTTACCTAGATTTCACGAGTGGTACACATTCGTAAATTTTTTCGGGACCTGGTAAGGACTTGTTAAGGCCCGGCGTCGATAGTCGCACGTAACTTGAGGGAGAAATCCCGTTCCTCAGCCCCCGGAGGATCTGAATTCGCTCAAGCCCCCGTTGTGACAGCAAATCCCATCTTTCAAGGCGTCCTGTTGGGCGCCTTTTCTTTTTCAGGCGGTTGGGTCGACGGGAGCTTGCCTATTCCGCAAGCACGCGCGTCGACGGGAACGCGATCTCGACCAGGGTTCCTTCGCCGGGCGTCGAGGTGATGATAAAACGGGCGCGGTTCGCTTCAACCATCGCCTTGGTCAACGGCAGGCCGAGACCGGTGCCGTCGCCGCGCCCCCGTTTCAATGCATTGATCTGTTTGAACGGCTTCAACGCCTGCTCGATCTCGGCTTGGCTCATACCGATGCCGGTGTCGCGCACGCGCATGACGACATCGCCTGATGTCTCATAGGCGGTCGAGACGATCACCTGGCCGCCGGCCTGGGTATAACGGATGGCGTTCGACAGGATGTTGAGGGCAATCTGGCGCACGCTGCGCAGGTCCGCCACCACTTCCGGCAGTCGCGACGCGAAGCTGGAGCGAATGATGACGCGCTCGCGGTTGGCCTGCGGCTGCATCATCGCCACCGTCTCGGCCAGTGTGTCGTTGAGCGACACCGCTTCATAGGCCATTTCCTGCTGGCCGGCCTCGATCTTGGAGATGTCGAGAAGGTCGTTGACGAGATCGAGCACATGATTGCCCGATCGGTTGATGTCGCGCAGGTAATCGCGGTAGCGGTCATTGGCCACCGGCCCGAATTTCTCGTCCACCATCAGTTCGGAAAAGCCGATGATGGCATTGAGCGGCGTGCGGATCTCGTGGCTGATGCGGGCGAGGAAATCCGTCTTCTGCGAGGAGGCGCGCTCGGCCACCGCACGCGCCTGGGTCAGGTCCTCCTCGGCCCGCTTCCACTGCGTGATGTCGCGCACCACCGCGCAAAAGCCGCTGTCGTTGGGCAGCCGGCCGATGGTCATGAACAGGGGAATGAAGCGGCCCTGCGCCTCGCGGCCGATGACTTCGCGGCCGTCGTTCAGGACGCTCGCCACGCCGGGCTCGGACAGGCCGTCGAGATAATCGCGCGCCGCGCGCTGGCTTTCGATGGCGAACAGCGAGGCGAACGGCTTGCCGGTCACGTCGTCGCTGTCGAAGCCGAACAGCGCCTCGGCTGGACGGCTTATGGAACGAATCGCGCCGTCACGGCCGATCAGCACGACGCCGTCGGTGGCGGTATCGATGATGGTGCGCATCTCGGCGATGCGCGCCTTGAGCTCGGAAATATCGGGCTGCGTCTGCTCGTCGCCGGCCGCATGCAGTGCCGCCGGTGCCTCATCCTCGCCCGAACGGCGCACCACCAGCATCAGCGCCTTGCCGTCGCGCCACGGAACCGAACGCAGGATAGCCTCGATTGGAAATTCCTGCCCGCCATGCGTCTTCAGCCGCAACGCCCGGTCCGCGCCCTCGGCGGCGCCGTCATGGCCATAGGGATCGGCAAACAGCGCGCCCAGCCCGCCGGCGTCCGCCAGTTCATCGAGCGTCTCATAGCCTGTCAGGACGAGAAACTCCTCGTTGGCGTAATGAAGTTCATCCCCGGAATGGATGAGCAGCGGCACGGGCAGCTTGCTCAGGAGCGAGGTGTCGGGAGCCTTGCTCTCGTCTCCGACCGCAAAGGCCGACGGCACGAACCCTTCGAGCTTGAGCGGAGGCACTTTGAGGCGTGGCCGCTCGACCGGAGCCTCCACCGCGTCGCTGGTGCCGGCGGCCCCCTCGGCGGTCGCGGCCTGCTCATCGGACGCGGACGCTTCCTCGTCCCCGACCCAGTCCTCACTGTCCTCGGCATCGCGAAAATCGGCCGATGTCATGCTCTCGTCGTCGGCAATGTCATCGTTGGTGCCGGCGACGGCCGGTTCGCCTGCCGCCGCGACGGGCTCTTCGCTCTCCCGTTCCGTCCGCGCCGCCGCCGGTTCGGAAGCCGGGGTCTCGTCATTGTTGTCGGCGATCGGCGCTGGTTCCTCGCTCCGCTCGGCATAGTCGAGCAGCGAACCCGTCACTCCGGCCACCGTGTCGGCGGGCTCCTCGTCAGCCGTTTTGTCCGGCCGTTCGCCATCAAGCCGGGCGAGATCCTCTGCATCCTCGGCATCGACATCGGTTTCGGACGGCTCAGCCGGTGCGGCTTCGCCCTTTGGCGCAAGGTTTTTGCGGGCGTCCGCTGGTTTCTCGGATGGCCCCGCCGGCGTTGCCGCCTCCGGTTGCCCGGCATCGTCCGGACCCGGTCTTTCGGCCTCCGGCTCGGCCGGGCTGCTTTCCTTCTTCAGCCGCTCGCCGATCTCGCGGAAGGCGCTGCGTTCCAGGGTCGACAGACCCTTGTCGTTAGCCGGCTGGCGATGTTCGGCCAGACGGATCACCTTGTCGGCAAAGCGGCGTTCAGGCTTCGGCACGATGGTCAGCGCCGGCACCTCGCCCCGGAACGGGTCCGATGGCTTCAACTCCTCGGTCTTCGGTTCCTCAGGTGCGGGTTCGACCGGTTCCGACGCCGGGGGTGCCTCGCTGTTGGGCACCAGCGCCATGCCGATCGCTTCAGGGTCGACGACGGCGTCGCCGGCGCGGGCGACGCCGAAACCGCGGAAGCCCTCGAAGGCACGGCTGCGGCCATAGACGGGCAGGGCCGCCAGGTCGACGGGGATCTTCAGGTCCGTGCCGACGACCGGCCACAGCACGGAACGGCCGGACCAGGTGTCGCGCCGCTCCAGGAGGCCGGCGATCTCGCCGGACGCATCGAGCCCGAAGGCCGCCGCGACGTCCCTGAAGCGCCTGCCGATGACGTCCGCTGCCGGCTTGCCGACGACGTCGGCGAATTCCGGCGACAGCGCGCTGAACCTGCCCTCGGCGTCGGTTCGCCAGACGAAACGCATCGGCGCCGCCGTGCGGTCCACGGTCCTGGCGGCCGGGGCTGCCGGAACAACTGGAGCCTGGGCATCGTGCTTCGCGTCCTCGGCTGGACCTTCGGCGGCAGCCGGCGAAAGTGCAGCTTCGGCGTCCGGCGCGGCTGGGCCGCGCGCATGCCTCCCGTCCTCGCCGGCATTGAAATACCAATGGTCGTGCTGTGCCCGCGTACCGTTTGCCGCCGGTTGTCCGGGTTCTGCCGCCGCCGGTTCCTGCACGGCCGCTTCGGCAGCGGCTTGTGCCTTCGGTTCCGAGATATCCTTGGCGACGGCCTGTGAGCGGTTACGTCCTTCCGAACGCTCGGCCGCTGGAGTCCCCTCCGCCAGCGCACGGTCGTCGAGCCTGTTTTCGTCGATCACCACCAGCAAATGTCGCTCAGGCGTCAGTCGGGCGAGGCCCGCCGGATAGGATGTGCCGCCGCCCGGAACCAGGCGCTTGACGATGCGGTCGCTCTCATTCGCGACGTCGGCCACCAGCGCGGCCAGCGTCGGGGGCTCGATGCCGAGCTGCGAAAAGCTCTCCGATGCCGCTTCGACATTGCCGCTGGCGTCGATGAAGGCGATGAAATGACCATCTTCCGTGAAGCCGCTGATGGCCCTGCCGGCGATTTCGGCCGCACTGCGCGAGCCGGTCTGGGCCGCCGGCACCGCCAGCATGATGGCGTTCTCGCCGTCGGGCAGCGTCACAGCGCTTGCAAGGAAGCCGATGGCGCGGCTGGTCATGCCGGTCGCCAGCCTGACCGTGATGCTTCGGTCGCTGCCGATGTCGGGAAATCCACTAGTTGCCATGATCTGGCGGCGGGCGATCAGCGGCAGCCGTGCCTCGGCGCCGATGATGCTTTCGATGTCGGGATAGCCGAACACTGCGGCACCCGGTCCATTGGCCCAGATCACTTGCTCCAGATTCGCCGACAGGATCGCGATCGCGTCGCCGGCGGCGAAGCGCTGGCGGACCGCGTCGAGCACGGCGACGTCAAGAAAGGAATATTCGGACGGCATGCGCTGGCGAAATCCTCATGCAGCGGGCATTTTTGCAGTTAACGCTTTGTTAATAAAAGCCGGCGGCGCGAAGGTCCACAAGCCAGAACGTGCATAGGCCTGAATTTCGGCTCTTGGTTAACGGCCGAGACGGGAATCTATGGTGCAGTGCAACAAAGATATTGCAATGCACAAAAATTGCCTTTATATTGCCATCATACATGAACGAGACGGCTTTCCGTCAAAGCCGCTACCGCTGAAAAGGATGGAAAATGTCCAGGACCAAGACTGCCGAGACCATCGAAAACGTTGAATTCCCGAGCTTTGACGCTTCCAAAGCCACCGACCAGATCCGCGCTTTCGCCGAGAAGGGCGTTGAGCAGTCGAAGGAGGCTTACGCCAAGCTCAAGACTGGCGCCGAGGAGACCCAGAAGGCCCTGGAATCCACATACGAGTCCGCCAAGACCGTTTCCAGCGACCTGTCGCTCAAGACCGTTGCCGCACTGCGCGCCAATGCCGAAGCGGGCTTTTCGCATCTCGAGGCGCTGATCGGCGCCAAATCGCTGTCGGAAGTCGTGGAGCTGCAGACCGCGTTCCTGCGCAAGCGCGTCGAAATGACCGTCGAGCAAGCCAAGGAGTTCCAGACCGTCGCCTCCAAGGCGGCCGAGGATGTCTCCAAGCCGATCAAGACCGTTTTCGAGAAGGCGATGAAGGACATCAAGGCCGCCTAATATTTGCGCATGATCAGAAGATGTAACAAAAGGTCGCATTTTCTTCGAAATGATCGTGTGTATGATGGCAGCCATCAACGAATACCCGGTCGGCGGAACCTCCTCCCTCCGCCTCCGGGGTGACCAGCCAGCACCTCCTCCCGCTGGCTCGTAACAGGAAAAGGCCGGCACCTCCTCCCGCCGGCCTTTTTCTTGTCGGCAGATCCGCTTCCATGTGGGCAAGTGACCTTTGCTTTGCAAAAGCCTTGAATTAAAATCCATAAGCCCGTAAGGACGCATCGCCGAACGACAGAGCACTCGAGGGGACTACGTTCCGCCGATCCCGCTCAGGCAAACGTGCCGTTGTAGCTCAGCTGGTTAGAGCGCCGGATTGTGGATCCGGAGGTCGCTGGTTCGATCCCAGCCAACGGTACCATCGGCTTTCCTCTAAACAACTGGTTTGCTCAATAAAATTTTGACTGTGGACTTCCGGGCTTGCTCTGTAAAGCGACAGCCTGCTCAGGCTGTCGAAACCGCCGAAGTGATCCATGTGCATATGCGTCACGAAGACGTGCGAGATTCGCAGGATTTCGCGCAGCGAAAGCGTCGAAAGCTCTCCGAGATAGAAAAGGATGGCCCTGTTGCGGAAGCGGAAATCCAGTAGCAGGCCCGGATCGGAAAAAGGTTCGTTTACCAAGCGCGGCTGGACAAAAAGCGTGACTGGGAGAAGACCGCCGCGAGCGATGCTGGCTTCCTCCGTTCAGCTTCTCTTTGCCCGACCGGCATATTGGTCGACCGCGCCGGCCATCTGGAGCATGAGTGTGTCCATGGAGATGGAATTCCCGCCATAGGGGTAGAAGTCGGATTTATCGCCTTTCTTCCATTTCTCCCGCAGCTCGGGTTCGGTGATGTCCCAGTCGCGATAGGTCCTTTGCGCCAGTTCGCGCAGTTCTGCGTGCAATTCGGCGGTGGAGGGGCGGCCCCAGTAATAGTAACCGTTGTAGACCTTGAAGACTTCGAGGTCCCGCCCGAGCACGATCGTGTGCGGGATCATCACGTCGTGCGTGGTGTCGGTGTATTCCTTGATGTCCAGGTCCTTCTGCACGAGCCGTTCCTCGTCATAAAGAAAGGGCCAGGGCGCGGAGGTCTGCTGGCGGTAATTGTTGGTCGTATGCCAATCATCCGTGGTGATCGTGACGAGCTGTGTGTAGCCGACGACCAATTGCGAGTGAAACCGCACCAGTTCGAGCATTTGCTGCCGGTCTTTCGGACAGAAGAACCCACGCGTCAGCATCACGATCATCAGCTGGTCGCCCTGCAGGTCCGACAGCCGCCGTGGTGTCTTGGTGTGGTCGGGAAGAACGTAGTCGGGGAACTTCGCGCCAGCCACAATGTCTTGTCTCATTTTCAGTCGCTCCCATCGATCCGGTTCTGTAACTCCCGAACAAAAGACTCCCCCCCATGTTCCTTTTTTCCAGGCAAGCCGATATGACGGCCGTCTGCCGTCGAACCGGCGACCCCATCGAGAGCGCATCCAAGTCGAGTTCGCCATCGACGATCGGCTTGCCGCCCTTTTCCAAACTCGAGCTTCGACCGGTTTTCGGTGCCTGCTTTTGAGTTCGTCAATCACTCCCTTGATCATCGCTAAACGGATTTCCGCGTAACCGCCGTGTAGTGCGTGATGGCACCCTCGTCGGGATCCTGAAAATGCACGGTAGCGTCGGCTGTGGCCGAGAATCCGCCGCTTTCAAAGTGTCGGCTCGGGAGAACGTGTTGTAGCCCGGCAAAACCGCAGCGCTGATCCGTTCAGCGAATTCCGCTGGCCAGTCACCTGGCCGAAATACGGACGCGCCGGTCACGCCATGCGTGATGACCTTGGTCATTGCCAGCCGGGTAGGAAGCACGCCGCCAAAGAAATCTTTTGGGCCTGCGAGGGACGCTGCGGATGTTCCGATGATCCACACCTTTGGGCTACATGCCCTGCAAAAGTTCGAGATCATCACACATGCGGTGTAACGAACCAGGTCATTGGCCAGAAGCTGAGGAGGTGCCAGTATATGGACCAGCGCACGCTTTGCGCGGTTAGGCCATGGCCGTCCTCTAAATCGCGAGATTGCAGATAGGTCCCATCATGCCCCCTGCTTTTATGACATCGAAGTTGGCAACCGTCGTGGCGATGATTGCTACCGTCGCCATTCTTTACGTCGCCAAGGAGGTCCTGCTGCCATTGGCAATAGCGGTCCTTCTCACATTTGCGTTGGCGCCGATTGTTTCTTTGCTCCGAAAGTTGAAGCTGCCGCGAATGATCGCTGTGCTTGGCGCGGTTGCATCGGCCTTCGTCCTCGTGTCGCTGTTCAGCCTGATCGTTGCCACGCAGGTGAGCCAGGTCGCGCAGGACATTCCGACATACCAATCCAACATCCTCGAGAAGATTCGGACTTTGAAAGAAACAGGATCCGAAGACGGCCTTATCAGCCGGCTCGGCAAGGTGTTCGAGCGCGTCAACACTGAGATAAACAAATCCCAATCCAGCGGGCAGGCAGATGTGGAGCAAACCACGAAGCAGCAGGATCCGCTTCTGGTTCAGATATTCTCGCCCCAGCGTCCGATAGAGACGCTGAGGAACATCATCGAGCCGCTGATCGGACCACTCGCCACGACCGGCCTTGTCATCATCGTGGTGATTTTCATGCTGCTCGAGCGTGAAGAATTGCGGGATCGATTCATCCGCCTTGTGGGCTACAGCGATCTCCATCGCACGACCCAGGCATTGCAGGATGCAGGCAGTCGCGTCGGACAATATCTGCTCATGCAATTGGTCGTGAACATCGTCTACGGCGTGCCCCTTGCGATAGGTCTTTGGTTTCTTGGCATTCCCAATGCCCTGCTATGGGGCATGTTGGCCGTTGTCTTGCGTTTCGTGCCCTTTATCGGTCCGGTTATCGCGGCGGTGATACCTTTGTTTCTTGCCTTCGCAGTGGCTCCCGGCTGGAGCTTACTGGTATGGACTGGCGCTCTCTTCATCTTGGCAGAGCTCGTAATCAGCAACATCGTCGAGCCCTGGCTTTACGGCTCGCACACGGGCCTCTCGCCGCTGGCGATCATCGTAGCCGCCGTTTTCTGGGCTTGGCTATGGGGCCCGGTCGGCTTGGTGCTGTCGACGCCGTTGACCGTCTGCCTTGTCGTGCTTGGACGGCACGTGCCCCAGTTCGAATTCCTGCAGATCCTGTTTGGCGATGAGCCGGTGCTTGACCCGAAGGAGCGTCTGTACCAGCGGCTTCTTGCCGACGATATCGACGAAGCCACCGACAACGCGGAAGAAATGCTCGAGGAGAAATACCTGATCGAGTTCCACAGCACGGTTGCGATTCCGGCGTTGCTGCTTGGTGAACAGGACCGGGCTCGGGGCGCACTGACGGCAAGTCAGTTGGCGAACCTTGCCGAAAACGCCCGCACCCTGGTGGCCAACCTCAACGAGATCGCCGCGGAGGAAGAAGAAGAGGAAGAAGACGAGCACGCGGAAAAAGAAGGCGCGAGCGCGGATCCGGGCGAAGAGGATGAGGATCAAGCCGAGTTTGCGCCTGATCTCCCGGATGGTGCTGGGAAGTCAGTGCTGTGTATCGGCGGGCGCGGAGACCTCGACGATGTGGCCGCTGCGATGCTCGCGCAGGTCATTTCGATCGAGGGTGCGGATTGCGTGGCCGCGAGCCACCGTGACCTCCTCCCCGCGCGGATCCGGAAACTTCCGCTTGAAGCTCGCGACGCAGTCGTCGTGGGCTTCCTCAACCGCGATTCGTTCAAACACGCGGTGTTCGTCGTGAGGCGCTTGAGGCGACTCGCACCGCGTGCACGCATCGGAATCGCGCTCTGGCACGACACCCATGACAAGCCCAGGGAGGATGCGGCGGGCCTCGCCGAGCAATTGGAAGCGGACTTTGTTGCGTTCAACGTGGTCGACTGCGTGACGGGTGCGCTTTCAAACGAAGAACCGCGTCAAGTGAAAAAGAGAAAGCAAAGAAATCTAAGGCGGCCTCGCGCTCGTCAGGGCGTGGCGGCGACGGTGCAATTGGACGATTCGTTGGCTCAGCCGGTGCGGTGATCGTCAACGGCACGGCCCCTTTTGGACCAACTTCGGCTACCTGATAATGATCATGTGAGCGGTACCTCTGGCACCGGCAGGTAGTTTCGAAAGTTCGCTGGCAATCGCGCATCCACAGCGAACATCCGGGTGTTCGCTCTCCGTTCGACCTTAAGCAGATTCTGAAACAGCTCTTGTTCCGGCCCCAATTACGGAATCCTACCTATCTGTTACATTCGGCGACGCGGCGCTTTCGACGGTGTTTGAGCAGGAAAGGGCGGTGCCGGATTATCTGCTGCCCGGCTTTCGCTGGGCCTGAAATCTACACGGAGACGGGTGCGATCAACTCCAGAGAAACGAGTTCGCGCGCGACTTCGTCCCAGTCGGCGCAGATGGTTCGGGCGCCGGCCACGCGCAGTTTCTCGGCATGCCCCGGATAGGTGTGGCCGCCGCCGATGAAGCCGATCGCCGTCATGCCGGCGGCGACTGCGCCCTGCACGCCGAAAGGCGAGTCCTCGACAACCGCGCAGTGCTTCGGTTCGATGCTCATCTGATCCGCGGCGAACAGGAAGATGTCGGGGGCGGGCTTCCCGCGCGCGACCATTGACGATGAGAATATGTTCTCGCCGAAGAATCTCGCGAGCCCTGTGACCGAAAGGCTGTGATGTATCCGCTCCAGCGAGGAGGATGAGGCGACGCAGCGGGGATTGGACAGCCGTTCAAGGAAGGGCTTCAGGCCCGCCATCGGCTGCAGACTTTCGGTGAAGAGCGCTTTCACCTCGTCCCACAAATCCGCGGTCTGGTGCTCCTCAAGGCGATGGCCGGTCGTGAGCCTGATGCGCTCCAGGATATCGGTCTGCTTCATGCCGACGCATTGCAGGACCGCCTGCGGGTCGAGTTCCATGCCGTGTTTCGAATAGACCCGCCCGTAGGCAAGCGCCGCCAGCGGTTCGCTGTCGACCAGCACGCCGTCGCAGTCGAATATGATCAATGTGTCTTGCATGCTCGCTCCGGTTTGCGCGCCAGGTGTCACAGGCCGCGTAGCGCTTCAAGAAGTTCGTCGTGAATGAGCCCGTTCGAGCCGACCTTCTGCGTGTCCTCGTCTGCGGAATCGGCACCTGAAAGCGTGGTGACCTTGCCTCCTGCTGCGCGTAGCAGCGGCATGGCAGCCGCGTAGGACACGACGTCGGCCTTGATCGAAACCGCCGCATCGAGCTGGCCGGCGGCGACCATCGAATGTTCAAAGGCCCCTGAGACGATAACGCGCACGCCGCGCGCGCCGACGCCGAGCCGCCGCACGATCTCTGCGGTGCGCGCCACCTCCTCGGCCGAAAAGTGCGACGTCAGCACGACGGCAATGACCGCATCGGCCAGTCTTGCAGTTGTCGACACATTGGCCGTCTTGCCGTTGACGGTCGCGATCCCCTCGCAGGTGTAGTGCGCCTCGAAGCCGGCGGCGGGCGCGACGGTCAGGCCGACCTTCGTCGCACCCTGCTCCTGATAGGCCATGGTGACGGAGAACCACGGCAGGCCGGACGCGTAGTTTATCGTGCCGTCGAGCGGGTCGACGATCCAGCGGCTTTCGCCCAAGATTCCCGTCGTGCCGGCTTCTTCCGACAGGATGGAAGCTTGCGGCGTAAGCGCGCGCAGCCCGTCGATGACAATGCGCTCCGAAGCGAGATCGGCGGCGGTGACAATGTCCAGCCCTTCCTTGCGAGTGACGTCGAGGCGCTCCTCGCGCATCGACATCAACGTCGCGGCTGCCTTGCGTGCGACGGCATCGGCGTCTTTCAGGATTTGACGGTAGTCGCTCATGTTTCGTTTTTCCCGGGGTAGTCGACATCGGTGATGAAATCGTGGGCGGGGCCAAAATCGCCGATCGGGACGACGTGCGAAACGATACCGGTCTGCGGCGACCAGGCGTGCAGGGCGAAAGCCGGCGGTTCGAAGATGAAGCGATTGGGCTCGCCCGGACGAAGATCGAGCGCGACCTGGTGCGCGACGCCCGGCGCGACGAAGCCGACCGTGCCGGCAAAGCGCGTGGTGATGGGTCGGTGATAGTGCCCGCAGGCCACACGCTCGATTTCGGCGTGGGACCTGATCATGTCGCGGAAGCCGTCGCCGACGACGCACATCATGATGTCCATGCCGTGCACGCCGACGGGAAAGGGCGGATGGTGCATGAAGACGAAGGTCGGGCGGCCGTCGCCCTCGGCGAGCCGCTCACCGAGCCAGGCTTCGCGCCGCTCGCAGATCGCACCACCGTCCTCTCCCGGCTGCACCGTGTCCAGCCCGATGAGGCGGACCGGAAGGTCCTCGATCGTATAATGCAGGAAATCCGGCGACTGGCTCAGATAGGGGAATTTCGGCGCCATCACCTCGCGCATTGTCTCACGCCGGTCGTGGTTGCCAGGGATGATGAAGACGGGCATGGGCAGGGCCGACAGCATGTCGGCGACCAGCGCATACTCTTCCGGGCGACCGCAATCGGCGAGATCGCCGCTGACGAGGACGCAATCGGGTGCCGGATCGAGCGCGGCGACGGTCGCGATGGCGCGACGAGTCATGGTGTTGGTCTCGAGACCCTCATAAGCCATCTGGCCATCGGGTCGGATGTGAAAATCGCTGATCTGTGCAATGAGCATCGGGAGGTCCGGCAGTGTGAAGGGAGGGCTGACACAAGAAGGGCGCCACATCGGCGCCACCTTAAAAAGGGCGCGCCAGCCGAAGCCGGCCGGCGCGCGTGGCATGGCGACTTATTTCATGAGTGCCTGTGTTTCGGAGACGAGGCTGTCGAGCCCGTCCTTGATGGATACGTCGCCGCTCATGACCTTGCTGATGATCTCGCGCTGGGTGCGCCAGATGCGGACCGTGTTGCCCGCCGAATAGCCGGGCCACGGGCGCGACAGTGCCATCTGCTTGGCAACGGTGGCGTAATTCGGGTTCGCTTCGTAGAACGGGCCGAGATAGTCGGTCCCGGTGGCGGCCTTGTTGGTCGGGAGGTAGCCGCTCATCTTCACGACCTGCTCCTGCGCCTTGGGGCCGGTGACGAATTTAAGGAATTCCCAGGCCGCCTTCTGCTTTGCCGGGTCGGAGGCAGTGATCACCGCCGCGTTGCCGCCTGTGGGCAGGCCACCCTTTTCCTTGTCGTCGACCGGGAAGACCGCGGTACGCAGCTTGAATCGGTCGCCGATCAGTTCGGTATCCTGGCTGAGACGGGCAGGCGTATCGAAGAAGATGCCAATCTGGCCGGCGATAAAGGCCTGGCGCGACTGATCCCAGTCGATCAACGGCATGCCGGCATCGGTGACGAAGCTGCGGAAATATTCCAGCGCCTTCAGGCCGTGCTCGTCGCCGAAGGCCACCTTGCCGTCCTTGGTCAGCTCGCCGCCGCCCTGCATCAACATGGCGTCCCAGAGCCATTCGTCGGGCCAGTCATGAATATTGTAGGCGAGGCCGGCGATGCCGGAACCGGTGGCCTTGATCTTCTTGGCGAGTTCCATGATGCCCGGCCAGTCGGTAGGCATGTTGTCGGGATCGCCACCGGCCTTTTTAACCAGGTCGGCATTGTAGAACATGATCGGCATGGAAGCGTTGAAGGCCAGTCCGTAGAGCTTGCCGTCCACCCGGCCGAGGTCGAGAATGTTGTCGGCGTAGTTGGCGTCGCGCCATTCCTTCGACTCGGCGTCCATCATCGTGCCGAGGTCCAATATCTGGTTGCGCGCCTTCAGCTTGCCGACCAATTCATGCAGGACGTGATAGCCCGAATAATAGACGTCGGGCAGGTTGTTGGTGATGGAGGCCCGCAGCATGGCCTGGTGGCCTTCGTCGTAGCTGGCCGCCGGCGCGCGGAACTGGATCTTGATGTCGGGATGTTCCTTCATGAATTCCGCGGCCAGCGGCTCATGGAACTTCGCGAAGGCCGGGAATGCGTAGTAGACGTCGAGCGTCACGGGAGACTGGGCCAGCGCTGTCGACGCCGCTCCCAGCAATACGGCCGAGGCCGCGATGATCTTTGACAGGAATTTCATTAAGGCTTTCCTCCGGTTATGCGATTTGCCCGATGCTCTTGAGGCGATGATGCCGCCTTGCCCCGCGAAAGGTGTGGGGGAACGGCGCGACCGGGCTTCTAGCCGCGCCAGTTGTCAGTTTTATTTCACGCCAGTCATCGTGACGCCCTCGATGAAGCGGCGGCGTGCGAACAGGAACGCGAGCAGCAGAGGCGCGGTCAGGATGGTCGCGGCGGCCGTCAGTGCGCCGTAGTTGGTGCCGGCTTCGGCGTCCGAGAAGAACATCATGCCGAGCGGCGGCGGCGCCAGGTTGACGTCGGATATGACGATT
Organism: Mesorhizobium sp. B1-1-6; assembly: GCF_006443035.1. Taxonomy (NCBI): domain Bacteria; kingdom Pseudomonadati; phylum Pseudomonadota; class Alphaproteobacteria; order Hyphomicrobiales; family Phyllobacteriaceae; genus Mesorhizobium; species Mesorhizobium sp. B1-1-6. The sequence continues at coordinate 385,414 of NZ_VFWR01000005.1, read as the reverse complement.
AGCGGCCAGTAGAGGTCGTTCCAGTGCGCGACGAAGGAAAACACCGCGAAGGCGGCGATCGCCGGCATGGCGCTGGGCGTGACGATGCGCCACACGATCTCGAACTCGCTCATCCCGTCGAGCCGCGCGGCATGAATGATGTCGTCGGGGAAGGAACGGAAAAACTGCCTGAACAGGAAGATCGCGAAGACTGAGAGGAAGAAGGGCACCATCATGGCGAAATAGGTATTCAGCAGGTCCATCTTCGCCAGCGCGATGTAGATCGGCAGCGCCGGCACCTGTTCGGGCACGCATAGGCCGAGCAGGACGAGGACGAAAAGCAGGTTGCGGCCCGGGAACTTCAGCTTGGCCAACGCGTAGGCGCATGGGATGGCGACCAGAAGCTGGATGATGAGGATGCCGCCGCACACTATGACGCCGTTGAGAGCGAAGCGCAGCAGCGGCGCGCTGGTCAGCGCCATCGCATAATTCTCGAAGCCGTAGAAATGCTTCGGCCAGATCCTGAGCTGGGCGTTGAACACCTCTTCCGGCGGCTTGATCGAGGTCACCAGCATCCACAGGAAAGGCAGGAGAATGAACGCCGCGCCGGTGATCAGGATGCCGTGAGTGATGAACAGAGAGGCGAAGCGTCGGCCGGCGGAGCCAGCTGGTGTGGTTGTTGTGCCCCCCATCGCGGGAGCGGTGATGGTTGTGTCGGTCATCAGTAATGCACCCTGCGGTCCATGACGACGGTCTGGAGGATCGAGAAGACCAGAATGAAAATGAGGAAGATGAAGGTGAGGACCGACGCATACGCCATGCGGAAGTACTGGAAGCCTTCGAGGTAGACTTTGTAGAGCAGGACCTCGGTCGATCCCACCGGACCGCCATGGGTCAGCACCGCCACCGTGTCGAACACCTTGAAGGCGGTGATCGAACTGGTGACGATGACGAACATAGTCGTCGGTCCCAGCAGCGGCCACGTGATCGTCAGGAAGCGGTCGATTTCGCCGCCGCAGCCGTCGATCTCGGCGGCTTCGTAGAGGTCCTTTGGAATGGTCGAGAGGCCGGCCAGAAACAGGATCATATTGAAGCCGACCAGTTGCCAGATGCCGATCACGGCAAGCGTCGGCAGCGCCAGCGAGGGATTGCTCAGGAAGGCGACCTCGCCGATGCCGAGCCAGCGCAGCACCGCGCTCACCGGGCCGAGGCTGGGGTGCAGCAGGAACTGCCACACCGTCGCCATGGCGATGAAGGTCGAGGTCACAGGCAGGAAGTAGATGATTTCGTAGAGCGAGCGGGTGCGCTTGCGGCGGTGAACGAGGACGGCGACGAGCAGCGACAGGATCACCGAGCCGGGCAGGACGATCGCGACGTAGACGAGCGTGTTCTTGAGTGCGCGGCGGAATTCCGGATCGGTCAGCGCGTCGGTGATGTTTTGCAGGCCGACATAATGGACATCGACCTCGCCGAGCTCGTAGTCGGTGAAACTGAGATAACCGAGCACGCCGAGCGGCACGAGAATCGTCAGCACCAGCAAAAGCAGGGCAGGCAGCGCGAAGCCGCCGGCGACCAGCCTCTCGATGAAGGCCTGCCGGGCACCGGGCCGGGCGGGCGGAGCGGGGACCGCGGTCAGGCTCATGATGCGCGCGCTCCCTCTGCGAGGCGCAGCTTTCCCTTGGCGGCGGTGGCCGCGTCTTGGGAAACTTGGGGTTCCACGCGGTTTCCGGCGGCATCGAAGACATGGCAGGCCGAGGGATGGAACAAGAGTTCGGTGTTCTCGACCTCACCGTCCGGCACGCCCGCGCCTATGCGCGAGGTCACCAAAATCCCAGGGAGCGAGGGAACATCGAAATGCAGGATCTTCTCGGAGCCGAGATGCTCGCTGCGCCGCAGCTTCGCCGGAAGCGGGACCTGGTCCGCCGACTGGCCCGAGACCGCGCCGGGCAGGATCATTTCCGGGCGGACGCCGATCGTCGCTTTCTCTCCGGCGGGGAGGGCGGTGCCGATCGGCAGAGGCTTTCCGAGCAATTCCAGCCGCCCACCGACCCCCACCGTCACGGGAATCAGGTTGATCGTCGGGCTGCCGATGAACTGGGCGACCTGGACGTTGGCCGGCCTGTCGTAGAGTTCGTCGGGCGTGCCGAGTTGAAGGATGTCTCCGCCTTCCATCATGGCGACCCGGCTTGACATGGTCATCGCCTCGACCTGGTCGTGCGTGACGTAGACGAATGTCGCGCCGAGTCTCTGGTGAAGCTCGGCCAGCTCGCTACGCATGTGGACGCGCAGCTTGGCGTCGAGGTTAGAAAGTGGCTCGTCCATCAGGAAAGCGGCGGGCTGGCGCACCATGGCGCGACCGAGCGCGACGCGCTGACGCTGGCCGCCGGAGAGCTGGGCGGGCTTGCGCTCTAAAAGAGGTTCAATCTGAAGTTGCGCCGCGATGCCCCTGACCTGCTTGCCGATCTCCTGCATCACCTTGCGGCGCCGGGACGAGAGTAGCCGGACGAGCGGCAGGCGCTCGTAGAGGCTAAGCCCGGTCATCGTCAGGGGCAGGGCCATGTTGTTGAAGACGGACATGTGCGGGTAGAGCGCGTAGCTCTGGAACACCATGGCGATGCGCCGCTCATGCGGCCTCAGATGATCGATCGGCGCGCCATCGACGAGGATCGAGCCCGAGGTTTGCGGCTCGAGGCCGGCGATGATGCGGATGAGCGTCGATTTTCCGCAGCCGGAGGGGCCGACAAGCGTCAGGAACTCGCCATCGTTGATGGACAGGTTGATGTCTTTGAGAACCCGGTGGGGCCCGAAGGACTTCGAAAGGTTCTTTATTTCCACTGCAGCCACTGGGGTTGCTCCGTTTCGCGAACAATTGGGTAGAGGCGCTATCTCGGTGGATAGACCTCATGCACGACATCACCGATGAAAAAGGGTGTGAGGCCCGGAATTTCATGAGGCCGCACGGTGAAATCGGACCCGGAAAAGTCGTAGACGAGCACGCCCAAGGTGGCTTCTCCGGCCATCCCTTCCGGCTGCAAGTGCGCCTCGACGAGGAAGCCGGACGACGGCCCCCACAGGTACCGGACGCCGCCGAGTTGACGATCGTAGAGTTTGTGCAGGTGGCCGCTGGCCACGAAGGCCACGTCGTAGCGGCGCACCATGTCGAGCAGTTGCGCGCGAGGCTCGGGAGTGGGCGCCCAGTATCCAACGTCGCCTTCGGTCGGCTCGCCGATGAAGAGCGGGCGATGGGTGAACCAGCCGATCCGGCGCCCGGACGCTTCGCGCATGGCGTTTTCCAGCCACGCGATCTGCTCCGTTTCGGCCGGCTCGTCGCTGCCGAACAGCATCGAATCGAGTCCGATCAGGCGCCAGCCCTCGATGTCGCGATGCCACCAGTCCGGCCCGAAATGACGTCGCCAGCGGGCCAGGCGTTCTGCGTTGACTGGCTGATAGAGATGCTTGGGCTCGCCCACGTCGTGATTGCCCGGCACGGCGAGATAGGGCAGTCCGATGGAGTCCATCATCTCGGCGCAATAGCGCATGTCCTCCTCGACATCGGCGCCATCCACGGTGACGTCGCCTGTATGGATAACGAGGTCGGCATCGCTTTCCTTCAGCCAGTCGAGGAGCGGCTGGCTGTTGGCATGGAAGTGTCGCTTGCCAGGGCTGAGATGGGTATCGGAAATCTGCACTATTCGCGTCATCGGACGTTCTGGAACCTTTGCCCCGTCTCGCGGCGTTGATCTCGTCGTTTTGAAAAAAGCGCCTGAAGCCGGATGCACTCTTTCCCCTGCCTGTGAAGGTGTGACGACGACGCCGGATTTTTAGGTCCAGGACGCGGCGTCTCCCGCAGGAAAGGCTCACTCGGTTGAAACGGCTTGGACCGGCATATTGAACCTCCCATCGTGTTCTCCGTCCGATGCCCATTGTCAGGGCATTCTGAGGTGCGGAAAACTTCCTCCAGCATTTAATTGAAAAAAATTTCACAGCTTGATAAAAATATCAAGACAAAAATCGCGACCGTAGCCGCACCTCGAACTGCGGCGCCTAGAGGGTGCTGCCGAAGCGGTGCAGATCGACCAGACCGAGATCGAATGTTTGAGCGCGGCCGTGAACCGCTACTTCAAAGAGAAGCTGCGCCCCCAGGACTTGCTGTATGCGTTCTGGGGCGTGCGGCTGTTGTTCGACGACGGCAATGGGAACCCTTCGGCGGTTACGCGCGACTACGTCTTCGACCTTGACGAGACCGGGGACACGCCACTGTTCAATCTCTTCGGCGGCAAGATCACGACCTTCCGGAAATTGGCCTAGCGCGGCCCATCGCCTCGAACATATCTTTCCGCAGATGGGGGGCGACTGGACCGCGAGTGTGCCGCTGCCGGGCGGCAACATGCCGAACGCGGACTTTGAGCCTTCCGTCAACGGATTATGCGAAACATGGCCGTGGATGCCGCGCGCCCTCGTTCATCATTACCGGCGGCTCTACGGCACGCGGTCAGGAGGTGGTGGGCGCCACGGCTGGCATGTCCGACCTCGGGCAGCACTATGGCGGGCTGCTCTACGACTCGGAAGCGCGTTACCTGGTGGCGAGGGAGTGAGGGCGCACGCCCGAGGACATCCTCCCGCGGCATGGCGGGCCCCTTGGGACGACTTGCTGTGGGTCATAAGCTGGACGGTTTGACCGGCGCTAGCTGCCAAGCCAGTCCCGGACAACTCCATTGAATTCGCGTGGGCGATCGATCATGACCATGTGAGCGGCATTGGCGAAAATGTGCATGTCGGCTTGCGGCGCGCGTTCCAGCAGCTTGATGCCGCGCGCCACCGGCACGGTTTCGTCGCAGCCTGACCAGGCTATGAACAGCTTGGCCTGCATGGTGGGCAAATGCGGAAGGAGATGGTCCTCCTGGATCTGGGTATATTCGGTGTCGTCCTTTTTCCGGGCAGCCTGCTTGAAGCGCTCCAACTGACCGGACTCGCAGGCCAGGCGGTAGTTCTTTTTTAGCAGCTCCACGAACTCCGGCGGATTCTTCGTGCTTAGCCTCGCATTGGTTCGCAGAAAGTCTTCCTCGGTGTCGCATCCCTCGAGCACATTATACGCTGCTGCCGCTGCTGCCTGCCAAGCGTGGTCCTCATTTCCGCCGAGGCGCGGGGAGGTCGCACCGCTGCTCACGACGACCACCTTATCGACCAGACCCGGCTTTTCAACGGCGAGCATTGCCGCGATGAAACCGCCTTCGGAATGGCCGACGAGCGCGCATCGGGTAATGCCGAGCGCTTCGATGAAGGCTGAAACGTGATGCCGCCTTTCGAGGCGGGGAACGTGTTTCCCGTCCACCGGCGCATCCGAGAGACCGAAGCCGACCAGATCGGGCGCCAGCACCCGGAAGTCATGCGCGAGTGCCGGGATGGTGTTGTGCCAGGTGGACCAGGCATCGATCGCCAGTGACGAGCCGTGCAGAAGGATCACGGCCGGTCCGCTGCCAGCTTCGAAATAGCGCGTACGGATGCCGCCCGCCACGACATAATTCTCCTTCACCGTCGCCGCGGGTAGCGGCGGACGGGCGGCGTCTCGCGCTTTCAAGCGCCGCCGATCAGCTGACGGATTGGTTTTCAAGCTGTTCGATCATCCCGAGCGCGAACTGGGCGGCTTTGCGTACATGCTTTTTTGCAAGCCGCTCGGCATCCGATGCCCTGCGATTCACAAGGGCGTCGAGCAGGGCTGCCAGCTCTTCCTGAGATGCCTTTCGCCGCTCTGCATCGGAAAGAGAAATCATGCGCAACTGTGAGGCCCGCATATGGATGCTGCGAAGCATCCGTTCCGCCTCGGAATTGTTCGCGCCCGCTACCAAGACGTCGTAGAATCTAGTCTTTGCAGCTATCATTTCGCGCGCCACACCGACGCGATAGGTTTCCATCAACTCGTCATACACGCCCCGACAACGCGTGATATGATCGTCAGTCGCATTCTCGCAAAACAACCTGCATACAAGCGCCTCCAGCGCCTCGCGAAGATCAAAAATGTCCTTCGCGATCTTGGGATCGACGACAGAGACGATAAGCCCCCGGTTGGGCAGGTTCGTGACAAGGCCCTCGTTCTCGAGCTCGCGCATCGCTTCCCTGAGCGACGTCCGCGAAACGCCCATGCGCTCGCAAAGCGTGCGCTCCACCAGCCGCTCTCCCGGCGCCAGTTCTCCGACGACGATGGCGTTGCGGATGGTATCGGCCACCTGCGTGTACAGGCGCGGCGGAGCATGGACTCGCAGATCATACACGGCGGATTTGCTCCTTTGAAACGTGCGCGAACGAGTGCAATTTCACAAGCATATCAGCTTACCGCAAGCATTGTGCTTCATTCAGTGGCCTGAGGCGTTCAGCGGCCGTGGCTCGTAGGCCCCGTCGATGCGGTCGATATGTTCGGAGGTAAGCACTATGTCCAATGCCGCGACTGCCTCGTCGACATGGTCTGTCGAGGTCGCTCCGAAGATGGGCGCGGTAATGCCGGGGCGCGCCAATGTCCAGGCGAGAGCCACCTGCGCCGGTGTCTTTCCGATGTCGGCGGCAACGGCAGCGACGGCTTCGCGCACGGCGTGGTCGCCGTCGCGGTGGTAATATTTCTGCGTATAGTCGTCGCTTTTCGTGCGCGCCGTCTGCTGGCCGGGATTGCGGCGATCCGCGGCAAGGAAGCCGCGCGCGATCGGGCTGAACGGTATCAGGGCAACATCATCGTGGCGGCAGTAGGCAAGCAGTTCCCGCTCGCACTCCCGGTGAGCGGGATTGTATTCGCATTGCATCGAGATGAATGCCGGAAGGTCGCGTGCGCTGGCAGCCGCACGGCATTTTGCGAGTGTCCAGCCGGGCATCGTCGTGACGCCTACATAGAGCGCCTTTCCGGCGCGCACGATATCCGCCATGGCATCGACCAGTTCGTCGAGGTCGGTGTCCTTGTCCCAGATATGCGTCTGGAAGAGGTCCACGTGATCGGTTCCAAGGCGGACCAACGAATCGTCGATTGCCTTGAACAGGTGCTTTCTGGAGTAGCCGCGGCCGTTGCAATGCGCGGCCATCGGGTTTCCCGCCTTGGTGGCGATGACGAAGCTGTCGCGCGGCTGCTTGAGAACGAGTATCTGGCCGAGAATGCGTTCACTCTCGCCAGCCGAATAGAAGTCGCAGGTGTCGAAGAAGTTGATGCCGTGGTCGAGGGCGCGCGCAACGATCGGCGCCGACGCCTTCTCATCGAGCACCCAGGCCCGCCATCCCGCGGATCCGAATCCCATCGCGCCGAGGCATAGCCGGGATACCTTCAGATTGCTCTTGCCGAGCCTGACATAGTTCATGTGTCGATCCGTTGCTTGCGTGATGAGGATTTGGCGTTCTGCCCAGAGTCCCGCAGCAGCGACAGCGCGAAAGCCGCGGATCTTTCGACATACCCGCGCGTGAGCTTTTCGGCGAGGTCGGCATCGCGCGCGCGCAGCGCGTCGAAAATGCCGTGGAGCAAGGCCATCGTATTCCTGCGCCGTTCAGCCGAGGCGACGCGGGTGGTGACGGTGCGCAGATAGGTGACGCGGCCATGCAGGAGAAAGGTCATTTGCCTGGTGATGTCGTTGCCTGCGCCTTGCATGATGATGTCCCACACCGCGTCGAGCTTCTCGGCATGCTGCCTGGCAAGCTCGGAGGTGTCGGTTTCGCCTGCTTCCGAAATACGCCGCGCCAATTCGTCCATTTGTTCCTGGCTGGCCCGTTCGACAAACAGGCGCGCCATGGCCGATTCCAGGATTGCGCGGGCCTCGTAGATCTGCCGGACTTCCCGTTCCGACAAGCGGGTCACGAACATGCCCTTGCCGGCTACCCGAGTCACAAGCCCTTCGGACTCAAGCTGGCTCAGCGCTTCCCGAATGCTTGTGCGGCTTACGCCGGTCTGCTCGGCAAGCTTCCGTTCCACCAGCTTGTCACCCGGCTTGAACACTTCGTTGAACAACGCCTCGCGCAGCGTGACAACGGTCTGCTCGCGCAATGTCGGCGAATCCGCAATCGACCAGTCCGTCCATTCATGCATCGCGGCGTCCTCTCCCGTCGTTCCTTCCATGACAGCTACGCGTTCGACTCTTTCATCACAAGTAGCCGATTCAAATACGGTTGACCATCTGCCTGTCTGTCGGTATACCAAAAAATCGAGTTCGAACGAGGGGCCTGGGATGGCGCCGATGCGCACCAAAGACGATCTCATCGCCTATGAGAGAAGCGGTAAGGGCCATCCTCTCGTGCTGGTGCACGGTGTCGGCGCTAACCTGCAAAGCTGGGAGGACGTCAGCCTCCAATTGGAGGGCAGCTTCGACATTATTCGCTCCGACCTGCGCGGTCATGGTCAGTCCGCGCACATCGATTCGGAATATTCCGTCGAGAAGTTTGCCGCCGATATCGTTCGGGTGATGGACGACGCCGGCGTGCCCAAAGCCCATCTGGTCGGCTTTTCATTGGGGGGCTTGATCGCGCAAGAACTGGCCTGTTCCTATTCGGACCGGTTTGAGCGCGTCGTGCTTCTTTCCGCAGTTGCGGGGCGCACCCCCGCCGAACGTGAGAAGGTTGTGGCGCGCCTGCAGATGATCCGCGACGGCGGTATGGACGCAGTCGTTGGTGCTGCGCACGACCGCTGGTTCACCAAGGAATTCGCCGAGCGCCATCCCGATGTGATCGAGCGGCGAATTGCCGAGCTCAAGGCTGTCCACGTGCCGTCTTACCTGGAGGCGTATCGGGTGTTCGGCCTTACCGAACTGGTGGATCGGCTTCCCGAGATCAGACAGCCAACGCTGGTGATGACGGGCGAATTCGATCAGGGGTCGAATGTCCGGATGGCCGAGACGATGCACCGGCTGATCCCCGATTCGGAATTACGCATTCTGGCCGGCCTGAAGCACAGCGTCCTGGTCGAGGCATCCAAGCTGGTGTCCGACCATGTCCGCGAGTTCCTTTTGCGTCCACGCTGAAAATGAAGGGAAGACGAATGAACGAGACGCTATTTGAGCGTGGGCTGGAGCGGCGCAAGGCGACGCTCGGCAGCGAATATGTTGAAAATTCGCTGAGCAAGGCAACCGAGTTTTCCAAGGGTTTTCAGTCATTTATCACAGAATATTGCTGGGGAACGGCCTGGGGTGACGACAGGCTGGATGCCAGGACCCGCAGCATGCTGAACATCGTCATGATTGCCGCGCTCAACCGCATGCATGAGTGGGAACTGCATTTTCGCGGCGCCCTTCGCAACGGGGTCACCCGTGACGAGCTGGACGCGTTGATAACCCATCTCACGATTTATTGCGGCGTTCCTGTCGGCGTCGAATGCCATCGCATCGCCAACCGCGTGCTTGCCGAACTCGCAGCCGGCGGAGTGGAAAAATGACTGGGGTCCTGATCCGCAAGATCGTCGATTTCGTCGAGGACACGCTTATCGAAGGGGGGCGCGTCGCGCCGGTTCCGCTTCGCATGGCCGCCTGCGCGGCGGTAATCCGTAATCCCTGGGCAGGATCGGCATTCGTCGAGGACCTGCAGCCGCACATCATGGAGCACGCCAAGGCTCTCACGGATGCCCTCGTGCCTCGCCTGGTGGCGATCATGGGCGGTCCGGACAGGATAGAAGCGTTTGGAAAGTGCGCGGTGACCGGGACGGACGGCGAAGTCGAACACGCGGCCGGCCTGATCCACACGCTGCATTTCGGCAATGTCTTCCGCATCGCCGCTGGTGGCGATTCCTTTCTCCCGTTCACGAACAAGCGTGCCGGCGCCGGCACCGCGCTCACCGTTCCCTTGACCCACAAGGACGCTGAGAAGAAGGGAAGCCGCGCTCATTTTCTGACCGTGGAATTCACCATTCCCGACGCGCCTGCGCATGACGAGATCGTCATCGCCTTGGGCGCCGCGAGCGGCGGGCGTCCGCACCATCGCATCGGCGATCGGTTCAACGACATGCGGATCATGGGAGTCGATCAGGCCGGCCGGCCGCTGCCAGCCGAGAGCAAATAACGCGCAAGCCTCCGGGTCCTTGCCCGGAGGCCAATAACGGCAATGCCGATAATATCGGGAACTGAACCAACGGAGGATTTGTCATGGATAGAAGGCAATTTATGGCCGCCGTCAGCGGCTTCGCAATCGTGGCCTCTTTGCCGGCGGTAGCGCTGGCTCAAGATACCCAGCCGGTCACCGGCGGCACGCTCAACGTCGGCTTCATCAGCGACGTCCGCACGCTCGACCCGCTTCAGTCGTCGCAATGGACCGAGCGGCAGATCCTTTTCCTGATATTCGATACGCTTCTCGAGACCGAGGCGGACTTCTCCCTGAAGCCTGCCCTGGCGAAAAGCTGGGAGTTTTCGGACGACGGCAAGCGCGTGGTCCTGAAGCTGCAGGAAGGCGTGAAGTTCCATGACGGCACACCGTTCAACGCCGAGGCCGTGAAATGGAACCTTGATGCACGTCTCGATCCGAAAGGCAACTCATCGCAGCTCAAGTTGCTGGAAGGCGTCAAGAATGTCGAAGTGCTGGACGAATTCACCGTCGCCATCGACATGAAGGAACCTTATCCGCCGCTGCTGGCGCTGTTTGCCGACCGCGCAGGGCTGATGGCTTCGCCAGCTGCGGCCAAGAAATACGGCAGCGACGTCGGTTCCAATCCTGTCGGGACCGGTCCGTTCGTTTTCGGCGAATGGGTCCGCGGGTCGCGCATCGCGCTCACCAAGAACGACAGCTATTGGCAGAAGGGAATGCCATATCTCGACGGCATTACCTTCCATGACATTCCGACGAACGTCGTCGGCATTCAGCGCATGGCCATCGGTGAACTGGATTTCATAAGCCAGCTTGATCCGTTGGATACGCGCCTTTCCAAGGCCAGCCCGGACATCGAGCTTGTGCCGTCGAAGGGTGGCGTCTGGTATTCCTACCAGTGGCGGTGGGACGCCGAGCCATATAACAAGCCGGAACTGCGCCAGGCCATCGCGCATGGCCTCAACCGCGACCGCATCAACCAGATCATATGGGCGGGGCAAGGCAAGATTTCCGACAGCTTCACGCCAGACGGCCTGTGGTGGACCCCAACCGATCTGGTGCACTACGAATACGATCCGGAAAAGGCGCGCAAGATCCTGGCTGATTCCGGCCTGAAGGGCACCACCATCAAGCTTGCGGCGCCAAGCGGCGATACGCTGCGACGCTTTGCCGAACTTGCCAAGGAAGACCTCGACGCGATCGGCCTCAACATTGAGCTCGAGCCGGTCCCCCAAAGCGACTACTACGCAAAGGCGGTCTCAGGCGAGATACGCTTCACGCCGATGCGCTGGACGCAACGGGCGGATCCCGACGGCCTGATCCACTATCTCTTCTCCAGCAAAGGCACCGCGAACTCCACGGGGTACAAGAATGACCAAGTGGACAAATGGATCGATGAAGCGCGGGTAATTTCCGATCAGGCGCGCCGCAAGGAATTGTACGAAAAGATCCAGCGTCAGATTTCTGCCGATCTGCCTTACATGCCCGTCGGGTTCAGCGTCGAATTCAACGCCATGCGCAACACCGTCAAAGGGTTCGCTCCGATGCCGGACGAGATCCCGCGGTTCCGTTACGTCTGGAAAACGCAGGCCTGATCTTCATGCTTTGCCGCGGCGCGGCGCGGCGCGCCGCGGCCTCTGGCGCGGGTGGGACCTGGTCCCGCCTGCAACCGGTAGAGGAACTTGATCGCCATTATGACCGCCGCCCATCGGATGTGCCCAACCGCCCGCTTTGCGGGACGGGCGCCCCGGAGGCGTTTCTTCAATCCTTCGCGATGAACTGAGGCCGGCATGCTTGCGCTTGTACTTTCCCGCATAGCGATCATGGTTCCGAACGTTATCGTTCTGACGTTTCTGCTGTTCACGTCGGTGACGTCCTTTCTGGGGACGCCGGCGGCGATCATGCTGGGCGAGAACGCATCCCCCCAATCGATCGCCGAACTCAACGCGAAGCTAGGCTTCGACCAGCCCATTCTGTCGCGTTACTGGAACTGGATCAGCGCCGCATTGTCGGGCGACCTGGGCCGGTCTTATTCCACCCAACAGCCTGTCGCGCAAATGATCGCGGATGCCCTTCCTCTAACGCTTGAGCTGGCATCCTGGGCAATCCTCATCGCTTTCCTGGGCGCCACGCTGATCAATTCGGCGACGTTCATGAAAAAGCTGGTGGACCGGCTCACCGCCGCCGTCAGCATCGTCGGCATCACCGTACCGAATTTCTTTCTCGGACTGCTGCTGATCTACCTGTTTTCGGTTCAACTCCGCTGGCTACCGACGACCGGATGGTCGCCGTGGTCACGGGGCGCCGGGCAGCATCTCATCCACATGATCTTGCCCGTCATCACGCTTACGACCTTTTATTTTAGCTCCTTCACGCTCGTCTACAAAGCCGAATACCAGTCGGTGAAAGGCAGCCTCTACATCCAGGCCGCGCGTTCGAAGGGGCTGTCCGAGGCGCGCATTTCCTACCGGCACATTCTGCCCAACAGCATATTGCCCTTGATCACCTATGCCGGTCTTTCGCTTGGACAACTGGTTGGCGGCGCGGTCGTCACCGAAACCGTCTTTTCGATGCCGGGCATGGGCCGGCTTCTGGTGGAAGCGATCTCGTCCCGGGATTTTCCTGTCATGCTGTCGGTTGGAATGGTGATCATCGTCGGCGTGATGATCCTCAACCTTGTGGCGGACGTGACCTACAGCCTCGTCAATCCGCTCGTGCGAACATCGGCTTAGCATCCAATGAGAAAACTTCCATTCCGATTGGTCCTTGGCCTGACGCTTCTGGTGATCATCACTTTGATCGCGGTGTTCGCGCCCTTGATCGCGCCCCTGCACCCGACCGCCACGACGGTAAACGTCCTCGGCCCGCCTTCGGCTGAAAACATCCTTGGCACGGATCAACTTGGCCGGGACGTGCTGTCGCGCGTCATCTACGGAACAAGGGTTTCACTGCAGGTGGGCGCTTCGGCGGCCATAGTGGCTGTGCTGATCGGCGCCCCCATTGGCCTGATCGCCGGATTTTTCCGTGGCTGGATCGATTTTGTCCTCGTCCAGATCATCGACATTTTCATCGCCTTGCCGGGACTCGTTCTCGCATTGATCATCACCGCGATGCTCGGGCCATCGGTGGTCAACCTGGCGGTCACGCTGGGTGTCGTCACCGCGCCGACGGTCGCCCGGCTGGTTCGTGGTCAGGTCTTCGTCGTCCGGGAAATGGTCTTCGTGGAAGCTGCGCGCGCCACGGGCGCAAGCTCTTTCTGGATCATCCGCCATCATATCATGCCAAACACGATGCGCGTGGTGTGGGCGCAGTTCGCAATCAATGTGGCCTTCGCGATCTTCACCTCCGCAAGCCTCAGCTTCCTGGGGCTGGGCGTTCCTCCGCCGGCTCCGGATTGGGGCGGCATGGTACGCGACGGTTCGATGTTCCTGCCGATCCTGCCGCTGCTCAGCCTGGGGCCGGGCGCTGCCGTCGCCCTTACAGTTTTCACATTTTATCTTGTCGGGTCGAGCATGAACGAGGCCGCGTCCCGCAATGATCGCTGATTGGAACAGGGAAATGACGTCTAACCAGATCGAGCCGCCGCTGCCGGCATTCATAGAACAACGCCTGCAGGAGTTTGCCGGCCGGGAAGGTGCCCTGAAAGCGCGGCGATGGATGCGGCCGGCGGATGTTCTGATGCGTGTGGAGAACCTTCGCTGCTTCAAGGCTTCGCGCGTCAGTTTTGCCGACATGTTGTTGCGCAGGATCGTTCGCGAACGCTGGCAGATAAGGATGATCTCGGCGGAATGCGGCGATGACGGCGCGGCGAGATTCGTCTACCGGATCGACGCGGAAGGCCATTCCTTCTCCTATATTGCCCGAGCATATCCATGGGACGGAATCGAAAAAGTCGGACGCCGCTCCGATGGCGCGGACCGTGACATGTTCGGCGCGCTCTTCGTCAATCTTGCCAGCCAACAGCGTATCGAGCGGGAATTTGAAACGTTCGACATCAAGGCTGAAGGCCAGATGCGTACGGATTCGGATGTGGTCGGCTGGACCCCGGCCAATCGCAGCAGCCGGCATTTCGACGCCGTAGTCGAAGCACTGTCCCGCGGCGAACAGCCCGCCCCCGAGCTGGGCATCGCCTATCTCATGCGGAACGGTGGCTTTCAAAGCAGCGGCCGGAATGGCACGGTTTCCTATCCGGGCATTCCCGAGGGGCATCCGCTGGCGCACCCGTTCTTTGCGGATATCTTCGCCATCTACCTGGTGCGGCTCGTCTCCATCGATCTCGTCAATGCCGTGGCGCGGCGGCGCAATCCGGACGCAGCGCAGCTCGACATTTCGATCGCGCGCGGGCTTGGAATAGGCAACTCCTCAGGCCAGGGCATGTGCGTTGCCCTCCAGCGCTGGCCGCATTGGGTCGCCACATGGGTGACCGTACGCGAGGCGGCTCTTGGCTACGCAAAAAGCCTGCCGGTCGATGCGGGAAGCATTTCAGTTGTCCGCGGCTCGATAGAGAGCACCATCCGCATCTATGCGCAGACCGACCCACAGACGCAGGACTACGTGGTGGCCAACGAAACCATCATCGAGAACCTGACACGCATATCGGCAAGCCTGCGCGAAGGACAGTTTCGGTGCTGGGGCGACGTTGCTGCGCACGTCGCAGAAGTCATGGATGGCGAGACCAGTGAGCAGTTCCACAGCGTACTTCTCGACGTGGTACCGGACTTTTGTGACGCCATCGCGCCCTATTTCCAGATCGGCGCAGCCCGCAAGCGGCAATTGCAGCCAGCAATGACGGTCGCTGAATTGCGCGAGATCCTGCGCAGGAACTACGTCTGGGCTCTCACCGCCGACCGCACGCTTGCCGAAACCCATCAGCACTTCTGGTACCATTCGATCGACAATGGCGAACAAAGGCGCGGCGAGCGGGTCATCGACCCGCACGAGCGTTTCGAATCCTTCATCGATCATATCGGATTGATCCAGAGGCTGGCGGCGGTGCTGGTCAGCCGTGGTGACAAGGAGCGCGCCGGCGACGTCGTCCTCGACCATCCGGACTTGCATTACGCCATTTCGCGGGTGCAATATCTGGATGGCCTGCTCTATGCGGAAATACGCGATCCGCTCGCGCATCGCGATTTCGTCCCCGCCGATCTCATACGGTTTTTCCTTGCGTCGCTGGGCATTCGCGGCTCGACGCCGCTCAGCATCCGCTATGTGCGGGGGACTTTCTTCCAAGACCAGCCGCTGCCTTCGGAATTCCTCGAGCCTGGCAGGCCGGGTTCCCGGGTTCGCAAGCATGAGAATGAGGTCGCCCTGTGAGCACGAGCATGTTTGTTGCCTATTCCGAACTGACTCGCGTCCTGCCGTGGTCGCTCAGGGCGCTGGGCTACGCGTTCGGAACCGCTGACCGGGGCGCTCATCTCGTTGCAACAGGTGCGGCGCTCGATCCGGCTATTCTGGATGAAATTCGCCAGGCGGGACCGCGGCCCTCCCATGGCTTCCGCTACCGGAAATCGAACGGGCTCACGATGCTGGACGCCGCCGGCGTTTCATTTCTGGAAACGGGACCTGCCGCGATCGATGCTCTCGCCGCGCATGCAGGCGGCGCCAAATGGGAAATGTGCCGGATATTGGCGGCGACCGAGCTGTCGCTTGTTCCGGCCACGCTGGTCGGTGCGATGGACTACAATCTCTCCTCTATCGGCATCATCGCCAGGGATGGAACCTTCGACTGGCTGTTGGCTGACCCCGACGCACGGGGTGTGCTTTATTCGGGCCGGGGCCGGGATGCCCTGGCGGCGCTCCTCGGTGAGGACACGGCGGTTCTGGGATCGATCGACGCCGCCGGGCTGACGCCGGGCTGCGCGCTTCTCATGGTCAGCGCCCGCAGGCCTGAACTGAAGGCGTCCGGGCACGTTGCCGTTCGGCCTCGGGAAAAGATCGCCATGGCGCACCAGAAGGGCATTCCCCTGTCGCGCGAGACGCTGGATGCGCTGTACGCGCTCGAAATGCTCACCTGGGCTCCAACTTCGGAGCGCTCTCGCTCGCAGGCGGGCTTCACTGTTGCACCGGCGCCAAACTCATGAGTGAACGGAAATCCGATCCAGTGGTCGAGGTAAAAGGCCTCAACGTCGCTTTCGGCAAGCATCAGGTGGTGCATGATGTCGATCTGGCCATCCATGCTGGCGAGACGCTGGCGCTTGTCGGCGAGTCGGGGTCCGGCAAGAGCGTCACCTCCATGACGATCATGGGACTGCTTTCCGGCAATACCCAAGTGACCGGTTCGGTCATCGTGGATGGCCAGCAAGTGGTGGGGGCGTCGACATCGACATTGCGGCGGGTGCGTGGCGGCATTGCCAGCATGATCTTCCAAGAACCGATGATGAGCCTGAACCCGGTTCTGCAGGTCAGCACCCAAATCAAGGAAATGCTGCGCCAGCATCGACCCTTAAGCGATGCCGAGGCGCGGGAGGAGGGCATCCGGCTTTTCGACCGCGTTCGCATTCCTGACGCGCGGCGGCGGTTCAATGACTATCCTCACATGTTCTCCGGGGGGATGCGGCAGCGGATCATGATCGCCATCGCATTGGCGTGCTCGCCGAAGCTGCTTATCGCCGACGAGCCGACAACAGCGCTCGACGTGACGATACAGGCGCAAATCCTCGATCTCCTGAACGAGGTCCAGCGCGATACCGGCACTGCGATCCTGTTCATCACGCATGACATGGGCGTAGTGGCCAACATCGCCGACCGCGTCATGGTCATGCACAAGGGACGCGTGGTGGAGACGGGAGCAGTAAAGGACGTTTTCGAGCGTCCGCGCGAGGACTATACGAGGATGCTGATCGACGCGGTCCCCCGCCTGGGGCAAGGCGTCGCCCGCTCCTACCGCGCGCCCGCCAAGGATGCTGTGCCGAAGCCGGTTTTGAGCGTGCGCAAGCTGGTGACCCGGTTCGACGTGCGTGGCGGGGCGATGCGTCGCAAGGTGGGGCGTCTCCATGCCGTCGAGGGTCTGAGCTTCGACATCATGCCTGGAGAAACGCTGTCGCTGGTTGGCGAATCCGGCTGCGGCAAGTCGACGACCGGACGCAGCATCCTGTTTCTCAATCCTCCGGATTCCGGCGAGGTGGTCTTCGACGGACGCACGGTGCGGCGCGACAACAGGTCCGATCTTTCGGATCTCCGGCGCAATGTGCAGATGATCTTCCAGGATCCTTTCAGTTCCCTGGACCCGAAGCAAAACGTCGGTGCGATCCTGGCGGAGCCCCTGCTATGCCATGGGTTGGCGACCAGGGCCAAGGCCCTGGACAAGGCGAAACATCTTCTGGAGCGTGTCGGCCTCGAACCGTCGATGATCACCCGTCTTCCGCACGAGTTTTCCGGCGGACAGCGTCAGCGAATCTGCATTGCGCGGACCCTGATGCTCGACCCGAAGGTCATTATAGCCGACGAGGCCGTCTCGGCGCTCGACGTTTCGGTAAAGGCGCAGGTGATCGACCTGCTGCTTGAGTTGCAGGAGGACCTGCGGTTGTCCTACCTCTTCATCAGTCACGACATGGCCATTGTCGAACGTGTCAGCCACCGCGTGGCGGTCATGTATCTTGGCGAGATCGTGGAGATCGGGCCCAGCCGCGAGGTGATAGGGAATCCGAAACATCCCTATACCCAGAAGCTGATGGCAGCGGTGCCGAACCCGGAGCCGGCCGCGGACAGGCACCGCTTGATCGGCAAGCCAGTGACGGAATTGCCGTCTCCCGTGCGGCCGCTCGATTTCATTCCGCCGAACCGGCAGCCTCGCGCGGTCGGACCCGACCACTTCGTGATCGAGTGACAAGCTTTAACGAGGGCGCTTCAGATGGACGCCCTTGAACGAATCCGGGCAAGGCGCTTCCCGATACCTATGGAGAATTCGATGAACACACATGCTGATCAGTTCCGAATTGGAGAGAAGGCGGCGTCCTTTTTACGCCAGGAGAAAAAACTCCTTATCGATGGAAAATGGGTGCCGGCTCAGTCCGGGAAGATTTTCGACACATATGATCCGGGCACGGGACGCATAATTGCACAGGTTCCGGAGGGCGACGCCGCCGATATCGACAATGCCGTCAAAGCTGCGCGGCAGGCCTTTGAAGAAGGCCCATGGAGCCGCATCACGCCCAGCGAACGTGGACGTCTCATCTGGAAACTGGCGGATCTGCTGGAACAGAACGCCGATGAACTGGCCGAACTGGAGGTTCTCAACAATGGCAAGCCGCTTGCCAATGCCCGGAATTCCGACGTCACGCTCAGCGTGGATATGTTCCGCTACATGGCGGGCTGGGCGACCAAGATCACAGGCGAAACCATTTCGATCTCTGCGCCGGACAAGTACCATGCCTTCACGGTGCGCGAGCCGGTCGGCGTCGTCGGGCAGATCATTCCGTGGAATGCGCCACTGCTCATGCTGGCCTGGAAGGTAGCTCCGGCGCTGGCCACCGGCTGCACGATCGTGCTCAAGCCGGCGGAGCAGACGCCGCTGACGGCGCTGCGCTTCGGTGAACTGGTCCAGGAGGCCGGCATTCCCGCCGGCGTGATCAATATCGTGACCGGTTTTGGACCTACGGCGGGCGCAGCGATAGCCTCGCACCCCCAGATCGACAAGGTTGCCTTTACGGGTTCCAGCGAGATCGGCCGCGTCATCGTCAAGGCTGCCGCGGGCAATTTGAAGAAAGTGTCGCTCGAATTGGGAGGGAAGTCGCCCGTCATCGTCTTTCCCGATGCTGACATGTCGGTTGCCATTCCCGGTGTCACGCAGGGCATTTTTGCCAATAGCGGCCAGGTCTGCACCGCAGGATCGCGGCTGTTCGCCCACAAGAAGGTGTTCGACCAGATCGTGGATGGGATCGGCCAGCGGGCGGGGAACATCCGCGTTGGTCATGGCCTCAGCGAAGGCGTCCAGATGGGGCCGGTCATTTCCCCGGTCCAGTGCGACCGCGTCATGAGCTATATCGAGCAGGGCAGGAGCGCCGGTGCAACGGTGGCGTTTGGCGGCACGCGGATAGGCAATGAAGGCAACTTCATTGCGCCGACGGTGCTGACCGATACCCGACCCGACATGGCGGTGGTGCAGGAAGAGATTTTCGGTCCTGTCCTGTGCGCCATGAGCTTCGATGACGACGACCTGGAACAGATCGCGCGGCAGGCGAATGACAGCATCTTCGGACTAGCTGGCAGCGTCTGGACGCGGGACCTAAGCGTCGCCCACAAGATGGTACGGCGAATTCGCGCGGGCCGGATCGGGGTCAACGTACACGGCTCGGTGGACGCGGCGATACCCACCGGCGGCTTCAAGCAATCCGGCTGGGGCAGGGAACGGGGACAGGAAGGGCTGAACCTTTATACGGAGACCAAGTCGGTCATCATGTCGCTTTGAAGGCCTGCCAAACCTTTCGCGAACAGCCGGCAAGGTCGATCCTATCCATGCCGGCCATATGGCGGCGGCATGACCCCCGGTAACGAATATGACTGTGGCGCGCCATCGACCAGGAAGGCTATGTAACGATCGAGTACCGGCAAGCAGCGAGGTTCTGTTGAGCGCTTTGGATCGCCCGCTGTCACGCGTCCTGCGCGACGTGACCAGCCTCATCAATTCCAGCGTCGACCTCGAGACAACGCTGCAGCACCTTGTCGATGCGGCATGCCAGCACGATGCCTGGTCGATGGCGGCGGTGATGAGCATCGATCAGGCGGATGGCAATGCTGTGGTCGTGACCCGGCATGATCCTAGCCAGTTGACGAAGTCCTATCGCAACCGCTGGACGCTGGCGACAAGTCCATCCCTCATCGCGTTGACCCGCAATGATCCGGTGATCATTCGCGATGCCCAGGAGAGCATCGAATTTCCGGGCTATCGGGAAGAGGCAATCCAGCGCGGTTATCGCACTGTCGTGGTTTTGCCTCTGGGCTGCCGGGACATGGAAGACCGCGCGATGGTCTTGTCGGTGCAGTCGCGCGACGTTGTCGATCTGTCAGCGGCCGATCTCGCATTCCTGCAGACGATCGTCCATCTGGGCGCCATAGCCGTGGACAAGGCCCACAGGCTAAGGGCGGAACATGCTGCCGCCGCGCAACTCCAAAACGCACTTGCCGCGCATTCCTCCCTGATGCACCAGGTCCTGTCGGACGGTTCCGTCGCATCCGCGGCTTCCATGGTCGAAACCTTCCTGCCGAACGCAATCGTCGTGGTGGATCTGACTGCCAACCTGGTCGTTGCCGGACGTTCGCCCAAGCCGGACCTCATCGACACCGACCGCTGGCGCGAGGAGATGGACGATTGCATGAGCCGCCAGTTTCTCCGTCTTGCTCGCGATATCTCGGACCAGGCCGGGCTTGAAATGCGCAAGCTGTACCTGAACTGCGGCGGCCATCACCTCAACCTGCCGGCGGCGGTGGAGCCGTTGGTCGTGGATGGCAAGACGGTAGGGGCGCTGATCGTGTTTTCGCTCGACGCCAATTTCGGCGACCTCGATCATCTTCTTCTTCAGAGCGCTCGGTTCGCGCTCAGCGTCCAGTTGATGCGCAGCCATTTACGGTTCCAGACGGAATCGCAGACTTCCAGCGAATTGTTCATGGAAATCGTTTCCGGCAACTGGCGCAACGTGGACGATTTGACGGCGCGGGCGCGCCGGCTCGGCATTGACGTAAACGCCACCGCCAGGCTGGTCGCGATCGGCCTCCCGGAAACTGTGCCGGAAAAGGGCAAGACCATACCCGAACTGCACCGCTCCATCATGCGGCTCGCCGGCCAATTGGCGCCGCAGGCGACCGCCGCCGCATTGGGCGAGATCATTCTGTGCCGCATTCCCGACGCGCCCCGCGACGCGGACACGGTGGTCAAGACGTTTGTGCGCAAGCTGATCGAGGAAACGCAGTGGCTGATCGGCACCAAGCCGATCATCGTGGCGGGTAAGACCTGTTCGAGCATTCACGACTATCCCCAGGCATGGCTTGAATGCGAGCGCATGATCCGTCTTGCCGTCCGCTTCAACCGTACCGGGTTGCTTGCGCCCCAGGACTTCGGTCCTTTTCCGCTGCTGCTTTCGGCGGCCGACAGCAAGGAAGTGAGGTCGTTCGTGGATATCGCCATTGGCGCGGTCGTGCGTCACGACGAGGCGCATGCAACGGACTATATCAGGACCCTGACCGTCTTTCTGGAGCACGGTTGCCGCAGCCAGGCCTGCGCGGACGCGATGGAATTGCATGTTACTACGCTTCGTTATCGCCTGAACCGTATCCAGGAACTGTTTGGCATCGAGATCGATTCACCCGAACGTCGGTTCGCGCTTGAACTGGCAATACGCCTCAACGAGACCATTGCCCGGGAGCAACCTGTCTGATGCGGTCTCTGCTTCGTGTCCTAGGAGTCTGACTGCCGCCTCTCCTGCGTAGAGCAGGAAGACCCTCTCTCACGTCCCTTTATCCTTCCACCCTCCTGGAGAGGCAGGACGCATGACGGACAAGAGGGAAAAAGAGCTGAGCACGATCGATCCAGTGGAACTGCGGCGAACGTTCGGCACCTTCGTCACGGGCATCACGGTGGTGACGACGCGGGACGAAGATGGTTCGCCGCGCGGCATGACTGCGAATTCCTTCACCTCAGTCTCCCTTGAGCCGCCGCTGCTGCTCGTCTGCATAGGAAAGAGCGCCAGCAGCTTTCCGGCATTCAACACGGCCGAAGGCTTCGCCGTCAACGTACTGCACGAGCGCCAGAAGGAGGTGGCGAGCCTCTTCGCCTCGAAGTCACTCTCCAAGTTCGAGACGATAGCCCATACTACCGTGCATACGGGCTCGCCGGTGCTCACCGACAGCCTTACCTGGTTCGACTGCACGGTGCATGACCGTATCGAGGCGGGAGACCATGTGATCCTGATCGGCCGGGTGCGTGCTTTCGGCACCAGCCCTGCCGCTCCGCTAGGGTTTTGCCGGGGGCGCTATGTCTGCGTGGAAGACCCGATGCCGCCTGGCTGGACGCCTTCCCATCGCATGATCATCGGCTACCTGGTCGAGCATGACGGCCGCATCCTGCTGCGCGACGATGGCGCCGGAGGCTGGGAACTGCCGACGGCAACGCACCGTAAGCCGGGCGACATGCTCAGCTTCGAAGGCGGCGGCGTGGTTGCGCCGCTCACCAGCGATGCGTTTCTCTATTCGGTCTTCGATGTGGCCGACCAGCAGCCCGGTTATGTCGTTTACCGTGGCGCGCTCGCGGGCCCGCCCGGCGAAATTCCGGATTTGTCGCCGTCGCTGAGGTTCTTTGCCCATGAAGAGCTGCCTTGGGACAGCATTCCGATCAGGCAGATACGCGCAACGCTGCGCCGTTACCTGCATGAGCGCGCGGACTCTCGCTTCGGGATCTACGTCGATTCCAGCGATGGCGGCCGGGTGGCGATGATAGACGGCGCCCCGCGTCCGTGGCGGTCGCTTAACGGCTTGGCCGGCGACCGAGAAACCGCGAAGGGATGAGATGATGGACCTGACGCTGAAAATGATCGAAGGATCGCGCCAGGATCTTTTGATTGCCGGGGAGCGCGTCGCGCCGCGGTCCGGCCGCTACATGCCGAGCTACGATCCGACGAACGCGGCGCCTTGGTATGAGGTTGCCGACGCCGGGGCGGATGATGTCGACGCCGCCGTGCAGGCAGCCAAAAGAGCGTTTCACGATCCGGCCTGGCGCAGGCTGACGCAGACGGATCGCGGCAAGCTGCTGCGCCGGTTGGCCGATCTCATCGCGGAACACGCCGATGAACTCGCGGCCATCGAGACGCGTGACAACGGCAAGCTTCTGAAAGAGATGCGTGTGCAACTGCGCGCGGCGCCGGACAGCTATCTCTATTTCGCCGGAATGGCCGACAAGCTGCATGGCGAGACCATACCGGTCAATAAGCTCGATATGCTGAACTTCACGCTGCGCGAGCCCATCGGCGTGGTGGGCATGATCTCGCCGTGGAATTCACCGCTGATGCTGCTGACCGGCACGCTCGCACCCTGCCTGGCAATTGGCAATACGGTCGTGGTCAAGCCATCAGAGCATACTTCCGCGTCCACCCTTGCCCTCGCCGAACTGATTGCAAAAGCGGGCTTCCCGGCTGGCGTTTTCAATGTCGTTACCGGCAAGGGCGCCACGGCGGGCGAAGCGCTGACCTTGCATCCCGATGTCGCCAAGATCGCCTTCACAGGCAGTACGGCAACCGGCCGCCGCATCGCCGCCAACGCTGCCAGCCGACTTGTTTCGTGTCAGATGGAACTGGGCGGCAAGTCGCCTCATGTCGTATTCGCCGATACCGACATCGAGCGCGCGGTGAACGGCGTGGTTGCCGGCGTGTTCGCCGCTGCCGGGCAGACCTGTATCGCAGGCTCGCGCTGTTTCGTCGAAAAATCCATCTATGCCGCATTCGTAGAAAAGCTGGCGGATCGTACCAGGCGCGTGCGTATCGGCCATCCGACCGATGAGGCCACGGAAATCGGTCCGCTGGCGCTCGCTGCCCAACTCGACAAGGTCGAGCAGTATGTGGACTACGGCGTCGCCGATGGCGCGCGGCTGGTTGCCGGAGGCCACCGGCCGCGGCGGGACGACCTCCCCGGCGGCTGGTATTACGAGCCCACGGTTCTGGCGGATGCGCGCAACGACATGCGCTTCATGCGCGACGAAATTTTCGGGCCCGTCGTGGGCGTCGTGTCGTTCGACAATGAAAGCGAGCTGATTGGGCTTGCCAACGACACCCAGTATGGGCTGGCGGCGGGTGTCTGGACCCGCGACATCGACCGGGCGCTGCGCTTTGCGCGCAACGTTGATGCCGGCACGGTCTGGGTCAATACGTATCGCTCTGCTGCTTACATGTCGCCCTCCGGCGGGTTCAAGGAGAGCGGTTACGGCAAGCGCGGGGGCTTCGAGGTTATGCGCGAGTTCTCCCGCCTGAAGAATGTCGTCATCGACTACTCCGGCGCCACGCAGGACCCGTTCGTAATCCGTTTGCGCTGACGCTCATCCGACGGTTCCCTAATATTCGAAAAGGTCATTGCCATGAAATTTTCCGTTTCCCTGAACATGGAGAGGTTCAGTCCCGACAAGGATATGCGCCAGGTGGCGGCTGAGACGCTGGAACTGGTCCGTATGGCCGATGCCGGCGGCTTCGAGACCGCCTGGTCGCCCGAGCATCACACGATTGAATTCACGATCGCGCCCGGCCCGTTCCAGTTGCTGGTCTGGTGGGGAGCTCATACCGAACAGATCCGGCTTGGCACCGCCACCATCGTCGCGCCGTACTGGACCCCGATCCGTCTCGCGGGAGAGGCCGCACTTTGCGATCACCTGACGGGAGGGCGGCTGGAATTCGGCATCGCCCGCGGCGCCTATCAGTATGAATTTGACCGTATGGCGGGAGGCATCCCGCAACAGGAAGGCGGCGCCTACATGCAGGAACTGCTGCCGGCAGTCCAGAAATTATGGGCAGGCGACTACGCCCACGAGGGTAAGTATTACCACTTCCCGCTGGCAACCTCGGTGCCGAAGCCCTTGCAGCAACCCAACCCGCCCATCTGGGTGGCGGCGCGTGACCCCGGCACATTCGATTGGGCGGTGCGCAATGGCCACAACATCCTCTCCACGCCGTTGTCGCGGCCGGTCGCGGAAATCGGCATTCTCGGCGACAAGTTCAAGAAGGCGGTCCAGGATCATCCCGAAGTGCCGAGACCGCGGTTCATGATGCTGCGCCGCACTTGCGTGTATGAACGTCCCGAGGACTGGGAACTGCCGGTTCGCTACAGCTATCAATATGGGCGCAGCTTCGAGAACCTGTTCCAGAACATCGGCACGGTGAAGAACGGCTTTCCTGAAGCGGTTTCTTACGACACCGTTGGCAACAGCGGCGACTACGATCCGCGGTCGATCCGCGACAATCTCCTTTTCGGCACCCCGGACGAGGTGGTCGAAAAGCTGATGGTCTATGAAGCGGCGGGCGTAGACCAGTTCTGCCTCGGCCTCGCCTTCGACCTGCCGTTTGAGGTGCAGAAGAAATCGCTGGCGCTGTTCATCAAGGAAGTGATGCCCGTATTTGCGATGCGCGAGAAGGAAGCGGGCAGGGAAAAGTCGCGGGTGATCGCCTGATGGGAGCTGTCACGCCATGATTGTCGAGGAACGCATCTACAAGATAAGGGCCGGCCGTCTCGCCAGGTACATGCAGCTTATCAGCGAGGAAGGCCTTGCCATCCAGCAGCCGATCTTGGGGAACCTGATCGGCTATTTCCGCACCGAGATCGGACCTCTCAACCATGTCGTGCATCTATGGGGCTATAGCGACCTGAACGACCGCGCCGAGCGGCGTCAGCGGCTGGCCGAAGATCCCGCGTGGCGGGCGTTTACCGTCAAGCTCACCGAGAATATCGAAACGATGGAAAACCGAATCCTGATCCCGACCGATTTTTCACCGCTGCGGTAGGTTCAAGACCTCGCTTCCCGCTTGCCCGACCGCGAAAGAATTCAGGAGCCGGTCCGTGGTCATGACCCAGCCGTAGTTGCGTGCGAAAGCATCGAGCATGGCCTGCCGGCTGGGCGGATGGTTGGAAGAAACAGCATCCTCCACCACAATCGTGGGATAACCGAAATGCACGGCGTGACGGCAGCTATCTTCGACGCACATCTCCGCTACCGTGCCGACGAATACCAGACCGTCCACCGCAAGCAGCTTGAGCGTCTTGGCAAGATCCGTGGCATGAAAGGCGCTGAAATAGACCTTGTCCAGCACGATATCGCCATCCTGTGGCGCAAGCTCGTCAATCACCTCCGCGGCATCCCGCATGCCCTCGACATCGCCGTAGGAGCGCATGAAGCCTGGTACGCACGCATGGGTCGGCGCATCGGTCAGCTTGATCCAGGTCAGCTTGCCGGCGAGGGCCTGATACAGGGAGTCGGCAACGTATCGCGTGAATACCACCGGCTTGCCGTTGCCGCGAAACGCCGCAATGAGTCTGCCGATCGAAGGTATGGTTTCGCGCGCGGATGCAACCTCCATCGGCGCATGCCTGCGCACGAAATCGTTCTGCATGTCCACGACCATGAGGGCAGGGTTTTTAAGCGAAGCCAGCACGCCGTTTCTCCATACGGGCGCCCCGGATTATACCTATCCGGGTAGCGGAGAGCCTATACCATCGAACCCGCGAGCCGTATGCTTTCCTTCGTAGCACTGGGCTACGCGGGTATCCTGCCGAACGGGGGAAGACGGCGGGTGCAGTTCTATCTTCATTAATCGGGATCGTGGCTCTGGAATGTGCTGACTATCGTCCGCCAGGCCAGGAGTGGAGGACAGGTGTGACGGATCGCATAACGGTCGAGGGCGTGTACAAGATTTTCGGCAGATCGCCGGAATCGGCTTTGGCCATGCTGAAGTCTGGCGAGACAAAGGAAGCTGTGCTCCAGAAGACCGGGCAGGTCGTCGGCTTGAGCGACGTGTCGCTGTCCGTTCCCGTCGGTTCGATTTACATGATCATGGGCTTGTCCGGCTCCGGTAAGTCGACGCTTGCGCGATGCATCAATCGCCTCATCGAGCCGAATGCAGGGCGCATCCTTATCGATGGCGAGGAGATCACCGGCGCCAGCGAAGCGCGGCTGCGCGAAATCCGCCGGACGCGTATCTCCATGGTGTTCCAGCACTTCGGCCTGTTGCCGAACAGAACTGTGTTGGAGAATGCCGAGTTCGGCCTGAAACTGCGCGGTGTGCCAGCCGCCGCGCGCAGGAAGAAGGTGATGGAGGTGCTGGAGGTCGTCGGGCTGGCTTCGTGGGCAAATCATCTTCCCGGTACGCTGAGCGGCGGCATGCGTCAGCGCGTCGGATTGGCCCGCGCACTCGCCACGGATGCCGATGTCCTGATCATGGACGAGGCTTTCAGCGCGCTGGACCCACTCATCCGCAGCGAAATGCAGGACGAACTGCTGCGCCTGCACAGGACTTTCCACAAGACCATCCTATTCATCACGCATGATTTCCAGGAGGCGCTGAAGCTCGGAAGCAGGGTCGCCATTATGGCGGATGGAATGGTGATGCGCGAAGGCGTTCCGCAGGACATCGTGACCAAGCCCGGCAATGACTACGTCGCAGCCTTCACCCGCGACGTCAACCGGGCCCATCTGTTCGATGCGAGTTCCGTGATGGTGGAAAGCAGCCCGCTCCGGCTAGACGGACGTGCGTCCGGCGGCCGCGATGCCGATGGCGAACCGGTGTTCATCGTCGACGATTCGATGCAGGTCGTGGGTGTCGTCGGACCACGCCAGTTGCCACGCCTCGCCGATGGTTCGGCGATCCAATCATTGATGAGCAAGGACTATGAGACGGTATGCGGCACGGAAAAGCTGTCGGTGGTGGCCAGCCTGTGCCATCGAGACCGGCCGATAGCCGTTGTTGACGAGGGCGGCCGATATTTGGGGCGTGTCGATCCACTCCAGATCCTGTCCCGCATTGGCGCTCCGGCGGCGGCTTCCTCGCAATCCCGGGGAGCGGAGGCCTGATCATGCTGGATGTCGATAATCTCTATGTCATCCCGCTGGACCAGTGGATCCAGGTCGGCGTCCGCTGGCTGGCAATGCATTTCCGGCCGCTTTTCCAGACCATCAAGTGGCCCGTCGAGACCCTTCTGACCGCGATCGACCATGGACTCCATGCCATTCCGTTTCCAATCCTGATCGGGATCTTTGCCCTCATCGCATGGCGCTCCGCATCGCGTGGCGTGGCTATATTCACGCTGCTTTCGCTGACCCTGATTGCCTTCATGGGCCTGTGGGCGGAAGCGATTACCACCCTGTCGCTCATCGCCACGGCAATCGTGGTGTGCGTCATTCTTGGCATTCCAATCGGAATCCTGTGCGCGCGCCACGATCGCGCCTGGACCATCGTGCGGCCGGTGCTCGATGTCATGCAGACGACGCCCAGCTTCGTCTACCTGGTCCCGGTGGTCATGCTGTTCGGCGTCGGAACGGTGCCTGGGGCAGTCGCGGTCATCGTGGCGGCGATATCGCCGCTGATCCGCTTCACCAATCTCGGGATTCGTCTTGTCGACAAGGAGATGGTCGAGGCGGGGCGGGCCTTCGGTGCCACCGATCGCCAACTTCTCTGGGAAGTCCAACTTCCATTGGCCTTGCCAACCATTCTGGGCGGCCTCAACCAGACAGTACTGATGGCTATGGTCATGTCGGTGATCGTATCCATGATCGGGGCCGAAGGGCTCGGACTTGTGGTCCTGCAGGGGCTGGGACGTCTCGATGTCGGCATGGCTGCCGTCGGCGGCATCGCCATCGTCCTGCTAGCCATGATCCTCGATCGCATCACGCAGGGCCTGGCCAACCAGGACAAGGCCGGACCAACCCGGGGCATCCGGGCCGCCCTGGCTCAGTTGCTGCGTCCCAGAAATGAGGAAGCGGGGAGTTTCGAAACGAACCACCAGCAGGTTTGAACACCGTCTCGATCAGGCGGAACGACGCAACAAATATCACAACAAGGGGAGAATACATGTCGGCGAATTATCGATACCGCAAAGGGCTGAGACTGGCCTGCGCCATGGCTGTTGCAGCAACCATGATGGGTGGGCAGAGTTTTGCGCAGGATAAGCCTGGCGAAGGCAAGACCATTCGTTTCACGTCCTCCGACAGCCTGGGCGCCAACTATATTCAGGACCAGGTCCTGATAGCGGGCCTCGAGAAACTCGGTTACGACGTAAAGTTGTCGACCATGAACATGTCGGCGATCCTGCAGGCCATTTCGCAGGACGACCTCGACATGACCGGCGACATCAACTGGCCGCAGGCCGAGCCCGCCATCGCACAGATCTCGGATACGGTCGAACTGATCAATGAAGGCACGATCGCGGGCGGCGGCATCAACGGCTACATGATCGACAAGAAGACAGCCGAAGCCAACAACATCACCAATGTCTCGCAACTGAAGGACCCGAAGATCGCCGCCTTGTTCGACACCGACGGTGACGGAAAAGCCAATCTGGTGAATTGCGATCCCGCTTGGAAGTGCGGTGACGTCGTCGATTTCCAGGTCAAGGAGTTCGGCTTGAGCGATACGGTGCGCTCCATCCGCGCCAAATACGAGCCGCTGATCGGCGAGGTCTTTGCACGGGCCGACCGAGGAGAGCCGATCCTTCTTTACACCTGGAGCCCATCCTGGATCGTCTATCGGCTGAAGCCCGGCAAGGACGTGGTGTGGCTGCCGATCCCGTATGACGCTCTTCCCGAGGGCGTATCGAAACCGAAGACGCACGAGGTCAAGGACGTGGTTGGCTGTGCGGGGGGGCAGAACCCATGCCGCATGGCGGTTGGCCCATGGAACTGGCGCACGCTCGCCAACAAGAAGTTCCTGGCTGACAATCCGGCGGCCAAGAAATTCATCGAACAAGCGAAATGGTCGCTGGACATCTGGAGCCAGTGGGAAGGCGATCTGGGGGCCGGCAACAAGACCGACGCCGAGATCAAGAAGATCGCCAACGACTGGATTGCCGCAAATCAGTCGGAGTTCGATGGCTGGGTAAAGAATGCGGCTGCCGCCGGGAAATAATCCGGGCAGGCCTCTATCGTGGCCTGTTATCACAATGGTGGCGGACCCTGTCCGCCACCATTGTCGATTGAGGAGACCGATTGCCGGCCAAGCGTTTTCGCTTCATGGCGACGTTTCCTTATGGGGAGCGGCTACACAGGCTCATGCAAAGGGCAGGCGATCGTTTGGACATGCGGCCTCAGAGACGATTATCTCGGGATAAATAGCTGCCGCCGCGCCTGATCGAGCGCGGGCCGCTTGGTATAGTGAGAAAAACTGAGTGAAGCCTTATTTCACGCGCAGCTATTACTCTAGGTCGCGCGTGAAGGTTCCGTTCTCCTTGAGCCCCCCGCTGTCGTGGAACTTGACATCCAGACGCCAATGCGAACGGCGGCGGCATGTCGTTACAAGCGCGAAACCGTCGCCAGGGGCGAAACTTGTCTGCACCTCGCAACAATACGGCCCCTGCTCAGGATCGGGATCGGGAAAGCAAAAAGTCTCATTGGCCTGGAAATTGTCGGCAGTTCCGTTCGCAAACGGATATGGCGCGTACAGCGCCGAACTGTGGATACAATGCAGGATGCTCTGCTTGCCGGTTTTGCTGTTTGTTACACGAGCGGTGACCAGGCTGCTCACGTGCTCGTCACCAGACAGGAATACCAGTCCCTTTATTTCCTTGTTGCACACGAACCTGAGCAGTTTATGTAAGGAAAACGGGTATCCATCCCACGCGTCCGAACGCAAGGCACAAGTGGGGGCCTCGGCCACCTCCCGCCGCCGCGGCAGCACTGCCGAGGATGTGAGAACAAATTTGGGCATTTCGGTGTGTTCAGGCTTGGTAAGCCATTCACAAAGTTTGGCGAATTGCGTTGAACCCATGATCCGCGCTTCGCACCAGTTCGAAACCGTCCGTCCTTGACGTTCGGTGCGCGTGTCGCAAAGGAAGAATGGCATACCGTTGTGGGTTAAATCGTCTCGCCAGATGTGTGCCGGCAGGCGCTTTTCCAGCACCTCGGTCTTGCCACGTTCGTACCTGAAGTAAGCCAGCTTCCCAGGCTTTATGACGATATCATTCTTGCGCATCGCCGGGTCGGGGTCTTTTGCCCAATTGTCGCGAATCTCATGATCGTCCAGCATCATTTCAACCGCCATGTCCAAGCGCTGCATCACCGCCTTCACACCGCGGCTCTGGCCCCGGCGTTCGTAGGGTATTCGGAATCGGTCGTTGACTACCTTAGGGTCGAAAAGCCCTGCCGTAGCGTCGATATATACCTGATCGCCGGCCAGCAGCAGCAACGTTGGGGCGCCGGGTTTGCCCAGTAGATCGCCGAGCGCGAGCAGAGACGCATCCGCGGGCCCTCGTGTCGCATGCTGACCGTCGGGCATGTGGTCGAGGAAATCACTGGGGTATTGGCAACTTGCGAGAGCGAATGAAAGGTTCGATACCGCGCGGGCATCGCTCTTGTGCCGATGGCTTCTGTGCGACCTTCCAGGCCTGCCGACGATCAGGCCACCTCGCAAATCATCCAATGTGTCAGTCTCGAGCGCATACCGAATAGCCTCGGCGGCCCTCTTCACCGCGTTCTTGGCATGCGAACCTGTGTCGAGGATTTCAGGTGGTGATCCCGCCGCGTCGGGCAGTTTCGGTAACCGAGCCAAGCCGCCAATACCCTGCGCCTGAACGTACAGGAGCAAGACCAGTACCTGCTGCGCTTCAGGCCACTCATGGAGCGGAACTTCAAATACGTAAGGAGATGCGGGTTGCTTAATATAGTAATGCGGAAGACTATTATAGAGGCTATCGTCCCTCTGTCCTTTCTCGTCGCCGCGGCTCGTAACCGGCGGACCGATCATGTGCAGGCGGTCGCCCTTTGCGTAGACGGGAACAATGAAAGCTGCATGAGGCAAGCCCCGCCCTCCGCTATCGGCCGCTTGCACCAGGATCTTGCCCGCCTCGACCTCTACGCGCACCCCGAAGGCGGGCGCCCTGGCTTCAGAGGGGAGAGAATGCGTCATGGCTTGTCCTCCAAGGGGCCCGGCATATCGGAGATATCCGGCATTCCGAGGTATTTCGCTATAACGCCGCAGATCGACGAGGCGTCTTTGCCGATCAGGCAATCCTGATGACCGTGGCCGGCAATGCACCAGGTCAGGTAGGACGGTTGGCCGAGCGCCAGGAACTGGCCGCTTTTGTCAATAAGATCCCTGATTTCTTCCTCCGATTGCACCGCCTCGACCGCATGCAGAGATGAGTTCAAATGCGGCACGCCGGCCCCTTTGAGCATATTTCGCATCAGTCTTAGCGTTGAGGGGGCGACCAAACCGTTTTCCGCTCCATGGATCGACATCATCGGGAACTTCAGTCGATCCCTCACCCGGTCCGGCAGCACATAGCGATTTATGCCGGCGCGATCGGTCACGGTGTTGAAGCCAGCAAAATGTATGACCTGCGAGACTGTCTCGACGCTGAGCGGGCCGAAGAAATCGTCGATGTGGTCGAGTACGAGGTCAGAGAGATTGTTGAGCGAGAAGGTGCGTGCATAGAGCGCGTCCATCCGATGTCTTGTGCCGACCCAAGGCGTCGCTTTGCCTGGGGGCCAGAGGGGATTCTCGCGCCGATACTCGTCGGACGGCAGCCACATTGCCGAGAGCGCTCTGTCGAGCAATTGACCGGCGAGCGAGATATCGCCATGCGGACTAAACACATAGTCTTCAAGTTGAAGAAAATAACGTACATATCGCATCACATATGCGGCGAGCACATTTGCCGAACTCAACAGCATTGCCGGGCCGACTTGCGAAAACACCACGCGCCCGATCTTATTGTGCAAATTCCTTCGATCATGCTCGCCAAGCACTGCCATGCTGAACATTGCCGCGCCCATGCAATGGCAGACGACATCGAGCCTTTCCTGCCCTGTCGCAGCCAGCACGTGTTGGACGGCGATCGGAATGTCATTCTCCGCCATCTCCTCAAAAGACCAACCGCCTGTGGCGGTAGTCAGGCCTGAACTCGATCGCATATCGAGCACCCAGACATCGCGCCCAGCATCACACAGCGATTGAGCGAGGTTGCCGGGTACGGCAGCATGAGCAAATGTGGTGCCGCTCGCACTGTAACCATGGATGAGCAAGACGGGGCGTTTCGGGACGCCCTTCTCGATACTGCCGTCATAGCGGGCCAGGCGAATGCGGATCGGCGGGCTGAGCTGACCTTTCAAGGTCAACCAGTCGATTTGGGGCGCAGGTAAGCCCGGCACCGCCCCGGGCAGCCGTTGTGGTTCACGCGCAGATGGCGGGTCGGGGCGGCGAAAACTCAGTGCATGTATCTGAAGCACGACGCGAAAACCGTAGAGTATGAAAGAGGCCAGATCTGCCAGTGCCGCGACACGGTCTTGCTGCCCCACTATCCGCAGCAGAGGCACCGATTGCCGCGCCAGGTATCGTTTGTTTAGCTCCAGCGACGGTAGCTTCTTGCTAATGACGGTCTTGCTCATCTGCGGGAAAACTTCGACCGACATCTCCATCAATTGCTGCCAAGGGCTGGCGCCGCGCGCATAGGTGAGGCGCTTAACCGCTCTGATTTTCTTCTGCGTGAACAGAGAGCTTTCGAACCTCGCGCCCGTGCCGAGATCTTCCGGCTCGACAACCTTGTCGATGTGCAAATCGTATTCGATCAGGCGGACCCCGCCCGCACGCGAGCACAGGTGCAGAATGTCGAGCAGTCTGAGATGGGATGCCCCTCCGCTAGGCGGCGTGAAACGCAACCATTCCTGGCCCTGGCGGACCAAGCGGTAAGCAAAGTCGCGCATCCCGCGGTTGAGCGCCCACGCAAGGATAGCGCGCAGCATTCGGGGCACGGGGCGCGATTTTTCCAGATCGAACAGGTGGAGCGATCCCGAGATCTCCGCCTCGAGCGCAACATGGCTTTCATAGGCCTGATCTGCAATGGGGTCGAACTCCTTTCCTGCACGCAGAATGCGCAGCCGACCATGGGCAATCGGCAAACACCGTCCACGGGGCGTTTGCAGCGCGTAGAGATCGGTGAGCACCACCGGCTTGGTGGTTAGCGTCAGTTCGACCATGTGTGGTTTCACACCGTTGCCGCGCATAGCCAGAGGGACCTTGCCGCGCACCTGTTCGGTCAGTTCGATGCTGGTAGGCGTAGGCGCAGGGTTCGTCCGCGGCGTGGAATATATCGGCCGCGTTTCGCCACGAGAGTTCCCAGGCAAGGGTGCATTGATCAAACGGCCGCCACTGAGTTGCCATTCCTCCTTGAGCTCGGTGATCGCTCGCAATGCCAGAACGGCTATGGTCAAGGCGGGATTGATGCCCAGCGACGTGGGCACGACCGAGCCATCGAGCACGATCAACCCTTCGTGAGTGCGTCTGAGGCCGACCGCGGCGGCATCGAACACGCGGCCGCAATGATCGGTCACGCCTTGGCGAACGTCGTCACCCATGGCGCAGCCCCCAAGGGGATGCACCGTCAGCAGCGGCCCGCGTTGGCGACCGAACACGGCTTCGAGCCTGTCGGACAAAGGTCGCCACAACAGGTTGTTCACCAGCCGTCCGCCCAATCCAGACTCTCGAAGCAACTTGCCAAGGCGCGCATGATGGTTCTCCAGCCGGGGGTCCAGTCGCAACTCCGGCCAGCGCACCGTGAGCATCCCGTCGGCGAGCATTTTTTCAGGATCGTCTTGCTTCTCATCGGCGCTGTTTTGCATCGAGGGCCCTAGCGCCAGTGCTCCCTCCGCGTCGTCGCGGCCGATCATAGCCAACACCAGGGAGTTGGTGATGGCGGCTGGATTGACGGCTGCATCGTCTGCCCGTGAAGGATTCGGCTCATGCTTCGCCCAGTCGCCATCGGCGACGCGATTGAGCACATCGAATGTGGTGGCGCTTTCCTCAAATAAGCGGCGCAGCGGTCCCGGTACGGCAAGATCCTGGATCACCAGGTCAGTAGCCGCGTTGCCGTCGCGCAGATCGATCATTGCGGTTATTGTCGGGCCGACCGCGCGACCGCAATCCTCGCTTTTGGTGTTTGGGGCCGGATCCTCGGTTTCATCAGCGACGCCATTCACCCTTGCCGCCAAATCATGGGCAACGACGAGCATGTCACCATTGGCGGAGAACTTGCCTCCCAGCTGATCGGAGAACTTTATCCCGCGGATTTGCGAGCGCATCAAAATTTCCGTCGAGCCGAATGTGCCTGCTGCAAGGATCACGCGCCTCGCCAGCAGCGCGAACGGGTTCCGCTGGTTGTCGCGTAGATGGCCATCGGTGTGATTGACGTCCAACTGCCATCCTTCGCCCGCGCGCAAAACGCGCAAGACGGTGGCGCCAGTGACGATTCGTACTCCGCTTTGTCGAGCCAGCCGCAACAAATTCAGGTCGAGGGATTCTTTGGCATTGTAGTTGCAACCAGTGGCGCAGTCGCCGCAACGGCGACATTCGCTCATCGCGACCCCGGCGTGGTTGGTGTGGCAATCGGAAGCGACGGTTATGTGAGCGGGTCGTGCTTTGCCACCAGCCAAATTTCTAATTGCTTCGGACTTGGCCAGGAAAGGCTTGGTGACACGTATCGGCTTGGCTCCCAGCCAATCGCCCAGCCGTTTAGCCGTCTCTGTGAGCGTCGTATCTCTGCGGATTTTGGTGGGCCAGCGTGCTTCCCGGAAAATCTCCGGCAGCGGCATCTCCATCACGCCGGCGTTGATTAATGAGCCTCCACCCAAGCCACACGCGACGAGAGCTACCGCGTCGTCGCTGCAGCGCAAGTCGTAAAGACCATCGAACACGCCGCGTTGGCGTTTCGCAAAGGGGGTGGCAAAGCGGACGTGGCCACCCAGATCGGCCAATCGCGAAGGGAACATTCCGGCCAGGTACTCCTTGCCGCGTTCCAGTACGCAGATTTTTAAAGATTGGCCTTGCACATCCTTGCAGGCGCTCAATTCGGCGGCAGCCACCGAGCCGCCATAGCCGCTGCCAACGATGGCAACATCAAAGTCATATCCGCCCTTGACGGTTGTCCTTTCCCTATCGGCGATCTGCGGAAAATCGTGGACCAATGTCTCGAGTCGGTGCGAGAGCCAAGCCGTCGCACGTGGCGGCTCCGGCGCTGCCTTGATGTGTACAGGCAATGCGTCCTCCCTAATTTAGATATCAATCATATACGAAATTTGGTGTAACGTCAGGAAGTCACGCAATCTATCGGGGCGATATTCATTCCCTTTAGGAAGTGCGCGGTCGGCGGTGCTTTTCTCTGCCCTGAAACCATGGGCACGGCTGCGGGAAGGAACCCATGGAGGGTACTTGCGAGCTACTTGAGAGTTTTCTGCCGCTGGAATTACTCGGTAGAATTCACGCACTTCGAGCGGATGGCCCAGTAGCCGTCGAATTCCCGGCTGCAGTGGTGTTTGTCGATGTGTCCAGATACACGGCCTTGGTCGAGCAACTAGCACGACGGGGGCAAGAAGGACTTGAAAGAATCCCGAGCCTGCTTAGTCACTCCTACGCGCGATGCGTGGAGCAAGTATACAATCGTGGAGGCGAGATTTTGTACCTCGCTGGCGACGAACTGCTAGCCTACTGGTCGGCGGATGTCCGCGGACTTGAAAGCGCGGTGCGAGCGGCGACAGCCTGTGCCAAGGCAATCTGCGGCGGCCAGAACGAGCGTTTGGAGAACGGAACAGCTGAAATCGCACCCGCGCTGCATGTTGGAGTAGGGGCGGGGCCCCTCTGGGCGGCGGCTTTGGGCGGCCAGCCGGTCTGGACGCTCTTTGCAGGGGGAGATGCCATCATGCAGGCCGCTCAGTCCCAAGCGGCTGCGCGCCGATGGGAATATGTACTTTCCGACAAAGCCAACTTGGCCCTTGCGCAGCCGTCTCAATCGCGGCGCAGTCGGCCTACGCTGGCTTCTCCGCCTCCGGACTGGCTGGCAAGGTTTTTGCCTTTGCAGCTCAGGGACCTGCTGTCCGAAGCCGACTTGCGCTCAGTTGCCGCGGACAGCGCCGTTGCCATCCGTTCCGAAGAAGATCGTCCAACGACCGCCCGCTTAGACGCCCTGGCGGAGATTAGGCCGATCACCGCCCTTTTCGCGCGAATTGCCGGACTTGACCATCGTCAACCTCAGGCGCTTGCGCGCTATCAATTGCTATGCGCGACCCTCCAGGAGGATCTGCGTTCGCGCGGTGGGCCGGCCGGCGAGTTGCTCTTCGACGACAAAGGTCTGATTTTCTTTGCGACGTTCGGAGCGCGAGGCAGTTTCCACCGCGACGATCCTTGCCGTGCCGTCGATGCTGCTCGCGCGATCCGTCTGACGGCCCAACGCTTGGGCCTCTCCGCGTCGATGGGCGTGGCTACCGGCGATGCGCTTTTTAGTGTTGTCGGAAGCGCACGCCGGCGCCAGCTGATGGTGATCGGCGCGCCCGTGAATCGGGCGGCGCGGCTTATGACGGCGGCATCGGCAAACGTTCTCTGCGATGCACCAACAGAGCGAGCCAGCCGGACGGCGTTTTGGTTCGAAGAACACGGCACGTTGCAACTGGACGGACTTGGGGACATGGCAACGGTATTTTGTCCCATGGATCCGCGCGCCCCGGTCCAACCTCTTAGTCCGCTGATTGGTCGGCAGAGCGAGCTGGAGTTCCTGAAACGTACGTTCGAGGAGACCCGCCGTGGAGGCAGGCGTTTGCTCGTTGTCTTGGGTGAGTCGGGCATTGGAAAAACCGCTTTGATCAGAGCTTTCACGGACGAACTGCGCTCAACCGCAATCGAGGTTTTGACCGCGCGCGCCGAACGTGACGATCGCCGGACATCGCTCCTGCCATGGCGGCGGGTGCTTGTGTCCCTTCTCGGCCTACCGTCCGACAGCGATGGATTTGCGGTGCTTGATGTCGTCACACAACGGGTTCAAGGCAACTCGCCGCTCGTTGGGCGACTGCCCTTGCTAGGTGATGTTCTGAGCATCGAAATTCCCCAAAACGACGGGACGCGACATCTGGAGGGACCTCATCGCGCTGATGCCACCATGCGTCTTTTGGGTGATCTCATGGATAACTTGGCACCGCGCCCGTTGGCATTGGTCCTGGAGGACAGTCAGTGGCTGGATTCGGCATCGTGGCGCCTCGTCGAGTGGGTTCTCTCATCTCTGTCCTCGTTGCTTCTGGTCCTGTGCGTACGCTCGGACGAAGTTCCGGAGGAGTTAAAAAACCTACGAAGGCGAGCCGAGGCCACAAGAAGGAATACATCCGGAACGGAACCTGACGATCCCGCGCGCCTGTGTCGTATCCTGGATCTTGAGGAACTCAGCGAGGCGTCGATTTGCGAACTGGTCGCCCGCACGCTCGGGGATGTGCCCCCACATGGCGAACTGGCGCGCCGGGTCTCGGCCTTAGCCGGTGGCAATCCGTTTTTCGCCGAGGAGATAGCGCTGACATTAAAGAGCCAGGGGCTCATCGCCATACGCGATGGTTTGTGGTGTCCGATCCGCCCGCTCGAGAGCCTTCGATATTTCGAAGGTGTCGATCGGGTCATTCGGGAGCGCGTTGATCGATTGGAGACCTCAGTCCAGCACGTTCTCAGGGCTGCGGCCGTGATCGGGCGTTCATTTACCGGCGAGGCCCTGGCGACGTTGCTCGAGGGCGAGTTGGATCACGACGGTGTGGGTGCAGCTGTCGAGTCGCTCGTGGCGGCGCATCTCGTGCGTCAGGGCACTGGATCAGGGAACTACGAGTTCCGTCATGATCAAATCCGAGACGTCGTTTATGGCTCAATTCCCAGTGAAGTGCGACAGCGACTTCATGCAGCTCTGGCCGCTTGGATCGAGTCGAGCCAGTCGGCCGCCATGGGCGCGGATGTCGCGGCCCTCGTTCAGCATTTTGAGGCCGCCGGAAACAATTTCAAGGCAGTTGGATATGCCAATTTGGCAGCAATCAAGGCGCTGCAGGTCGGTGCGTTTCGAGAGGTCGAGGCGTTTCTGGAAATCTGCTTGAGATACGAGTCGAAGCAGCCTTGGAGTGCTGAGCAAAGACTTCAGTCGGTGCGTTGGCGCAGGCAGCTCGGCGAGGCCCATTACAGTCGTGGCGACCTCCATGCTCAGGGCATTTCGGTGAGGCGCGCCCTCACCTTGGCGGGCACGCCGGTTCCACGTTCCTCGGCAGCCCTTTTGATGCGGCTGCTTGGGGGTGGAATGCGGCTCGCGTTCCAACAAGTGTTCCCTCCTTCGCTATGGTCAACTCAGGGTGGTGTGCTGGACTCCTGGGAGCGAGAACTAGCTCGCTGCTTTAACCAGGCGGCGGTCGTGGACTATTTCGAGCTTCGCTTTTCGCGAGCGTTTTCCCACACCGTCGCGGCTGTCGCCCATGCGGAGCGCACGGGGCTCACCATGGAGATGGTGATCGCGTCCGCCCAACTGGCATGCGGGCTGGGAATTCTGGGGCGCCGGCGCGCTTGCAACTACTTCATGGCAAGGGCAGAACGGGTGGTGACTGCGCTCGCCGATCCAGCGGTCCATGCCCACCTGTGTAATCTCGATGCGCTCTGGCGCATCGGCCGCTGCGACTGGCTGATGGTAGATCGTCGTCTGGATCAGTCTCAAGAGCTGTGTCTAAAGGCGGGCGATCAACTAAGTTGGTGCAACGCCCAGGCCATGCGCTTCTGGTCAATGTACTACCGCGGTGAATCGGGTGCGCTGGAGTACACCGCCCAAGCGCTGCTCTCCCGCGCACAGAACAGCGGAAACCTCCAGCAAGAGATTTGGGCGCTCCGATGCAAGTCGTTGTGTGTGCTCCACACGGATAGCCCCCGTGAAGCGGTCGACATCCTTCGGCTGACCACGTCCGCTATGGCCGGATCCGCTGATCTCGCCGACTTGGTCTCCGCCAAAGGGTCGCTTGCGCTCGCGCTTGCACGGGTCGGGCTCCATGCTGAGAGCCTTCGGGCTGTGGTCGAGACGCTACGCCTGCTGCGCGAGATGCGTCGGCCGACTGTGCACAGCACACTGCCCGGCATTGCCGGCGTGTGCGAAGTGCTTCTGCGCGGCAGGGAGGCAGGCCTCTCGCGCGAGTACGACCAGTGGCGCCACTGGGAGCGCCAAGCGCTGCATGAGCTCAAGCGCTACCGCCGCGCGTTTCCTGTCGGCACCGCCCAATATGGGCTGTGGGTCGGCGTGGCCCATTGGCTGGACGGACGCGGTGACCGCGCCGTCTCTACTTGGCGGCAAGCACTCGCGGCTGCGCGGCGCCTCTCGTTACGCAGGGATCAGTCGATCATTGCGGCCGAGCTGAGGCGCCGGCAAGACAAGACCTAAGATACTCTCCTGCGTTGGAGTTATCCGATCGGCAACTTGGGGGCGACATGGCTTTTGGCGGCGCGAACGAAAGAAATGATCTGCCGCGCCTTGCACGGATCGATCCGCGCCTGTTCGATCTTCTTTTCGGCGGCTGCAAGGTTGAACGCCACGCGGCGGGCCAGATTCTCTTCGTCCAGGAAGATCCATCCGATCGTATTTACGGGGTTATGAGCGGGACGGTGGAGATCTCGATGTATTCGCCGGGAGGCCGGAAGCTGGTGGCCAATATCGAGCTTTCGCACAGCTTGGTCGGAGAGATCGGCGCGCTCGACGGGCGCTCGCGCACCGCAACCGCTACTTGCCTGACCGTTTGCGATCTGGCCTCGCTCGGTCGGAAGCAGCTCTTCGATCGGATCGAAAAAACCCCACCTCTGGCACGCGCCATGATTGAGCTTTTGTGCGCACGGCTGCGTTGGGTCAGCGGCGAACTTGGCGATCAGGCTTTCTTCGGCATTGAGGCCAGGCTGGCAAAGCGACTGGCCTTTTTGGCCGGCGTTATGGCGGATGGCTCAGGTTGGATACCGATCTCCCAGTCCGAACTGGGGGAGTTCCTGGGCGCCACGCGCGAGTCCGTCAACAAGACGCTTAACGATTGGCGCAACCGTTCGATTATCGCAATCAAGCGTGGTGGCCTGCGCATAACGAATGCCGGTGCGCTTCGTCACATTGCCGAGTCACAGGACGATGACTGATGTCGCCATTCGCAATCGGCGCGCGCATCAGAGCCGCGAATCAGATTGCGCAACGAAGACCGGATCGGCATGAAGGGATAGTCCTCCACCTGTCGTGGTGACGAACTGGGAACCTCCGTTCAGCATCCTGACGCCGTCCCAGGCGATTGGACCTGCCACGGCTGTCGCGCGATCTATGGTGGGGCTTTTCTCAATAGTCCGTCGGTCAGTCGGTACCCGCTCAAGGAGGCAGAGCGGTGGCGCTAGCCACCGCTCTTATCTGGATCAATTCCGGCAGTCCGGGCTGACAGGATCGTACTGGTGTGGGCTGACCCCCATGCACTTGGAGTTCGAAGCGCCACCAGGCAATCCGATCGACCCGGTCGGGAAGCCATACACCGCTTCTTCTGAAGCCAATGAATGTTGACCCTTCAAGTCACCCGGGGCTTCGAAGTCACCATTGTCGGCTCGCAGACTGTGGACGAAGGTCGAGTCGATCGCGAACGAAGGCACCGTGAGGATGAAGAATGCAGACGCAGCTGTAATGATCTTATACATGTTTCTCTCCCTTTGGTTGATGGCATCACAAAATTCGTGATGAGAACGAAATTGGCTTAGTTTAAAAACCAACTTCCTCTTCGGGCTTGATCTTTGCTATTTTCTTTATGATCTGTCCGAAAGAGAGACTAAATTGCCTGCTCTGTCATCTCTTGTACGCCGCGGGTGAGATTTGTATGTGAAGGAATTCACGCAGGGTGCTAATATGATCGACGGGACGCTTTTCATTCCCGCTGCTTCAGCACCGGGATCGGAACGAGGGACATCGGCTGGTACTGAGCCAGTCTTCGAAGGCCCGCAAGATCAGTCAAGTCGATGAAGCGCGCGTTGCTGGTGATAAGCTGTTCGGCGCGCAATTGCTGAATGATGCGATTGAGATGGGGCACGCTCAACCCGAGCGCGTCCGCCATGATTTCCTGTGAAAACGGCAGATCGAAACTTGCTTCGTCGGCGCGTTCGACTTCCAGGAGACGCGCGTGAATCTCCAGCAAAAGGTGCGCCAACCTTTCAATCGGAGTGCGCCGACCTAGATTGACGATGTGTTCCGCATAAGTCGCTGCCTCTTGGGCGGCGAGCCAACTTAACACCAGACCGAATTGGGGCTGCTCGTAGCAGAGACGAATGTACGCGTCGAACGAGCAGACGGCGTAGGTCAGTTCGCTCACGGCAACGACCGAACAAGTGGATCGATCGAAAAAGCTGACCGGGAATCCAATGACATCACCGGGCAGGATGAGCTTCAGGATTTGCCGCCTGCCGCTGCGCAGCAACCTGTAGCGGATCGCGTAGCCGTCTTTAACAAAGCACAGGTTTCGGAACTCGGAGCCGTGAACGACGAGTTCCTCCCGTTTCCGAATGGTAAGATCGCGCTCGAAGATTGCCTCAAGACGTTTGATGTCTAGCGAATCCAGCTTCATTGCACGTGTCAGTCGGGTCACGATCGGGTGGCCGGTCAGCGGCATGCCATGCTCCAAATGTTCATGACCTTCAACGAAACTTTCCTATGCTTATTAATCCAGATCAATGAACAGAATTATCAAACGAAAGTTGTATTGACTGGCAGGCCTACGCCACTGCGAATGCCCATGCAAATAGTCCATTTTCAGCGTTTCGCTGGAAAAAACCGGTTTGCGGGAACAACAAATGAGAGCCGTCCGACGGCTCCACGCTAAGGAGGAACAGCTGATGCCGCTCGACGATCAAAATACTTCCAATATATCCCGCCGCACCATGCTGCACGCGGGCGCAGGTCTTCTCAGTAGTGCCGTTCTGCCCTTATCCAGCTTTGCGGCTTTTGCAGCCGACGACAAGCCCGCGATAGGCACCTGGCCGGCCGGGTCGGCGGGCGACACCGTCCACATCGGAGCCGCGGTGCCCCTTACCGGTGCCTATGCCGTGCAGGGTGCTGATGAACTTAAGGGCTGGCAGCTGGCGGTCGACCACATCAACAACGGCCATGAGTTGATGAAGGCGTTGGCGCCGAAAGTCGACAAGGGGTTGCTCGGCAAGAAGGTCGAGCTGTTGTCCGCCGACAGCGCGGCCAAGCCAAATCAGGCCGTCGAGCTCGAGCAGAATT
This sequence comes from Mesorhizobium sp. B1-1-6, assembly GCF_006443035.1. Taxonomy (NCBI): domain Bacteria; kingdom Pseudomonadati; phylum Pseudomonadota; class Alphaproteobacteria; order Hyphomicrobiales; family Phyllobacteriaceae; genus Mesorhizobium; species Mesorhizobium sp. B1-1-6. The sequence continues at coordinate 342,691 of NZ_VFWR01000005.1, read as the reverse complement.
TCATCCACCAAAACAACATCATCCTGATGACCGGCTCGACTTCATCAGCGGTCGCGGTTGCGCTCAACAAATTCGCGCAGCGCGAGAAGATCCTCTACGTCGCGGGCATCTCCGGCTCAAACGACACGACAGGCAAGGACTGTGTCCGCTACGGCTTCCGCCAGAACTTCTACGGCCAGACCGCAGCCAACGCGATCGGCCCGATCCTTCTGAAGACCTACGGAAAGGGAAAGAAGGCGGCATTCATGACGCCGGACTACACTTACGGTCACACCGTCACCAAGTCGGTGAACGACTACCTGACCTCTCAGGGCGGATGGGAGATGGTGACGGACCAGGTCTCGCCGTTGGGCACCCAGGATTTCAGCCAGTATCTCACCAACATCGCCAATTCAGGCGCCGAATTCATTGTCAACGTCAACTGGGGCCGCGACGCAGTGCTGTCGATCCAGCAGGCCAAGCAGTTCGGCCTGACTCCGAGCATGAAGATGGTCATCCCCTACCAGATACCCTTCCTTGCCAAGGAAGTGGGCCCCGAACTGACAGCCGGGGTTTTTGCCGCTACCGATTTCTGGTGGACCCTGCAGGACAAGTATCCGCTCGCCAAGCAGTTCGTGGACGCGTTCCAGCAAAAGTTCGGCTATCGGCCGGAATGGGGCGCCGAAAATGCCTATGTCAGCTTCGCTCATTGGGCCCGCATGGTGTCGCAGGCCGGTAGCTTCTATCCGCCGGACGTCATCAAGCAATACGAGAAGAGTGAGACCATCCCTTCACTCGTCGGCGACGTTCATTATCGGCCGGAAGACCATCAGTGCGTGCGACCGGTCGTACTCGTCCAGGGTAAGGACCCCAAGGACATGAAGAGCGACGACGACTACTGGAACGTGGTCGAGGTGGTCGATGGCGCGCCGCTGATGCAGAAGCCTGACGAGTTCGGCTGCAACCTGGGCAGCTACACCTGATATCCCGCAGCGCCTTCTCCGCCCGCCACGGGTGGAGAAGGCGCTCGCACCGGGACTGGCTCTGGCTGGACGCAGACGGTTCGTCTCCCGGCGGTCGGTGGAATGTCGATTGTTCGCGACTTATCAACCAAACCCTTGCTGGCGCGAGGGCAGGGCATATTTTTCATGATTAAGGTGGGCGCAGAGTGATCAACTGGGCAAATTTCATCTCGCAGTGCTTCAATGGGCTCGTGCTCGGCGCGCTTCTGGCGCTGATCTCCTCCGGGCTGACCATCATCTACGGGACGCTCGGCGTCCTGAACCTTGCCCATGGCGCGATGTTCATGCTCGGAGGCTATGCCGGCTGGCTCGCCTACACCTACACAGGTTCATTCCTCGCCGCGGTGGCGGCCGGATCGCTGTTCGTGATGATCGTCGGGGTGTTGATCGAGCGGCTGATCATTCGCCATTTCTACACGCGGCCGCTCGAGGACCAGCTTCTCGTCACGTTCGGGCTCGGCATCGTCTTCGTCGAGACGGTCCGCTTCTTCTTCGGCAGCCTCTCGCGCACGGTGCCGCCGCCCGCCTCGCTGGTCGGCATCACCCATCTGGGCTTCATGGTCTATCCCACCTACCGATTGGCGCTCCTCGGCATCGTCGCCCTGGCGCTGCTGATGCTCTATGTCGTGCTCTATCGCACCCGCATCGGGATGATCGTGCGAGCAGGCATCGAGGATTCGGTAATGGTCGATTCGCTTGGAATCGACGTCTACAAGATCTTCATGCTCGTCTTCGGCATCGGAGCCATGGCGGCCGGCTTCGCCGGCATTGTCAATGCACCCGTGGTGTCGATCGCGCCCGATGTCGGGGAAGCCATACTGGTCCAGACCTTCGTGGTCGTGGTGATCGGCGGCGTCGGTTCCTTTCCGGGCGCGATCCTCGGCGGCCTCATCGCCGGCGAAATCATCAGCATCACCTCGATGTTCAATCCCGGTTATTCCTATGTCATGCTGTTCGTGGCGATGACTCTGGTGCTGGTGCTTCGCCCGCACGGGCTGCTCGGCACGGCAGGGCGCGAGTAGATGCGGTCGCCATGAACATCAAACATCCCTTCCTTGTCGAGCTTCTGACGGCGCTGGCGCTCGTCCTGGCGCCGTTCGTGCTGCCCCATCTCGGCTTTTCGCCCAGCACGATCAATCGTATCCTTATATGGGGCCTGTTCGGGATCGGCTTCGACATCCTGTTCGGCTACACGGGATTGCTGTCCTTCGGCCAGTCGGCCTTCTACGGTACTGGCGGGATGTTCGCCGCCTATCTCCTGACTGAAACCGGCTTCTCCTATGTCATGGCTGCCATCGTCATGGGCGCCGTCGTGTCGGGTGTCGTCGGCTATGTGATCGGCCTGATCGCCCTGAGACGCACCGGCATCTATTTCGCCATGATCACGGTGGCGATCGCCGAAGTCTTCTTCTTTGTCGAGTTCAATCCGCTCTCGGCATTCACAGGCGGCGAGAACGGCTTGCCTGGCGTGCCAACCCCGGTCGTCAACCTCGGCTTCACGGTACTCGAATTCAACACCGACTGGACGATGTATACCTTCCTGGCGTTCTGGTATTTCGTGGGCATTGTCGTCGCACTTCGCATCGTACGCTCGCCGGTTGGCGCGATCCTTTCGGCAATCCGCGACAATCCGCTCCGCGCCGCGGCGCTCGGCCACGACATACACGGCTACAAGCTCACGGCCTTCGTGATTGCGGCGATCTATGCCGGCTTTGCCGGCGGCCTGTTGGGCGTCATGCAGGGCTTCATGCCGCCGGACGCTTTCATGTTCGACACGTCCGGCCAGGTCGTGATGCAGACGGCGATCGGCGGTGCCGGCACACTGTTCGGGCCGCTGGTGGGCGCGACGGTGTGGCTGTATCTGAGCGACTTTTTCCAGAACACATTGCATCTCGGCGCCACATGGAAGTTGGTGCTCGGCATCGTTTTCGTGCTGCTGGTCTGTTTCCTGCGGCGCGGCATCGTCGGTGCGATCGTCGATCTCTATGGGTTGACCGGCGGCCGCAAGCGCATCGAACGGGCCAATACTGCGGTCGAGAGTGCGCCGCACGTCGTGACCGTCGTCGAACCGATGCCGGCGCGCCGGCATGGCACTGCGCCAGCATCCGGACCGATCCTGCAGGTGCAGGGCCTAACCAAACGCTATGGCGGTATCACAGCCAACAGCGACATCGACTTCAGCGTCGATCATGGGGAGATACGGGGCATCATTGGACCCAACGGCGCGGGCAAGACGACGTTCTTCAAGATGCTCACCTGCGAGATCGCGCCGACCTCCGGCCGCATCATGCTGGCCGGCCGCGACATTACGGGCATGGGTGTGTCCGAGGTGTGCCAGCTCGGGCTCACCAAGAGCTACCAGATCAACCAGCTGTTCGACCGCCTGACGGTGCGGCGGAACCTGATGATTGCCGCGCTGGGCGAGGCGCGTGGAAAGTTCCGGCTTGACCTGTTCAAGAGTATCCACAGCGTTCCCGGTCTCAATGAGCAAGTCGAGCGAACGGCGGCGCTGGTGAACCTTACGGCGCGGCTCGATCGGCCCGTTTCGGAACTGCCTTATGGCGAGAAGCGGCGGCTGGAAATCGGGCTTGCGCTGGCGACGTCGCCGAGCCTGCTCCTGCTTGACGAGCCGCTTGCCGGCATGAGCCCGCGCGAGCGCGTCGAGACCGTGGCGCTGCTCAAGTCAATCGCGCGTGGACGCACGATGATCATCATCGACCACGACATGGATTCGCTCTTCGAGCTGGTCGAGAAAGTGACCGTCCTGCAGGAGGGCAGGGTACTGGTCGAAGGTATGCCCGGTGCGATCAAGACCAACGCAAAGGTGCAGGAAGCCTACCTCGGCGGGGTACATGGAGAGGTGGCATGAGCCTGCTCGAAGTCAGGGCGTTGAACAGCTATTATGGCGACAGTCACATTCTGTTCGACGTTGCATTGAGGGTCGAGAAAAACGAGGTCGTGGCGCTGCTCGGGCGCAACGGCGCGGGCAAGTCGACGACGCTGAAGAGCCTGATGGGCGTGGTGATACCCCGTGCCGGCTCGGTTGAGCTCGACGGAGTTGAGCTGGTGGGCAAGAAGGCGCACAGCATCGCTCGGGAAGGCATGCAGCTCGTGCACGAGAATCGGCGCATCTTCGGCAGCCTGAGCGTCGAGGAAAACATCATTCTGGCCGGATTGACCGCCGACGACCGGTGGCCGCTGGAACGCATCTACACGATGTTCCCACGGCTGAAGGAACGGCGCACCAGCCGTGGCACGGATCTCTCGGGTGGCGAACAGCAGATGTTGGCCATAGCCCGTGCATTGGTGCGCAACCCGAAGATCCTTCTGCTTGATGAACCCTTCGAAGGACTTGCTCCAGTCATTGTGCACGATCTGGTGCGCGCCTGCCGCGAACTGGCCCAGGCAGGGCAGACAATCGTGCTGGTGGAACAGAACATCGCCGCGACGCTGGCGCTCGCGAGCCGCGTTTATATCATCAATAACGGCCATATCGCCCACGAGGGCCCGGCCGCCGAGCTCAAGACACAGCCGGGGCTGCTGCAGCATCATCTCGGCGTCTAGGGGCGAGCAGCCGCGGATGGCGTTCGACTTCCGACCGCCTTCGGCCATCCGTGCTTCATGCCGGCGACTATCCAGGCCATCGCTTGCAGGACCGTATCGCCTTCTGGCGCCAGCCGCTGATCGCCGGAAATATCAGGACAGTCTCCAGGTTGGAGTCGGCCTGGATGATTGCCGACCTGCCATGTTGGAAAAGAGAGGTACCGTTCGATTTTCGAGGAATTTCAAGTCGAGCCGGCGGCGGCTTCGGCGGCAGTCGAGCAGATGATCGCGTGGAACCCGGAACGGATCGTGTCGACGCACGGTTGATGGTCTCCGGCGGTGCGGTGGCCGAACTGAGGCGGGCTTTCCGCCGGGTCCTGTAAAGAGCGTTTCGCCGGCTTGTGCACCGCAAGCGAGCGCTCTGATATTTGGCGCGAGGACACCGAGATGACTGAACGACCAGAGAGATATCGAAACGCGATTGTCCCTCACATCTATGTCAACGGGGCGTCGGATGGGATCGCGTTCTATGAGCGGGCATTCGGAGCGATGGAACTGTTCCGAATTGCCCACCCAGACGGCAAAATCATGCACGCCGAGATTTTGATCTGCGGAGCCGTGATCATGATCGGGGATCCGGACGAGAGACTATACGGCGAGCCGCGGACACTTGGTCGCTGCACAGCTGGCCTTCACATCTTCACTGATGATAACGCGACCTTGCTGCGGCGCGCGGTCAAGGCTGGCGCGGAAGAGATTCAGCCACCCACGAATATGTTCTATGGCGCCAGTTCCGCCACCGTGCGCGATCCCTTCGGCCACGTCTGGGTGCTCCTGTCGTGGAGGGAGGACCTCGATCCGGCAGAGATGGAACGGCGCGGGAATGCGCTCCTGGCCTAAAGAAGAAAACGCTGGCGACATGCTAAATGCGGCTGTTCGCTGTGCGGCTCGCTAGTGAGAACCGGCTCGAAAACCTCCGCGAGGCAGTGAGCTTCGCCCGAGCGGCGTCGCAGCATTCTCCACAGGACGTGAGAGGTGTGGGGCATCGAGATTGCTCCCGGATCTCTGAACCCGCAGCGTCAATCATTCAGATGCTTCGCGTCAGGGCATCGGCCTTTGCCGCTTTCCATTCCGCCGGCTCCGCCCTGCGCCATTCGGTTTCCCCTGCGGCGTGCCGAGCAGCACGCAAACGGCGATTTCATGAAGCGGTTGCGCGGCGCCTTGGACGACGTAGTCCAGGCTGGAGCGATCGGAGATCAGGGTCGGCAGGCGCAAGGTGCCGATCAATCCTTCCGCCTCGAAGCGGGAGCGTAGAAGTTCGTAGAGTCCGGCATTGCAGGTAAACGGGCCGGTGATGAACACCTTCTCGGGGAAAAGTAGCCTGCAGGCGTTCCCCAGCGCGCGCGCCATAAGATCGACGGCGACCCGGATTTCGGGAATATCCGTCAGCTCCATCGTCTCGATTTGGCTGGAGAGGAGTTCCTCCTCCCCTGAAGCCCACGGATATATCTCCCGTATGACCGGCAACAGGGCTGACAGCGAAGCTGCTGTTTCGAGACAGCCCCGGTTGCCGCATCCGCAGGGGCGATCCTTGAGCACGTTGAAACGCCAATGGCCGATTTCGCCGAAGGGACCGCCCTGGCGCATCGGCGCATCGTCGCTGCCGCGATAGGCCAGGCCGATGCCCCAACCCCAATGAAGAATGAAGGCGCCTTCCAGCCTTTCCATGCCCGGCACGGCGTATCGGGCGCTCAATTCGACATCCAGTTGGCGAAACAGGAACACGCGCGGCGTGATGCCGTCGAGCGCCTTGCCGACGTCGAAATCGCGAACGTTCGGCCATCGCGAGGTCAATATCCACGTCCGGGTCTTCACGTCCACGATGCCGGAAACGGCAACGGACGTTCCGACATGACGCATGCCAGACGGGCAGCTGCCGAGCAGACCGGCGACAAGGTCACGCATCGTCGCGGTCATGCGGGCCGAATCGGCGTCGGACGGAACATGGGCGGTTTGCCGGGCGAGGACACTTCCGCGGAAATCGACAAGGACGCCAACCAGTTCCTGGCTGGAAACAAGAAGGACGGTCGCGCCCGCGCAACCGGGGTTCAAAACGATTTGCGCCGGTGGGCGGCCACGGCCGCTCACCTGGCCGACGCTTTGCTCGATGATGCCCCTGCCGACGAGGTCGGCGATGGCGCGCGAGATCGCCATCGAGGTCATGTCCAACTCGGCGGCAAGTGCGGCGCGGGATTTGCCGCCGCCTTCGTGCAGGCTGGCGATGACGCGTGCGCAGTCGCGTTGGCGGGCGTCCTCGAAATCCGCGGTGTAGAGCGTCAACATGCCCGGATTCTTTTCCTTTCGCATTTCTGGATAACATTATTCAAAAATGGCTTGCAAGCGGTATCAAGCCGTGTACTCTCCGCGTAAGGAATCTTGGCGATCGGCCGCAACATGATTACTCCCGGTCTGGTCGACATGCAGGTCAATGGCTTCGCCGGCGTCGATTTCAACTCGGGGACCCTGACGGCGGCGGAACTCGACGAAGCGCTGGAGGCCCTCCTGGCGTGCGGCGTGACAGCGTGCCTGCCGACGATCATCACGGCAAGGCCGGACGAATTGTCGGCGCGGTTCAGCGCTCTCGACAAGGCTGTCTCCGAAAGCCGCCTCGGTCCCCTCATGTGCCCCGGCTATCATCTGGAAGGTCCGTTCCTCAATCCCGCCCCGGGTTATTCCGGATGCCATCCCGCCTCGGCGATGACCGCTGCGGATCCTGCGCTCATTGAGCGCCTGCAGTCGCTGCTCAAGCGCCCGATCCTTTTGACGACGCTGGCACCCGAAGTGGAAGGTGGCATTGCTTTCATTAGGGCCATGAACCGGCACAACATCCTTGTTTCGATCGGCCACTCGGCTTGCGGTTTTGAGCTCGTAGCGCAGGCCGCGGCGGCTGGCGCTGTCCTTTCCACCCATCTCGGCAACGGGCTGCCGCAAACCTTGCCGAAACTGGACAATACCCTGTTTGCCCAACTGGCCGAAGACCGTCTCGCCGCGACATTCATCGCCGACGGGATTCACGTTCCGCCAGGCGCGTTGAAATCGCTGGTCCGGGCAAAAGGGCTGGACCGGTCGGTCCTGGTTACCGATGCCGTTTCGGCGGCCGGTGCGCCGCACGGATCTTACGAATTTGCCGGAATGCGGGTCGAGAGCCGCGCCGATGGCTCGGTCCGCGTTCCTGGCGGCATCGGGCTCGCCGGGTCGGCGCTGCGACTGGACGACGCCGTGCGCAACCTGGTGCGCTGGGGCATTGCCGGTTTCGCACAGGCTGTCGATATGGCCTCGGCAAATGTGATGGCGCTGCTGCAGCCGGTGCTGGACGCGCATGGCCTTCGCGTGCCCGCCAGCGAGATCGAGTGGGCGCCGGACATGACCATCACCCGTGCGCGCGTCGGAGAAGAAGAACGCGAATACGACCGGCAAACGACAAAATGGGAAGGAAGACAACCATGACTGCTCGTGAACTCAAGGTGAATCGCCGCACCATCCTTGGCGGCATTGGCGGTACATTCCTCGCCGGCACGACGCGGGCCTGGGCGCAGTCACCCAAACTGCCGGCATCGCCGGTCGTCATTTCGGTGATGGACGTGGGCGGCGCGCTGGCGCTTTCGCAGCCGGCCTTCGAAAACTACGCCAAGAAATATCCCGAGCGCACCGAACGGATCGTCTTCACCAAGGCGCCGGTGACCGAGCTTGCCGGAAAGCTGCGCGCGCAGCAAGAAGCCAACCGCGTCGATATCGACATGGTGCTGACCGGCTCCGACGGTCTGGCGGCAGGCCTAGCCAACGGCACGTGGATCAAGATTCTGCCGGATTTCAACGACAAGTTCCCCAAAATCGAGGACAATTACGAACCCGCCGCACTGGCCCTGCACAAGAAGCAGGGCGCGGGATATGGCGTTGTCGTCAACTACTATCCTTCCGGCCCGCTGATCGAATACGCGCCTGAGCGGGTGAAGGAGGTTCCCGGCTCGGTCGAGGAGCTGCTAGCCTGGGCCAAGGCCAATCCGGGCCGCTTCATGTATGCGCGGCCCACCAATTCCGGCCCTGGCCGTACATTCGTGATGGGTCTCCCCTACCTGCTCGGCGACAAGGATCCGCAGGATCCCGTCGACGGCTGGGAGAAGACCTGGGCCTATCTGGCAGAGATCGGCCAGTATATCGACTATTATCCCGCGGGCACCGGCGTCACCATGAAGGAGTTCGGGGAAGGCAGCCGCGACATCATCATTTCGACCACGGGATGGGACATCAATCCGCGCGCCCTCGGCATCGTGCCGGAATCGGCAAGGATCGGCACGCTCAAGGGCTTCCATTGGGTTTCGGACGCCTTTTTCATGTGCGTTCCGAAAGGCATTTCCGACGACAAGCTCGCCGTGGTGCTTGATCTGATGGCATTTTTGCTTACGCCCGAAGCGCAGGCTTATTCCTACGATGAGGGCTATCTCTACCCCGGCCCGGCGGTGAAGAACGTGCCTGTCTCCATGGCGCCGCAGCACAGCCAGGACATCGTCAAACGTTTCGGCAGGGACGAGTATGCCAGCCTCATCGCCGATAACCCGATCGAACTGCCGCTGCCGCCGGAAAAGATGATCGCCGCCTTCCGAAAGTGGGACGAATTGGTCGGCGCAAAGAAATCCTGATGCTTCGCCAAAGGCCGGCCGCGTCGAGGGGCTGGCGCTAGGATAGTGCAGCATGCCAGGCGCGGCCTGACGCGGCCTGTCCGCGACGGGACCTTCAGCGCAGCGGGGCGTCATTTGCGTTGCATTCGATACTGATAGACTAATATATCATTCGTCTGGGAGAGCCGGGATGAAAGTGTGGAGATGCCGCTCTTTCAAGGAGATAAATGAGGAGGACGACGACGATGTTCACGATTTCACGCCGCCAGGCGCTCGGCGGATTGGCCGGGTTTGCAGCGCTGCCCTTTGGCAGGTCATTCGCCGACGAGCTTGCCCTGCCCACTTCGCCGGTGGCGCTCAACATCATTGATGTCGCGGGCAATCTGCAGCTTACCCAGGCGGCAATCGAGAAATTCGGCAAGGAAAATCCGGGGCTCGTCTCCAAGATCACGTTCTCGCGCGCGCCGTCCCCCGAACTGCCGGCCAAGCTCGCCGCGCAGCAGGCGGCCAACCGGGTCGACATCGACCTGGTGCTGACGGGGCCGGGTGCCATGTCGGACGGCATCACCCAGGGCCTGTGGATCGACGTGTGGACGAAATACCCCACTGTGCTGCCCAAGGCTGAGGACGTCTATCTCGACAGCGCCTTGATGATGCAGAAGAACTTCGGCCAGAACGAAGGCGTCGCCGTCGTCTATTCGCCGTCGGGCCCACTCTTCGAATATGCGCCGGACAGGGTCAAGACCATCCCCAGGAACACCGACGAACTGCTGGCGTGGGTGAAGGCCAATCCCGGCAAATTCTGCTATGCGCGGCCGGTCAATTCGGGACCGGGCTGGACCTTCCTGATGGCCATGCCCTACATCCTCGGCGACAAGAATCCTTCCGATCCCATCAATGGCTGGGAGAAGACCTGGGCCTATCTGAAGGCGCTGGATGAAGGCATCGATTACTATCCCTCCGGCACCACGGTGACGATGAAGGAGCTGGCCGAGGGCACCCGCGACATGATCGTTTCCACCTTCGGCTGGGACATCAACCCGCGTGTGTTGGGCATCGTGCCGAAGGAGATCGAGACGTTTGCGCTCGAAGGCACGCATTGGGTGCCCGATACGCAGTTCATGTGCATTCCCAAGGGCGTCGCGGAGGAAAAGGTCGCGGTTCTGGTCAAGCTCATGGCCTTCATGCTCGAACCCGCGCAGCAGGCCTATACCTACGACAAGGGCTATTTCTATCCCGGTCCAGCGGTCAAGGGGGTACCACTCAGCGCCGCGCCGCAGGAAAGCCAGGACGCCATCGCAGAGTTCGGCCGCCCACAATATGAAGAGCTGATCAGGAAGTTCCCGGTCGAAGCGCCGTTAAAGCCGGAAGCACTGGTCGCCGCCTTCGAGAAATGGGACCGCGAGGTCGGTGCCAACAAGATGAAATAGCGGACCAATGCGATTTGCCGTGATCGGCATCGATCATCGTCACGTCTATGACCTGATCGGTGGGCTTCTGGATGCCGGCGCCGAGTGCGCCGGCTACGATCCCGCGACGACCGATCCCAAGGTTGCCGCCGGCATCGCCGAGCGTTTTCCACGGATCGCGCCGGTCGAACGACGGCGCCTGATCGAGGATCCCGCCATCGACCTCGTCGTTACCGCGGCTGTCCCCTCCGACCGGGCCGCCATTGCCGTCGAGGCCATGCGGCATGGCAAGGACGTGCTTGCGGACAAGCCCGGCCTGACCACGTTCGAGCAGCTTGCCGCCGTGCGGCAGACCGTGCGTGAGACGGGACGCATCTTTTCGATCTGCTTTTCGGAGCGCCTCCTGACCCGAGCCTCGACGCTGGCGACGCAGCTGGCGATGGAGGGCGCCATCGGCGAAGTCATCCATGTGACGGGCCTGGGGCCGCACCGGCTCAACCGTGCGCTACGCCCGGCGTGGTTTTTCGATCCCGTGAATTACGGCGGCATCCTGGTCGATATCGCCTCGCACCAAATTGATCAGTTCCTGTTCTATACTGGCTGCGCCGACGCGAATGTCGTTTCAAGTGCGGTCGGCCATTTTGGCGCTCCTGACATTCCAGCATTCCAGGATTTCGGCGACATCCTCCTGCGGGGAGACAAAGCGAGCGGCTATATCCGCGTCGACTGGTTCACCGCCGACGGGCTGCCGACCTGGGGGGATGGACGGCTCATCCTGCTCGGCACCAAGGGCACGATCGAACTTAGGAAATATGTCGACATAGCCGGCAAACCTGGCACGGACCACGTATTCCTCGTCGATGGCCAGGGCACGCGCCATTTCGATGCGTCGGGCGAAAAGATATCCTATTTCGAGCGCCTGCTTGCCGACATGTGCGAGCGTACCGAAACGGCGATGACGCAGGAGCATGTCTTCACGGTCTGCCGGCTGGCGCTCGAGGCGCAGGCGGCGGCGGTCGTCGTGACGGGGCAGGAAAGGAACGCGCGATGAGCAGGCTACGTGTCGCCATGATCGGCTTGGGTCCGGCGGCGTTGCCGCATGCGAAGAGCCTCGTCGATCTTGCCGGCAGGATCGAGGTGAAATGGGCGGCCAGCCGCAGCCAGGCGACGGCAGAAGCCTTTGCCGACCAGTTTTCCTTTCCCGTGACGACCGATATTGCGGCCGCGATTGCCGATCCCGAAGTTCAGGCGGTGCTGGTGCTGACGCCGGCCAACGCACATCTGGCGGTGGCCGAGCTGGCCCTTGCCGCCGGCAAGCACGTGCTTGTCGAAAAGCCGCTCGAAACGACGCTGGCGCGCGCCGAGAAGCTGGTCACGCTGGCCCGCGGGGCCGGCCTGCGCCTCGGCGTCGTCCTGCAGCACCGTTTCCGGCCGGCCAGCCTGCGGCTGCGCCAGGTGCTGGCTTCCGGCGCCATCGGCACGGTGGAGGCGGCCAGCCTTCGGGTTCCGTGGTGGCGGCCGCAGGCCTACTACGACACCGGCGGCCGCGGCAGCTTCGCGCGGGACGGGGGCGGCGTGCTGTTGTCGCAGGCCATCCACGCCATCGACCTTTTCCGCTCTCTGCTGGGAGAGATCGAGGTGGTGGCTTCGCAGGTGCGGACGACCGGCCTGCACCGCATGGAGGCTGAGGATTACGTCACCGCCCTGATGCGGCTCGGCAACGGCTCGCCGGCCTCGCTGCTCGCCACGACGGCGGCCTATCCGGGCTCGCCTGAAACCATGGAGCTTGTCGGCTCGCTCGGCACGGCCACGCTGACTGGCGGTGCGCTGAGCGTCGGCTGGCTCGACGGGCGCGAAGAGCGCGTCGAGGCGGAGGGGAAGACAGGCAGCGGCGCAGCCATCATGGACTTCCCCCATGACGCGCATCGTGCGCTGATAGACGATTTCGCCGATGCGATTTCGCAAGACCGCGATCCGGTCGTGACGGGTGAGGAGGCGCTCCAGACACAGCGCTTGATCGCAGCTCTCATCCGTGCGGATCCGGCCAGCAACCAACCCGTATAAGAGCGCTTCCTTCGAACCTCGAACGCTCCAGGATTCCTGGAGAGAGTGGCTTTCCGCCGCCATCATGCGGCGGAAAGAAAAGCCTGTTTCAGGCGGAGGCGGGCTGCTGCTTTGCCCGCGCTACAATCTGCGTCGGATTGACGAAGCGCAATGCGATCAGCAGCCAGACCAGCGTCGTTATCATATACACCACCGCCATCGCGTCGATCGACTGCACCGCGCGAACGCCCGAGGCGAAGACCGAATAGTACAGCGCCACGACGAGCGTCTGGCTGGTCGGCCCGGCTGTCAGGAAGGTCAGTTCGAACATGCCGATGGTACGCACCAGCACCAGCAGCAGCGCCGCCAAGATGCCCGGCATCAGCATCGGCAGCAGAACATGGAGAAAGAGCTGGAACGTGTTGGCGCCGAAGACACGCGCGGCCGCCTCGATCTTGGGATCGATCTGCTCGATGAAGGGGATCATCACCAGGATGACGAAAGGAACCGTCGGCACGAGATTGGCCAGCACCACGCCCCAGAAGGTGCCACCGACCCCCGATTGGTAGAGCACGGTAGCCAGCGGAATGCCGAAGGTGATCGGCGGGACCAGAAGCGGCAGCAGGAACAGAAGCATGACCAGCTTCTTGCCGGGAAAATCGCGCCGCGCCAGCGCATAGGCCGCCGTCACGCCGAGCAGGCCTGAAAGCGCGACCACGGTGAAGGCGATCTGGAAGGTTACGATCAGGATATCGTGGAGCTGGAATTCCGCCCAGGCGGCGAAATACCAGCGGGTGGTGAAGCCGGCAGGAATCCATGTGCCCAGCCAGCGCGTGCCGAAGGACGACAGGATGACCGTGGCAATCATCGCCGCGAGGTTGAGTACGAAGAAACCCACCACCACCCAGATGGCGGTGGTCCAGAGCTTGGCGGCGATGGTTGTGTCGCGGATCATGTCAGCCCTTTCCGCCTGCGGTGCTGCCACGATAGAACAGGTTGCGCAGCATCAGGATGGCGACGACGATGACCAACTGCACACCGGCCATGATCATCGCGATTGCCGAGGCCATCGAGTAGTCATATTGCTCGAAGGCGGCCTGGTAGGCTGCAATCGAGATGACCCGGGTCGGCCCGGCCGGCGCACCGAGCAGAACCGCCGACGGAAAGACGGCGAAGGCCTGTACGAATGAAAGCAGGAAGGCGATGGCCAGGCCGGGGATCAGCAGCGGCAGGAACACATAGCGGAACCGCTGCCAGGAGCGCGCGCCGTGGGTCGCCGCTGCCTGTTCCAGTGCCGGATCGATGCCTGTCACATAGGAAAGCGTCAAAAGGAACGTGAACGGGAAACCGGTGATGATCAGCGACGCGAAAACACCCCAGTAATTGTTGGTGAGTTTCACGGGACTGCTGATGACGCCGAACAACATCAGCGTGCGGCTGAACCAGCCCTGCGGTCCCAGATAGTTGAGCAGGCCTTCCGCTACCAGCACCGTGCCGAGCGTTACCGGCAGCACGAGGATGGTGGTCAGCATGCGCTGGTGCGTCATCAGGCGAACGCGAAATGCGATGGGCAGCGCCAGCGCCAGGCTGATAACGGTGACCGGCACCGCCAGCCACAGCGTGGTGGCAATGGTGTTGTAGAGGAACGGGTCGGTGAAGAAACGCTGGTAGTTGGCGAGGAGCCCCCCTTCCTTCGGCTGGAAGGACAGGAGCAGGCCGTAGACAAAGGGATAGACGAAGATCGCCAGCGTAAACAAGGCGGCCGGAAGCACCAGAAGGGTGACGCCGTCGATCCCGTGCAAGGCCAGCCGCTGGCGCAGAGAAGGAGAGGGCGTATGATCGAGCGTCGACATCGCCATCCTCAGGCAGCGTAGATCAGGGCATGGGCAGAATCGATCGAGAGCGAAACCGTGTTCCCGACCGACGCGGCCTGGCTGGCATGGAAAATCAGCTCGAGGCCGCCCTCGGTGCGTGCCGTGCCGACGAATTCCCGGCCGCGATACTCGATGGTTTCGACCTTCGCATCGAGCGTCCCGACGCCCTTGTCGCTCACGGTGACATCGTCCGGCCTGGCGGCGATCACGGCGTGCGCGCCAACCGCGAGATCGTCGCGCACTCTGCCCGAAAGGCTGACGCCGCCGACTTCGACCGTGGCAATGTCGCCGTCGCGCCGGGTGACCTTGCCGGTTAGCCGGTTGCGGTAGCCCATGAATTCGGCGACGTCGAGATGGTCCGGGCTCTCATAGAGGTCCCGCGGAGCGCCGACCTGCCGGATTCGGCCATCGCGCAGCACGACTATGCGGTCGGCAAGCGACAAGGCCTCATCCTGGTCATGCGTCACATAAAGGGTGGTGGCCCCGAGCTGGTTGTGGATGCGCCGGATTTCCGCACGCATCTCGATGCGCAATTTCGCGTCGAGGTTGGAGAGCGGCTCGTCCATCAGCACCAGCGGCGGCTCGATGACGATGGCGCGGGCGATGGCGACCCGCTGCTGCTGACCGCCTGACAGTTGACCCGGCAGCTTGTGGCCCTGCGTTTCCAGCCGCACCAGTCCCAGCGCCTCGTCGACGCGTTGCGTGATCTCGGTCTTGGGCGTGCCGCGCATCTTCAGGCCGAAGCCGATATTGGCTTTGACGGTCATATGCGGGAACAGCGCATAGTTCTGGAAGACCATGCCGAAGCCGCGGTCTTCCGGCTTAAGCTGGTCGATACGCTTGTCGTCGAGATAGATGCTGCCGCCCGTGGTGGAAAGCAGTCCGGCGATGCAGTTCAGGGCGGTCGACTTGCCGCAGCCCGAAGGTCCGAGCAGGGCGATGAATTCCCCCTTGCGCACGGTCAGCGAAACGTCACTCAGCGCGCTCATACTGCCGAATTTTCGACTCATATGATCGAGGCGGAGTTCGTCGAATTTCGACGAGGCGAGCAGCATCCGTTCGTAGCCCCATTGTTGTAGGCGAACCGGGCGGCATGCCCGGTTCCTATTATGCGCTGAAACTCAAAGGTTTGTCATTTCGCGGCGGCGGCGACCTGTTCGTCCCAGGTTCGGAATGCCGTGACCATCGAAGCTGGCTCCAGCGGCAGTTCGATCGGATTGTTGGCGATCAGGTCGGCATATTCGGTGCGGCCGAATTCGGCGATCGCATCCTGGCTTTCCTGCGGCGCCATGTCGAGGGTGACATCCTTGACCGCCGGGCCCGGATAGAAATAGCCCTCGTCATAGGTATAGGCCTGCTGCTTAGGCGTCAGCAGGAATGCCATCAGGTCCTTGAGCACGGCCAGTTTTTCGTCGCTGACCCCTTTCGGCACGCACATGTAATGGGCGTCGGCGACCCAATGGAAGCCTTTCAGCGCCCCAACCTTGGCTTCCTTCGGCACGACGCCGAGAACGCGCGGGTTGATGTCCCAGCCAGTCGTCGACACAGTCATGTCGCGCGTGCCTTCGCCGAGTTCCTTCATCAGCGCACCGGTGCCGGTCGGATAATATTCGATGTATTTGTGCAGTTCCTTAAGATAGGCCCAGGTCTTGTCCCAGCCCTTGACCGGATCCTTCGGATCGCTGTCGCCGAGCAGATAGGGAAGACCCATCAGGAAGGTGCGGCCGGGGCCGGAATTGGCCGGGCGCGCATAGAGGAACCGGTTCGGGTTCTCCTTGGCCCACGCCAGAAGCTCCTCCGCCGTGGTCGGCACCGTCTTGACCTTGTCGGGCATGTATTCGAGCAGCGGCCCGGACGGGTAGTAGGTGACGACGACGCCGTGGTCCTTGGCCAGCGTCTGCATCCGCGCTGCCGGCTCCTGATAGATATCGGCCAGCTTCGGCAAGGCGCCCGAATCGTCAGGAAGCAGCTTGACCCACAGGTCCATCTCGAGGCCTGCCGACAGCGCATCCGTTCCGGTAAGCACGAGGTCGATATCGACGCGGTTCGCCGCTTGCTGCGCCTTGATCTTGCCCGGAAGCTCCGGGGCCGGCGCCTTGGTGAAGACGATGTTCGAGATCAGTTCCGGCTTGGCCGTCTTGTAATTCTCGATCGCCTTCTGGGTTAGCGCCAGATTGCCGGCGACATCGACGATATTGATGGTGACGGGCGCGGTCGGCAGCTTGGCGGTCTGGGCAAACGCGCGCGCAACCGGAAGCGCCGCCATGCCGGCTAGTCCGCCGACCGCCTGTCGCCGAGTGATCTTGATCATCTTCATCTCCTCCGCTGGGGTCCTGTCTTGTCCGGCAGGATTTCAATTTTGATATATTAATCTACCAGTCCTCAAAAACAACCGCTTTCTGCTTCGTGCGTGAACCGCTGCGCCAATCATGCCACGGTGGTTGCGGCGCCGTCGTTCAAAAGATCGGTCAATGCGGTTCCTAGCCTTGCGAGATGGGGGCTGGCCGAGAGATCGGTGCCGAGGACCTGCTTCAGCCGCAGGAAGACGGCGGCCAGTTCGGCAGCCGAGCCGACCTCTGCGGTCCGCGCGCCCGATCCCGGCCGGCAGGTCACCCAGGTCCGATTGGAAAGCCGCTGCGCCATGGTCAGAGCCTATAGGCTTTCTTGGCCAGGCGGTAGGCGAGATCGTGCGCCACTTCCTGCGCCTCGTCCTCGTCGAGCCGGTGGTCAGCCACCAATTCCGCGAGAAAATTGCAGTCGACGCGGCGCGCCATGTCGTGCCGCGCGGGGATCGAACAGAAGGCACGGGTGTCGTCGTTGAAGCCCACCGTGTTATAGAAGCCAGCTGTCTCCGTGGTAAGTTTGCGAAACCGGTACATGCCTTCGGGGCTGTCGAAAAACCACCAGGGCGGGCCGAGGCGCAGCGCCGGATAATGCCCGGCAAGCGGCGCAAGCTCGCGCCCATAGGCCGTCTCGTCCAGTGTGAACAGGATCAATGTCAGGCGCGTGTCGTTGCCGAACGCGTCGAGGAGCGGCTTGAGGTCGTGGACATAATCGGTGCCGGTGGGAATGTCTGCGCCCTTGTCGAAGCCGAACTCGGTGAAAATCTGCGGGTTGTGGTTGCGGAAAGAGCCGGGATGGATTTGCATGACCAGGCCGTCCTCGACGCTCATGCGCGCCATTTCGGTCAGCATTTGTGCGCGGAACAGGTCCGCATCCTCGGGCGAGACATCGGCCTTCAGCACCCGGTCGAACAGAGCCGTTGCTTCCGCCTTCGACAGGTCGGCGGTGCGGGCATTCGGATGGCCGTGGTCGGTGGACGTCGCGCCGCGCTGCTTGAAGTAGGCACGGCGGATGCGGTGCGCCTCAAGATAGCCGGGATAGCTGGTCGGCGTTCCGGCCAACGCCAGGAACCGCTCCACCTCGGCATGGAAACCCTTGCGCGAAGGGTCGACGACGGCGTCTGGCCGGTAGGCTGGCACAACCTGGCCGTCCCAGCCGGAAGCCTTGATCGCATCATGCGCGGCAAGCGCATCGGTGGCGGCGTCCGTCGTTGAGATGGCTTCGATGTTGAAACGCTTGTAGAGCGCGCGCGGGCGCATCTCCGGCCGTTCGAGCTGTTCGGCGATGCGATCATAAAGAAGGTCGGCATTCTTCGCGCCGAGCCGCTCTTCGATTCCGAAGACCGTTGCCAGCGAATGCTCGAACCACAGCCGTGTCGGCGTGCCGCGGAAAAGGGCGTAGTTCTCGGCGAAGCGGCGCCAGATCTTGCGGGGATCGGTTTCGATCGGGCCCCCATCCAGTCGTGGGACGCCGAAATCTTCCATGCGCATTCCCTGGGAATAGAACATGCGCAAAATGTAGTGGTCGGGCTTGACGAACAGCGTGGCCGGATCCGGGAACGGCAGGTCATACGCATACCAATCCGGCTCGGTATGGCCGTGCGGGGAGATGATCGGCAAGGCACGCACGCCTTCATAGAGGCGCCTGGCGATGGAACGGACGGTAGGATCAGGCGAAAAAAGCCTGTCGGGATGGAGCGGCATTGCAAAATCCTTGCGGTCGAGCCGCGAAAGCGGCGTTCGGAAGGGAGGGGCGATTGAATGCGCGCGATCATAATTTGGGATGAAGCGGCGTTCCGATATTGGCGAACAGTAAGGAATAATATATTAATATGTCAACTGATTGAAGATCGGGGATCGAGAAATGACATCAGCAAAGGCGCATGCGGGCATTGCGGGCTCCGACCGCGACGCCGTCTCCGTTCGAACGAAGATGCGTCGGCCGGGCATCGTGCGTACGACGGCTGCGTCCGCAGTGTACCGCGAACTGCACGAGGCGATCGTATCCATGCAGCTTAAGCCCGGCAACGCCTTGAATGAAAAGGTGCTGACCGAGCGTTTCGGTGTCAGCCGCACGCCGGTGCGCGAGGCGTTGATTCGCCTAGTCGAAGACGGGCTGGTCAATATCTATCCTCAGTCGGGAACCTTCGTCGCGCCGATACCGATCTCGCTCATTCCCGAAGCCGTCGTCATCCGTAAGGCGCTGGAAGGCGCCACGGTCGAAAAGGCCGCGCAATGCGCAAACGGCGACGATGTGGGAAAGCTCGACGACATATTGGCGCGGCAGCGGTTCCTTGCCGAACGACAGGACATGAACGGATTTCACGAGGCCGACGAGGCCTTTCACGAGGCGATTGCCCGAATAGCCAGCTATTCCGGCATCTGGAACTATCTGAAGCCGGTCAAGGTGCAGATCGACCGGGCGCGACGCATGACGCTGCCGGCGCTTGGCCGCATGGACCATGTGATCGGCGAGCATACGGTCATCCGCAACGCCATAGCGGCGCATGACGTGAAGGCTGCCTGTGAGGCCATGCGAATCCATCTGGGCGCTGTCATTCCCGATGTCGAGCAACTGCGCGACGCCTACCCCGACTGGTTTATTTGAGCCGACCAGCCCTGAAATAGTTGGAGAAATGACGAATGCGCGAGGCATGGAGATGGTTTGGGCCGGACGCGGGGGTTCCGCTTGATGCGGTGCGTCAGGCCGGCGCCACCGATATCGTATCGGCGTTGCACGAAGTCCCGATCGGGCGTGCCTGGACGAAGGCGGAGGTGGCGACGCGCAAGGCGACGATCGAGGATACGCCGTCCGACCGCTCGCCGCTTGTCTGGTCGGTCGTTGAAAGCATACCGGTCCCCGACGCTGTCAAGCGTCACGGGGGCGAGGCGAAAGTCGAGATCGAGGCCTGGATCGCCAGCATGGAAGCGGTTGCGGCCAACGGCATCCATATCATCTGTTTCAATTTCATGCCCCTGGTGGACTGGACCCGCACCGATCTCGATTACGAACTGCCAAGCGGCGCGACCGCGATGCGTTTCGACCAGGACCGGTTCGCAGCCTTCGACCTGCACATCCTGCAGCGCAGGGGAGCCGAAGCCGATTATTCGAACGAGGACCGCGAGCGGGCGAAAGCTGTTTTCGAGGCGATGAGCGAAGAGGAGGCCGCGACCCTCGTCGCCAACATCGCCAGTGCGCTGCCGGGCTCGACCACGGAGCCGTTGACGGTCCCGCAATTTCGCGACCGGCTGGAGCGTTATGCGGGCATCGATGCCGCCCGGCTGCGCCACCATCTCACCGAATTCCTGGCGGCGATCGCGCCCGCCGCAGAGAGCAGCGGCGTCCGGCTTGCGCTGCATCCGGACGATCCGCCCCGCTCGCTCTTTGGTCTGCCGCGGGTGGCCTCGACCGCCGCCGACTACAACGCGCTCTTCGAGGCAGTTCCGTCGCCGGCCGTCGGCATGTGCTTTTGCACCGGAAGCCTTGGCGTGCGCGCCGACAACGATCTTCCGGCGATGGCGAAGCACTTCGCGTCGCGCATCCCCTTCGCACATTTGCGGGCGACCAAGCGCGAAGGCGATGGCCGCACCTTCCATGAAGCGGCGCATCTGGACGGCGACGTGGACATGGTTGCGGTACTGCGCGAATTGTTGGCCGAAGACGGCAAACGGGAACCGCACGACACCATCGTCTTCCGCTCCGACCACGGCCACCGCATGCTGGATGATCTCACAAAAACGGTGAATCCGGGCTATCCGGCGATAGGTCGCCTGCGCGGTTTGGCGGAACTGCGCGGCGTGATCCACGCGCTCCAGTCGAAGGGTTGACAGCGCGGCAATGCCTACCGTGATCGGCGCGGCTTCGGTCGGCCTGCGCCGATTCTGCCCTATCCCTGACGTCGATCGGCATTAGGTCGGTTTCCGCCTGTGGAGGACTGCCTCGGGGGACAGTCCGATTATCCGACCTGTTCTAGGCCAATCAATCCTTGACACGACTTCGTGCAAGCGCTTTCATGCAAGCGCTTGCATTAGGGGCGCGCATGCCTGACCGAAGGCGGAACAATTCATCTTCAGCACCGACGCTGAGCGAGGTGGCGGACGCAGCCAACGTCTCTTCGGCTACGGTTTCGCGTGCTTTCAGCCGGCCGGAGCTTCTCAGTCGCGAGACGGTCGCGCGGGTTCACTCGGTCGCCGCAAGACTCGGCTATGTCCCCAACCATGCCGCGCGCGCACTAAGCACCGGCCGGATGGGCAATATCGCGCTGATCGTGCCCGACATCACCAACCCGTTCTTCGCGGCGTTGATGCGTGGGGGGCAGGCGACGGCCCGCGACTGTGGCTATGCGACGTTTATCGGCGATTCTGACGAGACGCCGGAAGTGGAAGACATTCTCCTGACCAAGCTGTCGGCGCAGGTAGAAGGTTTCATCATCGCCTCTTCGCGCCTGCACACGAAACAGATCCTTGAACATGCGCGGAGGCGGCCTTGCGTCCTCGTCAACCGCGACATTCCCGGCATGGTACGGCTTCTGGTCGATAGCGGGCCAAGCTATGGGCAGGCGCTGGAGCATCTGGTTTCGCTGGGCCATAGATCGATCGCCTATGTTTCCGGGCCGGCATTCTCCTGGTCGAACAGCCAGCGCTACGGCACCGTGACCAGGAGGGCCGCCGAGCTTGGGGTTGAGATTGTACGGGTTCCGACCTCGCGGCCAAGCTTCGAGGCCGGCCAGGCCTGCGTCGATGAACTCGTCCTGACGGCCGCGACCGCCGTACTCGCATTCGACGATGTCATGGCGCAAGGCATCATGGCCGGGCTTGCCGCGCGCGGCCTGTCGGTGCCGGGCGACTACAGCGTGATCGGCTGCGACGGCATACTGGCGCCGACCCTTTTCCCGCCCCTGACGTCCATCGCAACCCATTGCGCGGAGGCCGGCAGGCAGGCGGTCGAGCTTCTCGTCGCTATGCTGCAAGGCAAGCCGCTCGCTCACAAGCGCATCAATCTCGTCACCGAATTCGTCATCAGGGCGACAACCCAGGCCCCGTGCTCGCAGCGAGAAACGGCGGGGCTCGATCGACTTACAACCACGGAGTGATCATGCGAATTTACGTGAAACCGGACAAAAAGCTGCTGGGCGCCGCTGCCGCTGAACTGGGGGCGCAGTCGATCCGCGCCGCGATCGAGGCGCGCGGGGCGGCCAATATCGTCTTCGCCACCGGAGCCAGCCAGTTCGAGGTACTTGCCGCGCTGGTGGAGCGGGATGACATCGACTGGTCGCGCGTCACCGGCTTTCACCTCGATGAATATGTCGCCATGCCGGATACGCATCCGGCCAGTTTTCGGCGCTATCTCAAGGAGCGCTTCACCGCGTTGCTGCCGTCGCTCGGGGCCTTTCATTTCATCGACGGGGACGTGCCGGATCCAGGTGCCGAGGTGGCGCGCATCAATGCGTTGATTGAGCGTCACCCCATCGATGTGACATTCGCGGGCATTGGCGAGAACGGCCACCTCGCCTTCAACGATCCGCCCGCGGACTTCGAGACGACCGCACCGTTCCACCTGGTAACGCTGGACGACCGCTGCCGCCGCCAGCAGTTCGGCGAAGGCTGGTTTCCGACGCTGGAAGACGTTCCGCACAGGGCGATCTCCATGACCGTCAACCAGATCATGAAAAGCGGTCTGATCGTGCTGGCGGTGCCGGACCGCCGCAAGGCCGAGGCGGTGCGCGATACGGTCGAAGCGCCGATCTCGCCGATGGTGCCGGCCGGTATCTTGCGCAGGCATGCCGACTGCCACCTGTTTCTCGATCCGCAATCGGCTGCTCTGCTTCGCGAAGTGCCGGACACCGTGGGCGAATAACCGTCCACGCAACCTAGAAAGGGAGGAGACACCAATGACAACCCGACGCAATGCCCTTCTAACGATCCTGGGTGCTGGCGTTGCCGCGGCGGCAAGGCCGGTTTTCGTGCTTGCCAAGGAGTTCCCGAAGCCGAAGGAGCCGCTGGTCATCAATGTGGTCGACGTTGCCGGCGACCTGCAACTCAGCCAGCGGGCGCTTGAAAAGTTCGCCGAGACCCATCCGGAACTGATTTCGAAGTTCGTTTACACGCAGGCGCCCGCGCCCGAACTTGCCGCCAAGCTCAAGGCCCAGCAGGCGGCAGGCCGGTTGGACATCGATTTCGTGCTCACCGGTAACGACGCCCTTGCCGCGGGCATCGACCAGGGATTGTGGACCCAGATCCTGCCTGACTATGCCGATATGTTTCCCAAGCTCGACGAGCGCTACCTACCGGGCGCCTATGCCATGCAGCAGATGGCGAAGGGCCAAGCCTTCGTCGATAGCTGGTATCCGTCAGGCCCGCTCCTGGAATATGCGCCGGATCGGGTCAAGGACCTTCCTGGGACCGCTGAAGAGTTGCTTGCCTGGTGCAAGGCGCATCCGGGAAAGTTCATGTATGCGCGCCCGGCGAATTCCGGCCCCGGCCGAACCTTCGTCATGGGCCTTCCCTACCTGCTCGGCGACAAGGATCCGCTGGATCCTATCGACGGCTGGGAGAAGACCTGGGCCTATCTCAAGGAACTGAACGACTGCATCGACTATTATCCCTCCGGCACGACCGTCACCATGAAGGAACTGGGTGACGGCACGCGCGATATCATCGCCACGACCACCGGATGGGACATCAATCCGCGCTATCTCGGCATCGTTCCCGAAGACTACAAGATTGCGACCCTGAAGGGCTTCCACTGGGTCAGCGACGCCAACTATGTGGCTATCCCAAAGGGCGTTTCCGACGAAAAGCTCGGCGTTCTCCTGCAACTGATCGCCTTCATCCTTGAGCCCGAGCAGCAGGCATTCATGTACGATCACGGCTACATGTACCCCGGCCCGTCGATCAGGGACGTGCCGATAGAGATGGCGCCGCAGGACAGCCAGGACACGATCAAGCGTTTCGGCCGGCCCGAATATGCCGCGATGATCGCCGACAACCCGATCGAACCGCCGCTCGACGCCAAACCGCTGGTTGCCATGTTCGAGAAGTGGGACAAGGAGATCGGCGGGGCCAAAAACGCCAAATAGGGTATCTCCGCGCACGGCCATTCGACAGCGGTTTGTCCCCGCTGCCATGATAGCTAAGCCGCCTCGACAATACCCCTGGTGGTCCGGGGAACCGGCCGGTCCGACCGAGATCGCGGTCGACTGGCCAAGGCCTTGGCCAGTCAAGGAATGGATGACTCGTCTGGCTACATGGCGGCCGCGATGCCACCCATCCTGATGCGAATGCGGCATCCGTTGCGGTACGGTGCCACATTCGACGCTCGCCCGCCTGCGCCGCCGACAGCGAGGAGGCCTCCAATTGCGCTTGGTGCCGCCATTGGCCGGCACCTTGGAAATCGTCGAGGACGAGGGAAGCTTTCATCTGTCCCGAACGTTTATGAGAGTGTTTACCACCTCTCAGGGGCTGGTCCCGACCCGGTCGGGTTCGTAGTCACCGCCCGCGGTACACCAGCCTAAAGCTGTAGGCCGAGGAAAAGATGCCCGCTCAAGCTTTCATCAACCGGATTGCGGCAGCCGTTCCGGAGAATGGCGTTCACCGCTTCTTTCTTCAATTTGCCGGTTCCCAGTTGACGGCAGATCCCCGTCGCCGGGCGATCTTTGATCGCATGGCGGACAGATGCGGAATAGAGCATCGTTATTCGTGCTTTGCGCCCGCCGATGATCCTGAAGGCCCAAGTGTCGATTTGGAGGGTGTTTTCAAACGCGGCGCGTTTCCAGGCACGGCAAAGCGCATGGAGATGTTCGCGGCCACAGCGCCCGCTCTGGCTGAACAGGCCGTGGAGAAGCTCCTTCATGGTCAGGACAGGAGCCGTATCACACATTTGATCGTCACCACCTGCACGGGGTTTTCCGCCCCCGGCCTGGATCTGGAAATAATTGCCCGGTGCAACCTGCCGACCTCCATCGAGCGCACAATCCTCGGCTTCATGGGTTGCTATGCAGCGATCAACGCACTCAAGCAGGCACGACACATCATCCGGTCGGAACCCGAGGCCCGGGTTCTGGTGGTCAGCATCGAACTCTGTACGCTTCACCTCAAGGAGACCTCCGATCTTGAAAAGCTGCTCTCGTTCTGCCTGTGGGGCGATGGCTGCTCGGCTGCGTCGGTAAGCGCCAGTCCTTTTGGCATAGGACTGGATAGTTTTCACGCGCTCGTCGATGGCGGCAGCCGCGACCTCATGACCTGGAACATACATGACGACGGTTTCGACATGGTGTTGTCGGGAGAGGTTCCCGCCGCAATCCACCATGCACTCGGCACAGACATAGGCAGCATTCTGGGAAACAGGAGCGTTTCAGACGTCGACCTTTGGGCCGTCCACCCGGGCGGCCGCTCCGTTCTCGACGCAGTGGAGCGAGCGCTGAATCTCCGTTCCGATGCGTTGTCGACCTCCCGCGAGGTCCTTCGTGAAAACGGAAATATGTCCTCTGCTACCGTCATGTTCGTACTCGAGCGAATGCTGCGCGAGGCCACAAAGGAAGACCGTGTGGGTTGTGCCATGGCATTCGGACCTGGCCTGACGACCGAGACGATGATGTTCCACACAGCCGGCGATACCTGAATGGCCAATGATCTCGACCATCGTCGGATCGAGCGGGAACTGCTCGACAATTTGCCTCCCGACGATCCAAGGGCCGTCGGTTCGCGGCGTGATCTCGCCTGGATAAACGCACTGATGTTTCAGAGCGCGATCATGGCCAGCCTGTTGAAGGCAAGCGTGCGCAAAAGCCCGACCAGATTTTTGGAAATTGGTTCCGGCGATGGAGCATTCATGCTTTCCGTCGCAAAGCGCCTCGCCCGGCGCTGGACAGATGTCGACCTGGTCATGCTTGACCAGTTCAACCTCATTTCAGACAGGCGGTTCGCTGATTTCTACGCACTTGGTTGGCGGGTCGAAACCATCATCGATGATGTCTTCGAATGGATCGAAAGCCCCCGAGCAGGCGCCTTCGATGTGGTATCGGCCAACTTGTTTCTGCACCATTTTCCGGACGCAGCCCTGAAACGCCTGTTTTTGGCGATTCGCCCTCTGGCGCCAGTGTTTCTCGCCACCGAGCCGAGCCGAAACGCCATTGCCTTAAGAGCCTGTTCGCTTCTGCATGTCATCGGCGCGAACGAGGTGACTTTGCACGATGCGGCGGCAAGCGTCCGCGCGGGTTTTGCGGGTCATGAGCTTTCCAGCCTATGGCCCCCGGATTTCAGACGCCAGTGTGCAGAACGCAGAATTGGACCGTTTACCCACGCCTTCCTTGCCGTCGACCGCGCTTCGGAAGGTTTGCCATGATGTACGACGCCATCGTCATAGGCGCCGGGCCAAGTGGTTCTTCGGTGGCCTTGGCTTTGAGCGGCCAGGGGCGCGCTGTTGCCATCGTCGAGCGAAGTGAATTCCCGCGCCGCAAAGTTTGCGGGGAATTCATGTCCGCGGTCAATCTGGATCTGTTGGATAGATTGGGCGGAGGCGCCGCGGTTCGCGCCAAAGCCGGTCCGGAGGTCAAGCGGGTTGCACTTTTTGCATCGGGTCCCGGCACGGATGCGGGCATGCCGCGGGCCGCGGGAGATGCATTTGGACGCGCGCTCGGGCGCGACGTTCTGGATGGCATACTTTTGGATGCGGCTCGCGATGCCGGGGCCGACGTGTTCCAGCCTTGGCGGGCGGCGGAGATCAGCACCGATGGTGACAACGCTACGGTTCGGATCGAAAGCAAGCACGATCAGGGAGTTCTCGTTGCGCCGGTCGTGATTGCCGCGCATGGCTCATGGGAACAAGGAAAGCTTTCGACGAACCTGCCGAAAACCAACGCGCCGCACGATCTTTTCGGATTCAAGGCTCATTTCACCGGCGCTGAGCTCGACCGCGACCTCATGCCCCTGCTGGCATTTCCCGGCGGCTATGGCGGCATGGTCTGGGCCGACCGGAACAGGATGTCGCTGTCGTGCTGCATGCGCCGCGACGTCTTGATCAGGCTACGCGAAAAAGGCAACGTCTCGTCGGCAGCCCAAGCTGTTCATGCCCATATCCTTGCTTCGTGTCCCCGTGTCGCCTCCACGATCGTGAATGCCACGCTCGATGGCGAATGGCTCGCCGCAGGGCCCATACGGCCTGGCATTCGTTCACGTTTTGCCGACGACATATTTCGGGTGGGCAACCTCGCCGGTGAGTCCCATCCCATCATCGCTGAAGGCATTTCGATGGCCCTGCAGTCAGGCTGGTTGCTAGCCAACGAACTGGCCAGGTTCGGCCGTTGGGACCGGGCGGCGAGGATTGCTGTTGGCCGCCGCTATTCGAAGGTCTGGAACAGCCAATTTGCAACCCGCATTCGCGTGGCTGCCTTGTTGGCACGCCTTGCCTCCCATCCCATGTCCGCTGCCGCGATGAACACGTTCGTGAGCGGCTTCCCGAACAGCCTGACGCTGGGAGCCAGATTGACCGGCAAAACGAAACCGCTGCCGATCGGGTGCGACTGAGAGGCTCAAGACTTTGTGCTCCAAGACGCTATAGCGGTCATGCACTCCGTCTTTCGATAGCCCCAGCCTTGCGATTCGACATGATGTCTCAGGCCCGTCATCGCCAGGCCTGAGCTGAATTCTGCTGGCGGAACTATTTGTTACAATTTTGGGACGGCGAGGTGGCAGTGCCGCTGGCGGTATTGGTGTCGACGTCATTGCCCGCAGTGTCCTTGCAACGGTCATTCATGCCGTTTGGTGTTGTCGTGGTCGAGTTCGTCGCATTCGGATCAGTTGTGACGGTCCCCGTGGTGCTGCCGGAGCCGTTGACGCTCGTGCCGCTGTTGTTCATGCCGCCGCCTGCGGTACCGCCGGCATTGCCCGAGCCGCTCGTTTGGGCCAGGGCGGATGTGGCAAGCGCTAAGGACAGGGCGGATGCGACCAAGATCGTTTTCATCATAAGTGCCTCCATTGGTTAAATCGCTTGTTGCGATCACTTTCCCAACGGAGCGCCGTCCTTGTTGTTCCTGTAACGGAAAATCGTGATCGATCTTCATTCTTGTCCGGCTTTGATGCTGAGCGAAGCATATCCAGAACTGTATAAAGGACGACTGCCGGTCAGTGGCGACGGGCCACGCTCAGCCTGATCGACGGTTGTGCTTGCTGAGCAGGATCGGCAGGGAAACCGGCCGGAAATTCCACACGTCAACGCCGACATCACGCTGGCGAGTAAGCGGCTTCAGCTTGCCATGCGAATGGCCGTGCAAATTCACCGATCCCTTGCCCATCTGATTCCAGGTCCGAAACGGATAATGGCACAGGACGAGGAGGGTACCGTCCACCACCAGTTCCGCATAGTGCTGGATGCTGGCCCAGCCAGATGCGAGCGTTGCATCGCTTCCGTCATTGTTGCCGATGATCAGGTGCTTGCGCCCATTGAGCTGCGACAGGATGTTTTCGATGCCGGCCTTCGGGCGGGCAAAATCACCCAGATGCCAGATCTCGTCGTCCGAGCCGACGGTCTCGTTCCAGAGGCTCATCAGCGCCGCGTCATGCGTTGCCAGCGAGCCGAACGGCCGCCGGTCAATTCGCAGGATGCGTGGATCGTTGAAATGAGTATCGCTCGTGAAGAAGATCATCCTGTGCGCGACTTCCCTCGCTGATCGACCCAGCCCGATACGCCGGACTAACGATCCGGTATTCGGCTGTACGCGCTCGTCAGCTTCCTTCCTTACGGCCATCACCGGCGGCAGACGCTGAGTGTTCAGGCTCCGCAGCCTCAAGACCTTCGATAATCGGCGTAAGCGAGCCATCTTCCTCCGGAACTGGTTGCCGGCCGTTGGCTGCGTTCGCCTTGTCGAGGGCCTGCTGGATGGCGTCTTCTATGTTGCCGATATCTTCTTCGCGAACCTCGCGCCCGTATCCTGCGGCGTCCGCATCCTGCTCGAATTGCTGGGCCAACACCGCGACGCTGACTTGCGTGTCGGTCGCCAGGTTTCCGACATTCTCCTGCAGCCAGGTTCGAAAGAACTCGATCGTCGCGCTCATATTGCCTCCTGAACCGGACAACTGCTGCTGAGAGCGGTTGTTCCATGTTCCTGGCTACACTTTGCGGACTCTTGTGACGTTGACCTTGGGTACCGGGGATCCGATGAACGCGCCGGTTGAGCATGGCCATTGCCGCTGCCATCGGTGCCGCGGCCCTTGCCGTCGGCAACACACGGTATCCGAACGGAGTAGCCCCAAACTGTCAGCTTACAATTTGCAGTCATAGGTTACAGACTTCCCGTGTTCTATAAAGGGAGGTGGGAAGTACCTGGGCCTAACAATACTCTAGGGCGCGGTTGAAGGTTCGCCTTCGAATCGCGAAATGCCCAGGTGGTTCACAGCTCCCAAAACAATGGGAGGTGTCAGCCAAACAGGATGAAAATCGGGTTTCGGACCCTAGTCCCCTCGGTCCGATCCACCGGTTCAAGGGCAACGTTAACACAGCTCAAAGCCGACAGGAAAAATGCAGTCCGGCAAGTCTCGGCCTCACATCGGGAAACCAGAGCCAGGCACCGACTTCCGCGCAGCACGACGTGTCCTCTCCGGCGATTGAGGAAAAATTGCGAGGTGATTGTCGTGTCTGTCGCCTGTCTTGACGCAGTCCCCCCGTTCATGGACAGAAGCGCTCCCGCAACTGCACCGAGCACAGTCGGCAGTGCCTGGCACAACGCCGACCACCTCTCCCTAGCTGGCCAGGGCGCGATATCGCGCGGCTTGGCCAGCTAGCTTCCCGCAAATCTTCTTTCAAAATAGATGGATCATTCCGGATCAAGGTCCGGAGATTGAATCGCAAAGCCCGGCAGGATCCAACTCTGGCTCTCCACCCACGCGCAGTGATTCATGTTGGATATCCACATATGCTCATATGATCGCCGAAATTGCAGCAACGCTTCCAGTTCCGGCTTTCCGCGCTCATAGGCGGATTGCGGATCGCCGAGCGTGAGCTTGCTGGCCGCTCGCGAGCACAGCTTCGCATGCTGCAATCCCAGCTCAAGAAACTTCACCCGCATCGAGGCTTCCGGATCTTGGATTGCGGAGGCTGCCGCCCTGTCAAGCAAGGCTTCCGCCGGCGCGAAACTCTCCTCTGGATAGACAGCGTGCGCCGCCTTCGCCCAGCTTCGCCAACGAGATGCTCCAAGAGCCTCGAACCCCTCCCGCAGCTGGGCGCGAGCGTTCGAAGTATACGCCTGCCAATAATCAAAATAGCTTTTGACGTCGTCGGCCGCAGGTCCGAAGGCTGAATAATATTCCGACAACAATGACTCCACGGCAGTCTCAGGATGTGTCTGCAGGCGCATCAACAAATAGAGATTTGGACCTTGCGTCGCCCAATGGCCTGTCAGCGAGTCAAAATCGGTTCCGACCATCCCGTTTCGCGCCGCGTTCTGAAACTCGTCGGCGAACTGGCCGGCGAATATGTGCGGCATGCAGTAGCCATCCAGGAAATAGTTGGTGCGCATGAACACCTGGGCAGTCGTTGCCGCCCATCCGCGCCACTGGTCTTTTATCCAGTCCTGCTCTTCGCCGCTGCGTGGATAGTACCAGGCCGATGGGCAAAACCCGATCAGGATATTCGGGTTCAACTTGATTCCCGATGTCGGTGCCGCGAAGTAATTCATATAGGCGTATCCCACCACGACCGCGTTAGGGTCGTCTTTCGCGGCTATCCGCTGAATGGCTTGCCATGAACGCGCATAGCGGTCCGATACGAAAGGCTTGCTGGCGATCTTCGACTTCGACGGAATGAACTTTCGATAGTCAGGCGGCTCTGGGCCATCCAGCGCTTTGCATATTTCGCACTCGCACTGCCCCGGGATGTCGTTCTCGACCGCATTGACGAAAGTTGGCTGTCCCGCAGAGGCGCTCCGATGCTCACGCCATTGCGAGACGATCTCTTCTCGCAAGCCCGGATTGGAAATGCACATCGAGAAGCGAGCGCCCAGCCTCACCGGGCCCCGTTTGCCTCTGACCAATTGAAACCATTCGGGATGCTCGGTGCCATACCGCTGCCACCAGTCGACGAAAGCGTGACCGTAGTTCGTGGGTACTCTGCGGCCCATTCGGTGGCGACGCAGGAACGTGGCCTGGGCTTTCATATATTCTTTCGCCGCTGCTGCGGTGAAACCCATTTCGGGATGTTCTTCGCTCGTGAAGCCAGCCCCAGCGCGCACGCGACGCTGCATGAACCGGGGCGTAACGACGTAATCAAGCGCGGGGATCACCAAGGACTGTGCCTTTGGGACAAACGTTCCCAGTTCACCTGGCCATAGCCATCGGACACCGAAATAGCGATCAAGGAGCTCGTACACGCCGAAGAGGGTGCCCGCGGACGTGTTTTGGTCGAGTGCACTGCCGGGATGATCGAGGCCGGCGATGCACAGATGGTTGCCGACGGTTCGGATGATACAGGTTTCACGCGCCAATGCGCCGAATGTGATTCCGGCTGCCCGGGCGAACCGGGTGTCGCCCAGAAAAATATGGGCGGCGTTACGCAAGCCAGCCGGCGAGACATGGTTTTCAGTTGTGATGGTAGGTTGGATGCCGGTCGCTTTTTCTATGTGCCAGCCGAGTTCCGTGGCGGCGTAGTGAACAGAGCCACTCGGCTGATCCGAAATAACGAGCGTTGCCGCAGGTCTGCCGCCGGCGATAAGCGTTACGCCAGCTGAAGATTGAGTGGCCGCATTGCCAGGGTTGGTAAAGCCAAGCCAGTGTAACAGGCCCAGAACCGTTCCCTGTGCAAACGTCCTTCGCGATAACGGTCCCATGCCAAAGACCTCACTTATGCGCGCGCATCCAAGAATGTAGACCCTTTTTACGAGGACGGGCGTTCACAACAATTTGTATCAAGTAAGCTTTGCATGCTTCAGCCGTCACGTTTCCCTTGCCCGCATGCCGATCCATTGCTCGCCAGTCTGCAGTTCGGGGCCAAGGCGAAGATCAGTGTGTAAGGGTTCTCTTTGTATAGTAGGTACGTGCACACAGAGTCCTATCTCATTTAAAGGGTTCAAAGAATTAATCGAGATATCCGCGATTTTTCTCGAAAAAACTATCCATCTCCACGGGACAAGCAATGCCCTCTTTTGGAGGCTTATCATGATCGAACACATTCTTTTGACAGTCTCACTGAGTGCTTCAGTGGCTTCTTCATCTCGTCGTTTTGCCGATTCCGGACAAAGGTCGGGTCGTCCGAGGCCGGCCCGATCGGATGGCACCTGCGGATCTGGTGAAAAACCGCTGGCAAGTCTGGTGGGTGCGGAGAGGACGGCAAAGGCGGCCAAATAGCTCCAGCCTGGGGATATCGCCCAATTCAATACTCCGCTGGCGTAGCCAGCGGAGGCAGTTTTCACCGCTGTGCGACCCATTTGCGCAAACCAATGGTGAAGTCCTCACGATCTGGGAACTCTCATCCGCCATGTTCGTTACTGCTCCACATTATGGAGAGATGGGGGTCGGATGGATTTTTCGAGACGCAGGGACTGGGAAGCTCTAGCCAGCGCCCTCGACATCAACATCTATCAGCGTTCAAAGACAGTGTGGATTGCGGCTGGAAAGTACCGCGGCAAAGACATTGAAGTGAAAGGCCGCTCGCCAAGCATCGCACTCGCATTGTGGAAGGAAGCTGCGGGCTATACCGGCTCGGAGTGGTAGAAAGAGCGGTTCGTCAAGCCGCGCCGCTCAGGTCCAAGCGCACATGCGCAGTGCAAGGCGCAAGCATTGTTCAAGGCTTACGGGCTTGGAGATGTCTTGCGCTGTCCGCGTGGACAATCGTGACTTTAAGCGCGCCATGAAGCTCCAGACACGACAGCCTTGAACAAGTCGAGCCGTCGCGAACAAGTCGAGCCGTCGCAGCGAGGCGGCGCTGGATATCGATTTGACGGTCGATACCGGTACGCGACATGTGCGCGCCGGCATCGGATCAGTGCGGTCTTGCCGGCTTAGCTGTGCCGCCGGTGTTGCCGGTTTCGCCGCTGCCATCACGGGATCGGGATTGCCAAGCGGTACCACTTTTGGATGGATCGGCTGCCGCCAAGGGACAATTGACACAAACGGCACCTGGGGATGGCATTGGGCCATGCAAGGAGCGGGGCATCAGGAGCATTCTCCTGTGACGGTGGGCAATCCTTCAATGAGCGATGCAGAACGTGCTCCGCGCCTCGGCCACGGAAGATAGCCTTCTTCAGGCAATGAGCGGACTCATGGACTCTGACCCCGCCGACCACATTGAGCTAACCGCTGATATTGTTTCGGCCTATGTCAGGAAAAACCGGACGTCGCCTTCCGATCTGGTTGACCTGATCCAGAATGTCGGCCGTGCTTTGCAAAAGCTTGCCGTGGGCGATCACCAGCCCGAACCGAAACCTGTTCCAGCCGTGCCGATCCGCAAGTCGGTGACCCCTGACTTCATCGTCAACCTGGAGGACGGGCGCCGCATGAAATCCTTGAAGCGGTACCTTACATCCATCGGCATGACGCCAGCGCAATATCGCCAGAAATGGGGCTTGCCGCCGGATTATCCGATTGTGGCGCCAAATTTAACTGCGTTGCGCTCGGAGGCAGCCAAGAGGATCAGGCTTGGACAACGGAATGCCAGTGGCCGAACTTCCAGAGGCTAACCGAATGGAGCACAGGGCGAGGCTCCGGCAGTCCTCGCGCCGTTGCTCGTATCGTGACATTTGTTTTCTTCGGATCACAAATTTGACGTGCCCGCCCGATGCCAGCGGGACCAACAGCCAAATGGGGCTGGGGGCAAGGCGCAAATGGCCACGCTATTCTCACAGGCGTGCAATTGCTGGTCCCGATCGACATCATGCCCGATCGACGCCATGATTGAAGATTGCAACGCCTTTCCGCAAGGCATGCGCCTGGAGGCGGATGTGTGCATCGTGGGAGCGGGTGCCGCAGGCCTGGCGATAGCATCACAACTAGAAGGCACGCGGCATCGCATATGCGTCATCGAAAGCGGTGGCATGACGTACGAGCACTGGCGCCAACGGCTGTCGCGCGGGCTGTCCGTGGGCCAACCTTACGAAGCTCTTGACCTTTGCCGCCTCCGTCAGTTCGGCGGGAGCACAGGCAAGGCTGGTTGGGGCGGATGGTGCAAGATGTTGGATCATGGCGATTTCGAGCATCGGCCCTGGATACCCCTGAGTGGTTGGCCCGTCGACCATAAATCATTACTACCCCATTATGAGACCGCAGCCCGCCTGCTCGGAATCGACGACCTGCTGACCGATTGGCCGACTTCCGCGGTCATGCCTGAAAACGGGCCGCTCTTTTCGGAACGCTGCTTTCTCAGTCCCACTCCGGATCTCGGAGCAACGCTTCGCAAGAAGCTTAAGGACGCAAAAAACGTCCAGGTCGTGCTGCATGCCACGGCGCTGCGGCTCGACACCGACGACTGCGGAAGGCGGGTTCGCTCCATCGAGGTAGCGAGTACGCCGAACAAACGATTCCAGATTGGTGCGCGATTTTTCGTGCTGGCCTGCGGCGGTATCGAAAACGCGCGCCTGCTCCTTGTTTCAAACCGACAGGCGCCGAATGGCATAGGAAACCAGTATGACCTGGTTGGCCGCTATTTCATGGAGCATCCCCGGGTAAAATGGGGAAGCCTGCAAGTCAGCCAGCCCGACAACATGATAGACCTCCACGTGCCCTGGACCCGCACGACCGGATTGTCGCCTGAAAACCGCGGCACCAATGATGCATTCGGACTGGCGCTGCGGCCCGAAATACGTGCAAGCGAGCGCCTCCTCGATTCCCGCACATGGATCAAGCCTGGGCCTTGCGTCAATCACATGGATGGTTCCGAAGCTTTGCAGTATCTTGCCTTCTGGCTGCGGAGAGGCCGGCTGCATCGCGACCTTATCAAATGCGGCCGAACTATCCTGATGCATCCGGCGGGAGCAATATCGGCAGGTTTCGAACGGATCTGGCACTCACGTCGGCGTGCAAGGCATTTTCATTTTGACACGATACTGGAACAAGAACCGGATCCGGCAAGCCGCGTCACGCTCGATACAAGGCTCGACGAGTTCAGTCTGCCCCGTGTGAAGCTGCAATGGAACGTGGGGCCTCTCGTCCGACGGACGCTTGAGCGTGTCCAGGCGATCATCACTGAAGAGATGAAGCGGCTGGGGCATAGAAGCGCCATTCATCCAGGCCAGGACAAAAACCCGGCGGGGGAGCGAGACATTCCATATCACTGGGTTCGACACCACATGGGCACGACGAGGATGAGCGACGACCCGCGAACCGGCGTGGTCGATAGTTCGTGCCAGGTGCACGGCCTCGCAAATCTGTTCGTCGCCGGCAGCTCGGTCTTCCCGACCGGAGGCAACGACATGCCCACCCTCACCATTGTCGCGCTCGCTATCAGACTGGGCCAGCACTTGCGGCAAAGCCTCGAATAAGCTCGCCTCCACCTTCGCCAAAGCGGTCAATCGACGAGGAAAGGGAGCAGGCTGCGACGTCTCATGCCGCAGGTCCGCCATATGGAATATGCCGGCTCCTGAATGTAATTTTACGCTTTGCCGAGAAAGTGTGCGCGTTTTGAGCGAAGGTCTGACCAACGGCTCACATAGCCACCCCTGTTCAGCTCTTTGTCGTAACGATTCTGGATGACCGCTACTTCCGTAGCTACCCCCTATTGGTAAGCGCATGGACTTCGAAGCCAACTATAATACTGCAACCACGACTTTTTCACTTTGATTGCTTGGGGAAACCGAAATTTTGGCCGCGCTGTGCGTTTTGTCACACCACCACCTCCGGTCCACAAGCTATTACTAAAGTGTTAAGGTATGGGTTTAAAAGCGAAATCTCCGTTGGGGCGAGATTTGCGCGGGGGTGAGTCATGACAAGTTTTTTGCCTGCGAATGATCGGACGGACAAAACTGATCTTGATCAATATCCATCTATTCTCGACGTCAATCGTCTCTCACCGTCCTCGGGAGAGGGAATCGAGATTGCAATCATCGATGGCCGGCCTTTGATGTGTGACTGCTTCAGCAGAAGCCTCGAAATCATCGAGCCATCATTTCATATCCAGCATTACGCGTCGGTCGAAGCGTTCGACATGGCGGATCCCGAAGAAACGCAGAGAGTTTCGACGGTCCTGATGTGTGTGATGTGGTCGAACTCCCAGGCGGACTATCATCTTTCCCAGATAGGCCATCTGAAAGCGACCAGGCCCGAGGTAGGGGTGGTCATCCTATCGGATATCGAGAACTTTGAGGACATTCTCAAAGTGGTCGAAAACGGCGCGCGTGGCTATATTCCTACCAGCGTCAGGTTGCAGGTGGCCGCCAAGGCCATCCAGCTTGTCGCGGCGGGCGGAACTTTCGTCCCGCCCAGTGTTCTCTTTCATTCAGGACGCGCCGTCACCGACGGTCAGTCCGCGACCAAGCAGCAGCCGCACGGAGACAACACTTTTACCTCGCGTCAGATGTCTGTCATCGAGGCATTGCGTCGAGGAAAGGCGAACAAGGTCATCGCGTACGAGCTCAACATGTGTGAAAGTACGGTCAAGGTACACATTCGGAATGTCATGAAAAAACTTCGTGCGAGAAACCGTACCGAAGTCGCCTACATACTCAACACAACGCCGTATGAAGGGATTGCCATACGGAATTGAAATATGGGTGCCGCCTCACTCAACGAGTAATGGTTCTTGACGGACCGTTTTAGTAGATGTGATTTGCTTGAGTTTGGGGAGCAGCCGCAACGGAAGCGGCTGCGAACCTTTGCAAGGGGGCGCTACCCAGGATGAAACAACCGCCCGTTCGATATCCAGGCCCGCAGACTGACGGGGAGATCACCTCCGTAGCTGATGCCAACCATATGCACGGGCCGGATTTGAAAAATATCGAGCATTTCAGCAATGTTAAGTCGTCCACGCTGATCGAGATAGACCGCCGCTGTCGTTGGTTGCATCTCAATGAAGGGGACGTCCTGGTCCCGGCCGGCGAAAGTGTCGACCGGCTTTTTTTTCTGCTCGAGGGCGAGCTTCGAGCGCTCGTTTATACCCGCAATGGCAAGATTGTGTCGCTCCCCCCTGCGCATCGTGGCTCGCTTGTTAACGGAATTGCCTTGAGCGGCGACATCCAGATGCCATATTCGGTCGAAGCGGCGGGACCATGCACTATCGCTTCGATCGGCAGTCGTGCCTTTCTGGACATAGTCAAGCAGGATCCTGAAGCCCTGCATGCGGTTGTACAATTGTTGGTGGAACGTCAGCAGGTGCTTGTCGAGCACATCGTTGAGCTTTCGACGCTCAACGTTCGGTCCCGGGTGCATAAGGAGTTGCTGCGCTTATGCGCTGAAGACATCGGAGCCGACGGTTCGGCGAGGATTTCTCCTATCCCGACCCATACGGATCTGGCCCACCGCATTGGCACCCACCGCGAGGCGGTGGCACGCGAGCTGAGCTACCTGCAAAACATCGGACTCGTGCTGCGCCACGCCAAAGAGCTTTACGTGCCTGATGTATCCCGTATCGCCGATCTTGTGGCAAAGTCGGACGACTAAATCGTAGGCGATGCGTCGGGGCACCTTTCGAGAGTGGTCGCGATCTCTGAGATTGCTGGGTTGCATTGGGACCGGACGTCGGTTGTGTTTGGGCTTGATCTACGCTGGCCCTGAGCGGCAGCCGCGGTGCTCCAAGGTGACTGATAGGCAGCTTCGCCTGCTCATTCGGCTAGTTCAAGACGACCGTGAACTCGCTCTGCGACCGACTTCAGGAATTGGTCGGACGTCGATGTCCATCCAAAGAGTATCTGAACGAGCGTGATCGAGGCATCATGATTGCTCCTTGGGGCGTCCCAAGCGATGGGCTCGCTGGTGCAATCCGTCAGCAGTATGCAGCGATAGTCCCTGAAGAAGGCATCCCGAATTGTCGATTCCACACACACGCTGGTCGTGCATCCTGTCACGATGAGGTGTTTGACGCCTGCGGATTTCAGAACAGAATCGAGTTCGGTTTCGTAGAAACCGCTGAATCGCGTTTTATAGAGGACGAAATCCCCTGCCTGTGGCTTGAGGCCGTTGACGACCTCTGTTCCCCAGGTGTCGCGGATCAGAATCCGGCTCTCGCTGCCATCCGGGGCTGTCATGTTCGCGCCCACCCCGAAGATCTGGAGATGTCGAATACGGTTGGGGGCGTCCGACGTTCCAAGGTCCGAGAGGTCGCGATGATATCCCATCTTCAGGTAGACGATGGGCATGCTCAATTCGCGAGCGGCAGCTATTACGCTGGCAGTAGGGCCTACAGCCCGTTGAATCCCGGAGATATCGATTCCGGCTCTGTCGAACATTCCACCGTTGGAGCCGAAGTCATTCTGCATGTCCACGACGAGTACGGCGGCGTCAGCGGGATCAATTGAAATAGGTTGAGGCTTGGCGTCGATGACAAATGGATGCATTTCGTCCTCATCCCTGCTTGCAGCCTAACAACAGTGGTTACGACCAGTCTGCTATCTATCCGCCTCAAAAGCCGCAGGCCGCCGCGCAACGGCGATCCTACCCCCTTAGCCATGCCGCACGTTTGGCATTTGACGCCAGCCAAAGCCGCATCGCGCTTGGCTGCGAGGCCGAGCGATAGATCTTCTGATGATAGACAAACTCATAGGGCCACAGCTCAAGCGTTCGGTTCGCGAAATGCGTCAGCACCCAGGTGATCGCCGCCGCCGCCAAAATGAAGGCGCTCATCGATAGGACAACATTGCCGGAAAAAAGATGGGCGCGGGAAAACAGCGAGCGTGTCAGAAGATACGTGTAGGGATGCACCAGATACAGGCTGT
Organism: Mesorhizobium sp. B1-1-6; assembly: GCF_006443035.1. NCBI lineage: Bacteria > Pseudomonadati > Pseudomonadota > Alphaproteobacteria > Hyphomicrobiales > Phyllobacteriaceae > Mesorhizobium > Mesorhizobium sp. B1-1-6. Next base: position 303,958 of record NZ_VFWR01000005.1, on the reverse strand, counting down.
AGCTCACCGTTCCGAAGTATCGAAGCAGCCGATTGCCAAGGAGTAGTGCCGTCAAGCTGTTCCGCGACACTGCAAGGCAGAAGTAGAGCCCCGTCGCGACCATGAGCAAGGGAAGCTCGGCATTTTGGAAATCGGACCAGTGATAGTCGTAATGGCCGCGGCTGGCGAGAAAGACGCAAGCTGCCAGCGCCCCGCTCTCGGCAAGCCGATGGCGGCCCCGGTTTACCCATTCAAATCGGTCGTAGGCAAGGCGGATCAGCCCGCCGGCAAGAAAATACAAGGCGATCGGGTACCGGGCGATAAAGAGCGCCGCGAGAAGACCGAGCGCAATTGTGCCGAGTCTGGTTGGGCGACGAACCGTCAGGAAAACGAACGCTGCCGTAAACACATAGAACCAGACCTCGAAGGTCAGGCTCCACGCGTTCGGCGTCAATTGCTCGGTATGGGTTGCAAGGTTCAGGAATGTCAGTCCTGCCAGAACCGCTGTGAGATTGTTGGTTTCGGGATAAAAGTTGGTGGTTGCGTTCAGCAAGATGAAAAGCAGGCTTAGCGCGAAAAACAGAGGGTAGAGGCGCAGGAACCGTCGGGCAGCAAACTGAGCGGGACTATAGCGTATCGCACTGGGCAGGATGACGAAGCCACTGATTACGAAGAAAAGGCAGACTCCGAAGGTGCCGAAATTCCAGAAGGGCGTAATGCGGTCGACATAGGCCGAATTGGAGGCGTAGACGTGCTCCGCCGTGCCGCCCAGGAGGTGAGCGAAGAAGACCATAAGAGAAGCAATGCCGCGCAACCCATGCGCGGCTACATTGAACGAATTGTCGCCAGCCGGCTTCGCTGACGCTTCGACGGGAAAATGCTGCGGACCCGATGAGTTCTGAGGATGGAGATGTGCAACGGTCATCTGAGCCTTCAAGTTGGATCCCGCAGACCATTTCACCGTACACCATCCCAGGTCTCGCAATGCTCGGGAATTCGAAGGACACCCCCGCCCAAAAGTAGTGGGCTGCCGCAGAAAAACTCCACCGGATGACTAACAGCCGCATTGCGGGACTGATTTAACCCAGGCCCGATGCTGATTGCGGGCGATCGCTGGACCGCAACCGAAGTACGGCTTGACTGACACCGATCGGAATTGGCGAACCCTCGGCCGCAGCCACGAGAGCCGCCCCGTCGAACGCCCCGCTATGTCGCTTTCTCGAGCCGGAGATCGCCTTGGGCGACATGCATTAGCGGAGATGGCGGCGGCCCTGCGCGTCGACGATGGTGTTGTCTGCGACATTGGCGCTGATGTGCGCGCCGTTGTGGATCAGGCAGTCGGCGCCGATCTGGACGCCCAGGAGCACCGTTGCGCCCATTCCCACGACGGTCAAGGCTCCGATGCCCACTCCGCCGGCTATGATAGCGCCTGGTGTCAGGTGCGCATTGTCCTGAACGACGCTGTCGTGGCAGACTATAGTCCCCTGATTGACGATGACGTTGTTACCGATCGTACAGCGCGGACCGATGCTCGCGCCGGCCAGAATATGGCAGCCATGTCCAATCCTGGTCGCCTTGGAGACGATCGCGGAAGGATGGATCACAGGCGGCAGAACGAAGCCCATTGCGGTGGCGCGTTCATACATTGCCCGCCTCACCTGGCTTGACTGGGCGCCTCCGATGCCGATGAAAGCATAGCGCGTGCCCTCGGCAAACAAACGCTCCAGGCAGTCTTCCGTGCCGATCACCGAAATACCGCCGCAGACGTGGTGGCCGGCGGGCAACGCTTGATCGGTGCAGCCCACGATATCGTATCCGGCACCATCGAGAGCATCGATCAAACAGGCGGCGTGGCCGCCGCCGCCGATGATGACGGCCCGCCTGGAGAAAGCGACGGAACTCGGCTCGCCCGGTTCGGCTCTCTTGGCGGCGGATCGGCGACCGGCAGCAGCGCGCACCTCGGCTTCGCCAATGCGGCCATTGGACGGAATGACGTCCGCAAGGTTGACCCCGAGCTCGGATGCGGCCTTGCGGGCTTTAGCCGTTATCGCGACTTCGCTGGCCCCGACATCGGCCGCGCTGGTCTCCCCGACAACGACATTCGAATTTTCGTCGATGATTTTGCAAAGCGTTGCGCCGACAGGAACGAAGTCACCGACCTTGATGTCCAGCAGGCCGACAGTTCCTGCCTCCGGAGCATCTACCTCGACTGCGGCCTTGGTGGTCTCAAGCACGAAAAGAATGGTGCCTTGTTCGACCCTTTCACCTTGTGCGACCCGAATCTCGATGAGCTGGAGATTGTCCTCGTTGGCGTTAACCCGCGGGGCTTCGACAAGCACGGTCATGTACGCTTAGCCTTTCTGGAACAGCTCGATGCAGGCCGCCTGGATGGCGTTCACACCCGGCAGCAGATCGTCCTCCCAGTCGCGGCTTGAGGGAATGGGGTGATCGGGCCCGGTCAATGCGCTGAAGTGCCTGACCCGGCCGATCAGCGCGCGCGCACACTCCGACGCGAAGCCCCAGCCGGGAGAGCCTTCCTCCACCGCGACCACACGCGTGCAGTTGCCGACCTGGCTTCGGACCTCATCGCCAGGGAAGGGCGACAGCTGTTCGACGGCCACCACGGTGGTCGCGATTTCCTCCTCTTGCGCGAGTTTCTTTGCGGCCGCGACAGCGTGCTCGACGCAACCCCCATATGTCAGGATCACGACATCTGCATCCGCCGGGCGTGGAAGCGCGTCGGGTCCGAGCACGGGCCTGGAATACATCACCTTGTTTTCGATGATCAGGTGAGGGGATCGCGACGCGAAGGCCCGATGCAGAAGCGTGCCAGGATCGGCATACTCGTGAGTGGCAAGCACCGTCAGCCCGGGCACGCCGCAAAAATGCTTTTCCAGACTTTGCGAGTGCGTCGGCCCATAGCCGCGCCGTCCGCCCATGGGAGCGCGGATGATGACGGGGACCTCAACCTGATCGTTGTACATCCAGCGGAACTTGGCGACGTGATTGATGATCTGGTCGGCAGCAAGGGCTATGAAGTCTCCGAACATGAGTTCGACGATCACAGGCCGGCCTTTGATGGCCATGCCTGCCGCCATGCCAACAATGCCGCCTTCGCTGATCGGCGTGGTCCAGACACGGTCCTTATAGGCTGACGAAAGACCCTTGGTGACTTTGAAGGCGCCACCGTAGGGGTCAAGAACATCCTCACCCAAAATCACCAGACGGAGATCGGCTCCCATGAGATCGTGTAGCGCGCGATTGATAGATTCGACGACACGCATGGATCAACCCCGCGCCAAGGCGGCCGCGGCGGCGGATTCGACCGCGCGGTCCACGACATTCAGGCAGTAGGCGTCGATCTCATCGGCGTTGGCAACGCGCCGGCGCATCGGGGGTATGGGATCTCTGGCTCGAGCTTGCTCAAGACGCTCCGCCGGCCTCGTATCATCTCCCTTGCTGTGGGGGCCGATCCGCTCGGTTCGCAAGTAGAGCCAGCAAGGGCGGGATTCGGCGCGTACATAGCCTACGGCTTCTTGGGCGAGCTCATATATCGCGATCGGATCGTTGCCGTCATAGGCGAATGTGCGGACGCCGAACGGCTCGGCCCTGGCGACGATCGAACCGGAGACGGTCAGATGCTTGGGCGTCGTCTGCGCGATCTCGTTGTCCTCGATCACAAAGACCACCGGGGCGGCGAAAACAGACGCAAGGTTCAGGCTCTCGTATACGGCTCCCTCGCCCATCGTGCCGTCGCCGAGGAACACCACTGCGACGGCGCCCTCGTCCTTTCGCGCCAGCGCACTACCAACTGCGACGGGTGCGATGCCTCCTTGGATGCCATTGGAGTGGAAGTTGCGGAAGCACAGGTGCTGGCTGCCGCCGCGTCCGCCGCAAATGCCGGTTACACGCCCCATGATCTCGGCTATCAGGCCCTCGACTTCGCCCGAATAGGCAATGAAATGACCGTGGCAGCGGTGGTTGCTCCAGACAATGTCGCGGTCCCGGTCAAGAGCGTTTATCACGCCAACCGCATTGGCTTCCTGTCCAATGGACGTGTGCGTCGTGCCGAACAGGAGACCTTGGGAAAAAAGATCGAGCAAGCGCTCCTCCACGAGCCGGATGAGCATCATCTGCTGATAAAATCGAACCGCGGCTGGCAGTTCGAATCCGAGCAAACCACGCTCTGTAGGGGCAAGGGTGAGGTTCCGCGCTGCTGACGACGTCACTATCTGCAGCTCTGCCAGAGAAGACGCTAGAACGGTTTCATCCTTCCTGATCGCGCGTTCCTTTGTCATGCTGCCTCGAGCTGGCGCGAAGCCGTAACAAGGATTGACCGCGCCGTCGACGCGGCAGCCATGGTCTCCTCGGTCGTCCAGGACGGGTCGACCAGAAAAGCCATACTCGTTTCACCGAGCTGCCGTGCGATCGGCAGACGTTCGGGCGGCGCTACCCCGGCGTCCGCGAAGGCATGTTCAAGATAGATCTCAGAGCAGCTTCCCGAGAAGCATGGGACGCCGGCCGCATTGATAGCCGCAATCAACTCGTCGCGCGACCATCCGGGGGACAGCATCTCGGGCTTGATATAGAAATAGCATCGGTACCAGGCATGCTTATGCTCCGAACCGAGCTGGGGCGCGTGCAGCATCGGCAATTCAGCAAGCGTCATCATCCAGATGCTGGCATTTCGCTCGCGTTGGCGAGTCCAGTCGGGTAGGCGCTCGAGCTGCCGCAAGCCAAGCACTGCCTGGATTGATGTCATGCGCCAGTTGGTGCCGATGCTGTCATGCAGCCAGCGAAACCCTGTCGCCCTATGGGGGGCAAAGACCAGATCGTAGTTCTTGCCGTGGTCCTTGAGGCTCCAGGCAGCGAGCCACAATTTCTTGTCGTCCATTGCGACAAGCCCACCTTCGCCGCCCGTCGTGATGATCTTGTCCTGGCAGAACGAGAACGCCGCTATGTCGCCGAAGGAGCCAATCGGTCGTCCGTTGTATTCGGCTCCATGCGCCTGGGCGCAATCTTCGATGACTTTTATGCCGCTGCGCTTTGCGAGTTCCATGATCGGCGCCATGTCGCACGGCCAGCCGGCAATATGCACGACGATCACTGCCTTTGTTCGAGCCGTTATCTTCGGCGCAATCGTCTCGGCGGAAAGGTTGCCCGAACTCGGGTCGACATCCGCGAAAACGGGCGTGGCGCCGGCAAACATGACGCAGGCGGCGGAGGCGACGAAACTGCGGGGCGTGACGATCACCTCGTCGCCGGCGCCGATGTGGAGAATCTTCATCGCAAGATCCAGCGCCAGCGAGCCGTTGGCCAGCGCCACCGCGTGACGTCGGCCGAGGCTGCGCGCATAGGCGCGTTCGAAGGTCTTCACATGGTCGCCGGTCCAGGCGTTCACCTGGCCGGATCGCAAAACCTCTACCACATCGGTTATTTGTTCTTCGTCGTAGATTGGCCAGCGTTTCATCGCAGAATACTCCAGCTAGAATTCAAATGACGTTTCGCAGAAGGACAAAGGCCTCGGCCGCCCTCAGATGGGCGGCGGTGCCCCTGACGATCGCAAGCGCCCGCAAGGTTTCGATCGAACGCTCATGCGGGAAATCTCTGATCTGTGAGGCGAACATCGACGCAGCTTCGAGTTTGCGGTCCAGCGTCGATGCGATGTCTATGAAGACGTTCGGCACGAAGCTCGGCGTCACATAGGGGGCATTCCAGTTCGTTTCGGAGACGGTCTCGTAAGCCATGATCGTCCGCGGATATTGAGATTGGGTCGGGCGAGCCGCTACCAGCGATGACAGGAAGATCAGCTGGTGGTCCATGTGCACATCACCGACGAAAGGGATGAGCAACGTATCCGGCACGACATCCCGCAACAGGGTCAGCAGCGCCCTGTTGAGCGTCGCGTGCGGCGTCTCGGCGATCTGCGCTGCCGGCAGATCAAGCCAATGCGTCTGTTGCACGCCCAAACAGGCATGCGCCGCCTTGGCCTCGCTGCGAACCCGTTCCGTCATCTCCTCTGTGAAGGCGGGCGGGCTGCCTCGCGTAACCACTGCGACATGAACTTCTGCGCCTTGGGCAGCCATCCGGGCTATCGTGCCGCCACACCCCAGGACCTCATCATCGGGATGCGGTGCGATCACCAGAAGTCGACCGAGTGCTGGGTTCATGGCCGGACCGTCCCGGCGGGCATAGCCTTCAAAGCATGGTCGACATGGCGGCGGTCGACACGTTCGCCCAACAGTGCCACTTGGACAGTCAGAACCAGTATGTGCAGATCGAGCCACAGGCTGCGGTTGCGCACATACCAGAGGTCGAGCGCCAGCTTTTCGCTGTTGGTGAGGCGGGTATTGCCGTTCACCTGTGCCCATCCGGACAGGCCGGGGCGGACCGTGCCACGAATACGCCCTAGCTCGCCGAATTCGGCGATGGTGGCCGGGAGCAACGGACGGGGCCCCATGAAGGCCATGTCCCCCCTGGCGATCGAGAGAAGCTGCGGCAGCTCATCGATGCGGACGGAGCGCATCAATCGCGTGGCCGGCGTCTCACGCAAAGCGTCGGGGAGCAGCATGCCATTCCCGTCTCGCCCTTCGTGCATCGTACGAAACTTGCAGATCACGAACGGGCGACCTTCCAGCCCGCTGCGAGACTGGCGGAAAAACAATGGACGGCCGACACTGGCCCAGACAATGGCAGCAGCCATGAGCCATAGCGGCAGGCTGAGAACCAAAAGGATCACCGCGGCGATACGGCTTGGTATGGCCCGGCCAAGCGGAACGCGCGCAGTCCAGCCGCCGGAACGTGCTGTTGGGGTGCTGAGGCCGATCATTGCGACGGTCCGACCTGGACGGAAGAGGTCGTCGCCAAGGTAGTGGCTGAACGGCTTGTCGTGTCCTGGGCGCTATCCAGGCGGTTTATTGACACAAGGATCGTATCTCCGGCCGCAACCGGATCGTCGAGGGTCGCCACCTTTGTGGCGGTCTGGCCATTTACCTTGCGGCGGATCTGGTAGGTGAACGTGATGGAGTTGTTGCTGCGTGTCTGCTCCGCGGCCAGCGAGCTCAACAGCAGGATCTGTTCCTCGGTCGATTCTCGAACCGCGATCAGGCGCTCGATTTCAGAGTTGTGGGCCTGGAGATCCGTCAACGCCGTGTGTGTCCAGGTCTGGGTGGCGTCATCCAGGTCGCGCTGCAACTGGCTCAATTCGCGGCGCACCGTTGATGCCTGATTGTAGATTTCAAGCAGATGGGATTGCTGCGTGGTCGCTTCGCGCTCGGCGTTCGAGAGGTCTGTGATTGTGACGAGACCTTTCTTGTTGAGGCCCCTGATGCGATCGAGATCCGCCTGTGCCGAAGCGATCACTGTCTTTTGTATGTCCGAAAGCTGTTGAACATTGGCGAGGGCAACATTTACTTCTTCGATCCCCGCCGAGAGCTGCTTGCGACGTGTCGTCAGCGCATGTTGATCTGCTTCAAGGATCCGCTGCTCGGTAGGAAGCAGCGTCGCGAGCAGGTTGGCGTTCATGAGGCCCTTGATCTTGGCAGGCAGATCCAGTTCCGAGATCTTGTCGCTGTTTGCCAATTGGGCCTTGATGCGCGCAGCGGCGACCGCCTCCTTGGCGATCTCCACCACGCTTTCATCAAGAGCTCCGCGCAACCGGGCGCGTGTTACGACGCGATCCTCCGCCGTGGCTCCCCCGGTCGACTGGCCGCCCGCAAGCGCCACCGCCTGCTCCACATTCAGTGCCGGCTGGTAAGGAAACGAGCCCGGCGCCTTTACATCCCCAAGGACGAAGATCGGGCGGAAGCTCACCACCGCAAGAGCTATATGCGGGTCATTGAAGAGTTCACGCTCGATGAATGCCTTACGGATACGACTCAAGGCGTCGGGCACCGTCAGGCCGCCGACTTCAAAGCTGCCGATCAGCGGAATGTTGATCGCGCCATCGCTGGCGACCGTGAGTTGTTCGGCGGGAAGCGCGTCGTCGATGAAGTCAAACGACACCACATCGCCGACCGAAACCTTGTAGTCATCGTCCGCCGCGGCCCAGGCATCAAGCTGGGAAATCAGAATCGCTGCAACCGCAAGGATCGCAATACTGGCGGATCCCAGTGCTTTCGCAAGGAATGTACTGGTCCACGCGCCTGTCGATCGCCTGCTCCGCGTCGCATTGCAATAAGATGCCATGGAAGCCCACCATAGAATTTTCCTGCAAAGACCCTAGCGACACCTGCGCGAGGACAATGAGTCATACCTTTGGTGGAGCGGTGACAACCTTCGGTCTGGTTCCCACCTAATTTGGCTAACTGGATGTCGACTGCAACCAACGTATGGTGCGGCTGCATACTGTCGGACGATTGAATGCTTCCTCAGGGCGGAGCGTTGCAGACAGCTGGGAAGCTTGCGTGCACACAAGTGTTCTTCACACCATTACCAGTCTCGACGTCGGCGGCGCTCAGGTCATGCTTGCCCGTTTTCTTGGCCAGGTCGACCAAAATCGCTTCTCGACTTCAGTTCTGTCCCTGCTTTCACCGGGTCCGGTGGCTGCAAACGTAGAATATACAAGATCGGGGCTCGTTTCGCTCGACATGACGGAACGGCCGCGACCGCGCGATGTCGTTCGGCTGACGCGGTCGATAAGACGGGCGGCCCCCGATCTTCTTCACGGATGGATGTATCACGGCAACGTCGCGGCAACGCTCGGCTCGATGCTAGGGCTCAATTTCTCGCCGGTCATCTGGAGCATCCATCACACGGTTCGAGATCTCGCCGACGAGAAACCATTGACGCGCCAATTGATACGGCTCTCGGCCCGCCTGTCGAGGCGCACCAGCGCGATCTCATATTGCTCGCGCGTCGCCGCCGATGATCACGAGCGCCTGGGCTTTGATCCGCGCCGGAGGGTGGTTATCCCGAACGGGACGGATTGCGATCAATTTTCCCCCTCGGCCGACGCCGGTGCGAAGCTGCGCCGCCTGTTCGGCTTGCCGCCCGGACGGCTGATGATCGGCCATGTGGCACGCTTCCATCCCATGAAGGACCAGGTTAGCCTGGTCCGCGCCATCAGCCGGCTCCTGGAACAGGGATACGACGTTCAGGGCATATTTATCGGGGAGGGACATGCCGACGGCCCGGTGCGGCGCACCGCCCGTGAGCTCGGCATAGACGACCGCATTACCACGCCGGGCATCCGCGCTGACATCGCCGACCTCATGCCGGGCTTCGACGTCTACGCGCTTTGCTCGGCTTGGGGCGAGGCATTTTCCCTTGCCGTAGGCGAGGCGATGGCCAGCGGCGTGCCGGCGGTGGTTACCGCGGTCGGCGACTCCGGCTGGCTGGTCGGCGACAGCGGCGTGGTCGTTCCACCGGGAGATAGTGAAGCTCTGGCCGCCGGATTGATCAGGCTTGTCAGCCTTGAACCGGCCGAGCGCCGCGCCTTGGGTCAACAAGCGCGTCGTCGCGTCATGGAGAACTTCTCGCTTTCCCTTTACGTCGGCAGGCACCTGGAACTCTACGAAGCAGCTCTAGGGCGTCGTCGCCATATCCGATAGGAGCGGCTGGTGGTTGCTGTGCACATGAATGGTCGAGATTCTCCTCGCGCCCCTGTGGACTATGCGATGCGCCGCAAGCGCATCGTCGTCATTGCGAGCCTGACGCGTTCGCTTGTCAACTTTCGTCTCGAATTGTTGAAGGCCATGGTCGCTGCGGGGCATGATGTCATTGCGCTCGCCCCCGATGAAGATGAGCGGGCGATCGCCGGTCTCAAGGCAATTGGCGTGACCTTCCGACAGATTCCGATGGCCAGGACGGGTACCAGTCCGCTGGCCGATTTGCGAACGCTCAAGGCGCTTTACAAGCTCATCCGCGGCTTGGCGCCCGAAATCGTCCTGGCGTATACGATGAAGCCGATCATCTATGGTGGATTGGCTGCCCGCCTTGCCCGTGTACCGCGCCGGTTTGCGCTCTTTACAGGCTTCGGCTTCATATTCAGCGGCAGCATGACGGGACTGCGCGCAACCATTTTGCGCCGGTTGAGTATTGGTCTCTACCGCTCGGCTCTGGTCGGCTGCGAAGCAGTTTTCGCTTACAATGACGCCGACGCTTCCGACATCCGGCGCCATGGGATGGTTTCTGCGACGACGCCAGTGATCATGATCCCAGGTTCAGGAGTGGACCTGACACTGTTTGCCGCAAGCCCCCCACCTTCAGGGCCTCCCGTCTTCCTTCTGATCGCTCGCTTGCTTCGCGAAAAGGGAATTGCCGAGTTTGCTGCCGCCGCGCGTATCCTGAAGACCAAGTACCGCGCTGCACGCTTTCAGATTCTCGGGCCCTTCGATCCCAGTCCCCTCTCCATCTCGAAAGCCGAAATGGACCAGTGGACCAAGGAAGGCGCCGTTGAATATCTCGGCGAAACACACGACGTCGGTCCCTATTTGACCGCGTCCACCGTGTTCGTGTTGCCGTCCTATTACAGGGAGGGCATTCCCCGCAGCGCGCTGGAAGCCTTGTCGACCGGTCGGCCGATAATCACGACCAACGCCCCTGGCTGTCAAGAAACGGTGATCGAGGGCGAGAACGGTTTCCGGGTCGAGCCGCGAGACGTGGAAGCTCTCGCCTCGGCGCAGCGGGCTTTTCTCGAGGATGAGGAACTCGCCGCAAAGATGGGCGCCAACTCAAGAAAGCTCGCGGAAGACCGGTTCGATGTTCACAAGGTGAACCAAACCCTGCTCGAGGCGATGGGGATATAGTCGGCCGCGCCTGATCGGCCGCGCGGCCGATGGCGGTCAAGCGGGAAAATAACGACGAATCTGCTGCCGTTTCAAATAGGCTTTCCGCAGGGCACCACGGGCCTGTCGGAAGGGGTCGACGCGGTTGAACACCCAGCCGATCGATGGACCGCCGGCGAACCGCAGGCGCTCGACAACCTGGGAGAGAGCCTCTTGCGTGGTGTTGTCGCACGCGGCCACGACCACGACGGTATCCACCGAGGCGGCAATCCTGATTGCGTCTTCGACGACGAGCACAGGCGGCGCGTCGATGATCACCACGTCGTATTCGAGCCGGAACGCCTCCAGCAATTTCGCGAATTGGCTGGAATTGAGGAATTCAGGCAAGGTCTGGTCGTCGGCAGATGGCGCCAGCACATCCAGTCGCGGAACTTCAGGAAGCGTCTGAACGATCTCTGCCAGGGTGCAACCACCATGTAGGTAGTCGTTGAGTGTCTTGTCGGCGGGCCCAAACTGCATGGCGCTATGGATGCTGCGGGTTCGCAAATCCAGATCAATCAGCGCTGTCAGGGCGCCGTCCATTCCAGCTGCCACGGCGAGGCCCATGGCCGTCGTTGTCTTGCCTTCCTGTGGTAGTCCTGAACTGACCAGGATCACCTGTTTGCTCCGGCCACCGTTCATCCGGGTGCAGGCCATGTACAGCGACCGGAAGGCATCGGAGAAGGCCGACCGTGGTTGCGACAACAAGGTTTCAAGAGGAGGCGTGGCGCGTTGCAGGAATTTCTTGGGCAGTTGCGGAATCGACGCCAGCAGTGGCGCACGGATAAGCTTCGATACCCGTTGTGACTCGCGTATTCTCACATCCATGCTTTCAAGCGTCAGCACAAGGATCAGGGCTAGGATCAGCGACGCGGCGAAACCGCCTGCCGTCATCAAACGAAGTTTGGGAAAGGAAGGGCTCGTCGGAATCTCGGCGGCGGAAACCGTCCGCACGCCGGGCTCGACCGCCTCGGAAAACGGATCGAGGCTGCCAAGCCTGCCTGATACGAGGTCGTAGAGCTTCTGCTCGGTCGACAATTGGTTGTTCAGTTCCCGAAGCTTCGCTTCCGCCAGGCTCCTTTGCCGCAGTTGCTCGTTGGACTCCTCCAAAGTCTTCGCGAGTTGGTTGACCCTGCCTTCGTTGACGCGGACGTCGTTTTCCAAGATTGCGATCGTACGCAGCATCTCCTGAGAGATCATCGCGCGGACGGCCGCTACTTTTGCATCCGCCTCCTGGACCAAGGGATGATTGCGCCCGTAGTTGCTGGCCAGTTGCGCGCGATCCCTCATCGCCGTCGCTTCGTCGTTGCGCAGGGACGTCAGGAAGTCCGATGAGAGCAGGGGATCGACGTTGGCGCCCGCGTCGCCGGTCTTGGCCGCCAGCCTGACCTGGGCGAGGCGCGCCTGCGCTTGCGTGTATTCACCTCTGGCGGTGCTGAGCTGCTCGTTGCTTTGCTGGATCGAGGCGCGCAGCAGATCATCGCGCGGATCGCTGGATACGCCGTGTTCTCGCGCATACTGGGCGATCTGGCCTTCTATGGCGGCTATCCGTGACGCAAGCTCCGTCGATTGCTGCCTCAGAAAGCTAACGGCGTCCTTGATGTCCTGCCGCTTGTTGTCCCGGGACCATTCCACGAACAGTTTGGCCGTCGCATTGGCTATCAGGGCCGCCCTCGACGCGTCGTCATTGAAAAAGGAGATCGTCATCGCCGAGCTCTCTCCGGACCGGTCAACCGAAACGCTCGACAGATACGATGAAATCGCCCGATCTTGCTGAACCCCCTTCGATGGCAGCGACGCGGGATCCTGCGGGTCGGCGCCGGCGACAAGGCTCCATAGCGCTCGCGGTATCGAGACGATCAAGCCGACGGCCTGTGACAGCAGTCCAGGGCCCGAATCCGAAGGGGAAGCTCGGCTCGCGGCTGGTTTCAGATAGGTGTTGAAGTCCGGGTCCTTGATGAGGTCCAGTCTGTCGACGACCAGGCTGGCAAAGACACGAGAGGTGATCAGATCCGCCTCGGTGTCCATTCGCGACTTGTCAGGCTGTTGGTTGGGCTGCGCTTGTGCGGTGTCGAGAGGATTGGGATCATCGGATTCGACAACGATCATCGAACGAGCGGTATATGTCTTGGGAAGTTCCACGGCCGTGATGAGTGCGAGAGCGGTGCCGGTAGTCACGACCGCAAGGATCAAGGGGAGGCGCCTTCGGAAAAGCGTGTAGAGCTCGCGCGGGCCGAAAGTGCGTTCCTTCGACGGCTCGATCGGCTCTTGAAGGAATGGTTCCAGACGGCTCCACACGCTGTTGTCGTCTATCAAGCTCACAGATCCCGCCCCCCTTTTTGTTTGTCTTCGACTGGTCCAAGCCGGCCCTGCCACATCGGACCTGGAGGCTACCCAACATCGAATTCGCGACTTACCGCGACGACAGTTTTAACATGGTTGCGCGGCCGCAATCGCGCTCAAGAGGCTTAGCCGCAAAGGCGACATCATCCAAAAGGATAGCGTAACCGGCCCGGGCCCTATCTTGGCAGATAGGCTGAACTGCAGGCCCAATGAGGGCTGGCGAAAAGGACTCTCAAGCAGATTCAGGAGTGAGGATGAACTACGCCAGGGCTCCTCGCCATTATTGGACAAGGCCCGGCCCCAAACCGGCCGTCACATCGTTGCCAGAGGTAGCCGGGAGACTCGGGCTCTGGTTCGCCGTGGCGTCCGTCTTTCTCACGCCCTTCAATATTCTTCGGTTTGATGCATTCTATTTTACCATCAGCGACGGCTTCGCTCTCGCGGCCGTATTCGCAGCCATACTCGGGAAATCCTTTTCGATCTCTCCCTTGGGCGCGGGGACGTTTCTATGGAACATCGGCATCGCCCTACTATGCGGGATGCTGCTGCTAAGCAGTCTGATCCACGGAGATCCGCAGCGAGGCTTCATCATCTCGGCGCAATATCTGTACGCCTACTTTCTCCTGGCCTTCATGATCGTGTCGAGGCCCTGGGCCGAAATCGTTCTCTTGATGAAATCATTTCTTTGCTCGATCGCCGTGATGTGTCTGCAGGGGATAGTGATAATCGACATCCTCAAGCAACGCGGCACCGTCTTTGTCAGCGGCAATGGTCGTTTTCAGGGTTGGGTGGAACGCGAGAATGAATGCGCAACGCTGATAGCGCTCTCTGTCCCGCTAATGTTGTGGCTGGTGGCGTCAGGTTGCATAAGGCCTCGCTGGCTTTGGGTCGGACTGCCGCTTTTTGGTTATGGCATTATTTTGACAGGATCCAATACCGGCCTGATCGGCCTTGTCTTTGCGGTCACCATCTTCGTAGTCGCGACGGGCTCGTGGCGCCGCATCATTTCTTTAGCGGTGACCTCGCTCGCCGCATTCTTCATTGCCGTTACCTGGGGCCGCGACTTCTTGCCCGAGGTCTTCCAACACCGCGTGCTGAATGCGCTGCAGAATGGTGACCTCGATGAGGCTGGCACGTTTGCAGACCGTATGCGGCTCATCCATGAGGCCATTGGCAAAGCGGACAATAATTCACTGCTTGGTATCGGTGCCGACCAGTATCGGCAGGTCAGCGAATTGCACGCCCCGGTCCACAACACCTACCTCCTCATATGGGTCGAGGCAGGGCTGCCCGGATTCATCGGTTTTCTGCTCCTGCTCGTGGCAGGCATCACCATCGCCATCCTTGCCGCTCGGAGTCGTGAAGGCAAGGTATCCGCCATTTGCACGGCGACGACAGTTCTCCTCTTCGCGGCGCTGGCAAATGCGCTACCACATCTTTACAGTCGTTTCTTTCTCGTGCCTCTGCTGCTTGGAATGGCGCCCAGTGTTGCGATTTTGCGCGACGGCCCAGCTTCAAGAACGGTCACGCGCTTTCTTCGCGGTACTCGCTCCAAGTACGGTCGTTCGCGGCCTTTCCTACGCAGGCCGATCTAAGGGGCCCACCAGCCGAGCTTTCCAGCTCCTACAAAGGCTAAAATCGGCGCACCCGGAAGATCTGGTCAGGGTCTCCCCATGGCAAGAGCGAGCGATATATAGAAGCTATTTCGCCGGCTCTGATGCTTGCGCGGAGATGAAACGAGCGAGGGCGAACACGCCCTCGACGAAGTCTTCTCCCTCGATAAACCGGCCCTCAACCCAGCGTCCCTGGGTATCCTGACTGTCGACGAGCTGACGCACCTTTAAATTCAGTTCGCCAGCACTCAACTCATCCGCGGCACTGATCCACAGTCGTTGACGTGAAACTCTCTGCCCCCGCGTTGCACTCTCGAGCCGAGCGAACACCGGCTCGATCTCTGCACCGGTTTTCATGCCGTAGTGTTTCAGGAGGTCCATGTCGTCGAACGTCACTTGGCCGCCCTCATCGATGTAAAGCGGCCGGTTGGTGTTGAGTTCGTAGAAACGTGCCCAACTGCCGTCGGACAGGCGCGCCGCCTGTAGCCAGGTGGCTGCAGTCGTCGCCGCGTGCAGCAACCGCGCATCCCTGTTTTGCTCGTTCAACTCGATCAGGTAATCGATGTTGCCGGCGGTTTCGCGCGAGACGACCGCTGGCGGCTCAAACCTGCGTCCCCAAACCGGCTGCATGGAACGATCGTAACCCTGAGCCCAGCCCTGTTGTGGCGCGGGCAACTGGGCTGCAAGGAGAAAATCACCGACCTTCTCCGCCGTCTTGAGATATGCGGGAACGTGATATGTGCGGTAGGCGTTGAGAAAGAGACGACCCATATCGCGGGGAAGATTGTCATTGATGATGAAATAGGGCGGACGATCAGGCTTCTGCCACTCGTGAGACCAACTGGCCGGAATACTCGCCTTGGCCGCAGCCTTTACATCCGCCCCAGGCGCGGCTCCCTTGAAGAAGACCGGGAAGGCCCCATTCGGGTATTGCACCCGCATCAATCGATGAAGCGCCCTGTCGATGCAGGAACGGACGTCCGGATCCGAACCGCCGCTCGCCAGGTCGAACCACATCAGAAAATTCAGCACGCTCTGTGTGTTGTTGTCATCGAGGACAGTCTCGTTGCGTTGCGGATTGTCCTTGATATCGCGACAGGTATTCCCGCCCAACTTCAGTGCGCGGTAGCACCATGTCGCCGCCTTTTGCGGGTCGGTCTCGATCTTGTAAAACCATCCGCCGGACTCCAGCTGAGTCTTGACCAGAGCGGTTGCCACGACCTGGGCAGACTGAAGCCATTGCTTGTCGCCGGTAACCTCGAAAATGCGCAGGAACGCAGCGCCGACAGCCGGCGTACCAGGCGGCTGCACCCAGCCAACGCTCGCGGGCACGGTACCGCCCTCGCCCACCCTCTTTTGGCCGTCGAGGGAATATTTCCATACATAAGTTCCCGCTACACCGAGATGATCGCGGAAATAGGCCCCGGCAGCCTCGACCGCCTTCCGTGCCTCGGCCACTGTCGGCTGAGGTTGAGGCGCCCCGGCCAGTGCAGTGCCGCACGACAGCGCGACAAACAGAGCCGAGGCAATATGCCTTAGCACGGCAGCGCTCCCGCTGGGCCTCAAGCGGCCGCCTCGTGTGGACGCGTGCTTGCCTTGGCTGAACCGAGGATCACATGAGGCACGAATGGCGCCGTCACCGCCGCCGCAGGCTTGGCTTCCTCTCTGCGGTAACTGGGAAGCATATCCGCAACAAGATTTAACACTCCCTCAGTGTCGCCGGCCCTCGCCAAGCGACGCAATTGCGAAAATCCCTTGCGAAGCGTGTCAAGCGGCATCGCGTTGGGCACGGCGCCCAAGACTCCGGAAATCGGAACGTCGACACGTCTTTCGCTTTCGTCGAAGAGTTCCTCGAACAGCTTTTCTCCCGGCCGGCAGCCGACAATCTTGATCTTGATGTCCTCATCCGGCCGAAATCCCGCGAGCTTGATCATGCGGCGCGCCATGTCGATGATCTTGATTGGCGCACCCATGTCGAGAACGAAGATTTCGCCCTGTCCGAGTTTTTTCTCCAGACCATGGGCCGATGCCTGCAAGGTCAGTTCAACCGCCTCGCGTATTGTCATGAAGAAGCGCTTCATCTCCATGTCGGTCACGGTCAGCGGACCGCCGTGGGCGAGTTGGCGCTTGAACAGCGGGATCAGCGACCCGCTTGAACCCAGAACATTGCCGAAACGAACGGTCATGAAGCGGACGGGGGTATCGCCGGCGGTGAAGGCGAGGTCCAGGGACTGGCAGTAGAGTTCCGCAAGGCGCTTGGTAGCGCCCATGACACTGGTCGTGTTCACAACCTTGTCGGTGGATATCTGGACCATTGCCTTGGCGCCGCAAAGGCGGGTCGCTTCTGCCACGTTCATAGTACCGATGACGTTGGTAAGAATGCCCTCACAGGGATTCAACTCGACCATCGGCACATGTTTGAGCGCCGCCGCGTGGAAGACCAGGTCGACGCGATGGCGTCGGAAAATCTCGCCCAGGCGAACAGGGTCGCGTACGTCGCAGATATATGGCTTCCGGCGCACATTAGGGAATTTCTCCGCCAATTCCAGATCGATGGCGTACAGATTGTACTCGCTGTTATCGATCAGGACCACTTCGGTGGGGCCGAGCGCGGCAATCTGCTGCGTGAGCTCTCCGCCGATCGAGCCTCCGGCGCCGGTGACGACGATGCGCCTGTTTTCGATCATTCGGGACAACGCATCTTTATCAAGAACCGCCTGCGGCCTCTCCAGAAGGTCGGTAAGTTCGATGGGGCGCAAGTCGAAGCGACTCTGATATTTAGGATTGCGCAGTTCCAGGACCGGGGCGGGGCGAGAGACAGCGATGCCCAGACGGTCGGCCCGGTCGATCAGCGCTTCAAGCATCGGGTCGACGAGGCCAGGCACCCTTTCGGTGAAAATCACGTGGCGGGGCTTGATGCCGCGACCTTCCAGATCGCCGATGACCATGTCGAAGTCTTCGATGCTGCCCAGAACCGGCACGCCGCGCAGGAAATAGCCCTCTGTCGTTGCGCCATTATCGAGCACGCCGACCGGCCAATGGCGTGCATTCGGATCCCGCTGCAGCGCGCGAATATAAAGATCGGCCGCATCGCCTGCACCGATCAGCAGCACAGGGACCACGTCGCGTCCGTTTTTCGCTCTGTTCGCAGTCGGACCAAAGCGGCTTAGCTCAACGAGCTTGGAGCGGATGCGAACTGAAATAAGCAGCGGTACGAGCAACAGAAACTGGATCACTATCACCGAGCGCGGGATCGAATCGAGCCGTGTAGCCACAAACATCAGGAACACGAAGGCCAGCGATGTGACGAATGCCGCGCGAACGATACCGAGCATGTCGCCGACAGAAGCATATCGCCAGTTGCGGGTGTAGAGGCAAGTCACCGGGAAGACCACGGCGCATGTAAGCAGGAAGCAAGGGAGTGCGAAGAGCAACGAAGCGTGGCTTTCCGGACCGGTGAATTCTCCATCAAGGCCCAATCGCATGAATGAAGCAAACGACAGTGCCGCCAGCGCCAGGGCCAGATCGATGATGTAGAGATGAAGGTTCTTGCCAACGGCCTTGGCGCGCCCGGTCACCCGCCGGCGCAAGTAAGACAGCACATGAACAATCGTCCGCGGTTTGCTGACGAGACGGCCGAGAGCGATCGCAGTGGCCAGCAAAAGGGATTGGCCTCCCAGTGGACTGATTGCCTCAAACGGCTGATCTGACTGGCTCATTCTAGACCTCGACAAAGCTTAGCCGCCGCGCCCCAAGAGAGCGCGTCAAGAGATGCGGCTGTTTGAACTCGCAGGCACAAATCCGTGCCTGCCAGTCCCTTGCTCAATCAAGAACAGGTTGGCCTGCAATCGTTCGGATTCGAGGCTACGATCTTATCGCTGCTATGGGGCGCTTTACCCGCTTTCTAAGCAACACATGCTTTTGTGCATGGGGGGCTATCGGAACTGCAAGCGGACTTTGCCGCGTTAATCCAAAGAGGTACTCCCATCAGTCCGGGCCAGCCAGCTAGCTAGGTCTCGCTGCACCGACGCAATGGCTTACAATGGCGGAGATTAAAATGGTCGCTTGAGTTTCGGTCCGGCGGTCCCGTCTTCGGGCACTTCATTGTTGACGCCGCCAATGCGCCAAACTCACGCTAGCAGAGGAAGCTTTCTATGCTCGGACAGTTGAAGAACAATCTTCGCGACGCTACCTTTTTCCTTGGCGAAGCCGTCGTTCCAAAGAAAATACGCTACTCGGGTCCCCTGGGAGCGTTGCGTCGCCAGATGATCTTTTGGTCGCGAGACTCCTTTGTGCTTTCATACCCGAAATGCGGTAGAACGTGGCTGCGCATCATGGTTGGCCGCGTCATCGACAAACACTACGGCCTTAACCTGCAGAATCCGATGGAAATCCAGCATTTCTGGAAGATCTCGTCGAACATCCCCTGCATTGGCTTTTCTCACGACGACAGCCCAAACCTTAAGCGTCCCAGCGAAATCCAGGCCGATAAGTCAAAATATTCAGGAAAAAAGATCCTATTTCTGGTTCGGGATCCGAGAGACGTGCTTGTTTCATATTATTTCGACGCAACGCACCGAATGAAGGTGTTTGACGGAACGATCAGTGAGTTTCTTGCCCAGGATGTCGGCAGCATTGATTCCATCATAGCGTTCTACAACGCTTGGGCGCACAACCGCGATAAGGTGAAGGCATTTCAAATGCTGTCCTACGAACATATGCGCCAAGCTCCAAAATCGGCGCTTCGCACGGCGCTAGATTTTCTGGGCATTCAGGGCGTGCCGGAGATGATCCTCGATGAGGCGACAACCTTTGGCTCTTTCGAGAATTTGCGAAAGATCGAAATGGCAGACGCTTTCGGCCACGAAAGAATGCGCCCGACGGACCAGTCGAATCCCGACAGTTTTAAGGTGCGCCGGGGTAAAATTGGCGGTTATGTCGACTATTTCAACAGAGACGAGATCGCTTACATGGATGAGAGAATTTCCAGCTCTTTGGACCCGTATTTCGAAATATACCACCGCAAGGCATAGCGTCGAGCTCTACTGCAAGGGGAAGCCTTGTCGCTTCCGTGCTGGGACGTCGCATAAGACTTCCCGGTCGAAAAAGTCCACGGCTCTTCCTTCGCCTGTCATCGGTCATTTCCCCACCGTGCTTTGATGGCGTCCATGATCAAAACGTTGAGCTTGGACGCGCCGGTCTCGCTGAGATGGTTATCGTCCCGATAAAAAATCTGAGAGCCTCGATTGGCGAAACAGCGCTGTTGATCGCAGAAGGCCTTCTCCGGATACACACGCACGAGATTTGGATCGGATCCGACATTATCGTATAATGCGTATGTCCGTTGCGTTCGCTGGCGGAAATCCCCGTAGGAAACCGAAATCGGGTCCGCCTGCATATAAGCTGCAGGATCGTTCTGGCGTCTGGCCCGCATGAGAAGCACCTGCGGGACGTTCCAACCCATCTCCGGGACAGGATAGACTAAGACAACTTTCACCCCGCGCTCCAGAAGTGTGTTTATGGTGCGGGAAATGGCCGTGGCGACTGCAGCCGGATCGGCGGGCCCGGTTTCACCCAGCTTGGCCAAATGCGGGTGATCGTCGCCCGGCTCGATTCCCCCCTCGCCATTGTTGTAACGGCTCTGCTCCACGAGAATGGGGAGACGCCACAAGAGCACGGCTATCGGTCGCTTCAGCCTGCCTACGTAGTCGAGCCTCTTGTCATTGTAGTCGCCTGGACAACCCGGTTGGTCCACGTCAACCCTTTGCAGACCGAGGAGAAATACGCAGCCGCCTCGATTGAGCGGTGTGAACGAGGCGATATCTCGGTAGTCATCGAGGCTGTCTCGCATCGGACCAAGCAGAGTGCGAGCGTGAGAGTCACCTAAACTAACAAGAGCATAGCCCTCGGGATTCGAGCCATGAAAGGTACAAGGGCCCTGTTCAGGCGCAAAGTTGAGACAGCTCTTCCCGTTCTGAAAGATCTGAGCCTCGCGAATATCGGATGCAGCGGCAATCGGGGCCAGGCCGTCCGCAAAACGGCTTGGCATGCCATTTTGGACATACCAGTAGTATCCGCCGCCGCTGAGTAACACGGCCCCCAGTGAGGCAATCAGCCATATAACGCGCTTGCTGGTTCGCTTTCTGCTGCGAGTCGGCATCTCAACGAAGCGGTAAGTCGCAGTGGCAAGTATGACAGACATCAAAATCCAACAAAATACCATCGTTCCATCGACAGAATTGGTCACACTCAATCTGCCGAAAGCAAATATCGGCTGGTGCCAAAGGTAGAGGGAATATGATATCAGGCCGACAAATACAAATGGCTGGGAGGAAAGCGCTCGTGTAATGGGATCGCCGTGCCCTGTATACCAGATAAGCAATGCCGTTCCTGCAACCGGGATCAACGTTACAAGTCCTGGGTGATGCCACTGCGGCCTCATCAGCGGCACCGAGCAGATCAGGAGCGCCAAACCGACCGCAGGCGCGACTCGCGAAGAGCGCATCGACACAAGCCGGCCGCCAGTCAATTCACGTCTTGCCAGAAACACCCCCAACCCTAGTTCCCAGATTCGGGTTGGCAGTAGAAAAAAAGATGCGTCCGGGAAATGCCGCGTCATCCACTCCGCAAGAATGAACGAAACGACGAGCCCAATGCACAGGATGGCGGTTAAAAATTTCCGAGAAAATTTCCACACCAGTAGAAGAAAGCAAGGGAAGATCACGTAGAACTGTTCTTCGACCCCCAAGCTCCAGGTGTGAATTAATGGACGAAAAAGATTGTCGGCTGCGTCATAGCTCGCAACATGCCAGAAATATAGATTGGAGGCTGAAAACACGGTTGCCAAAAGGCTCGCCGAATAGTCTCTAAAGGCACTCGGCAGCATATATAGCCAAGCGAAGGGGATCGTTACTGCTAAGACGGTATACAGCGCAGGTAGGATCCGTCTCGCGCGACGCTCGTAAAAATTGGCGAACGAGAAAGTCCCATCCATGACTTCCCGCTGTACAATCGAGCCAATCAGATAGCCGCTAATGACAAAAAAGACATCAACGCCAATAAAACCGCCCGCAAAGGGGTCAAGGCCCGCGACGCGAAGCCCTGAATGGTAGAGGATCACCAGAACGACTGCGATCGCCCTCAGGCCGTCAATTTCGCGGCGATATCCAACTTGACCGGCCGGGGTCGTGGCCACGATCCCACTCTGGGCAGCTCCCGTGTCTTGGTTCGCATTGCGAGCAGGATGATGGGCTTCGTACGGCAGACCTCGATCAATGCCGAGGGAACCATATGTCAATGGCGCAGCTGACTTTTCGTGAAACTCACTCATGTCAAAGGAGGCCCTTCCCTTGGATGCGTCTATCAGGATGCCGGCGTGCTGACGCTCGGATCGGCCTGAAGCTGCTGCTGCAGCCAGGTCGTTGTGCTTTTTGCGGCTCCGATGACAAGGAAATCGATGTGCTCACCCGCATTGCGAAAATCCTTTAACCGCCGATTTCGCTGGTTAGGTCGGTCGCCAAGCCGGCTTTGCGGGAGCAAAGCGCCCTGTCATAGATCTTCATGACATTTTCGACATGGCGGTGCGTGCTGTAGGAGAAGAAGGCGTGGTCGCGGGCTGCATCGCTGATCCGGGCCCAGAGCGGCGGATTGGACAGCAACCGCGATAGCGGCTCCATGAAGGCCCCGGCGTCTTCCGGTGTGACCAGAAATCCGGTCCGCCCGTTCTCGATAGCTTCCGGATTGCCGCCATGATCGGTTGCAACCACCGGCGTCCCAAGAAACATCGCCTCGATAAGGGTTCGGCCGAAGGGCTCTCCCATGGCGGGAACCACCAGAACATCCGTTGCCGCGAGGAAAGGTTCGATCGGGTTGCGAAAACCCATGAAGCGCACCGTTTGGCCGAGCCCGCGCTCGGCGCAGCGCACGCGGGCGGCCGCTTCAAGATCTTGCGAGCCCGCGGGTGAATTCCCGAACACGCAGCCGACGACCGGGATTTGCGGATGCTCCCGCACGAAACGATCAAGGATATCGATGAAGAGGAGCGGCCGCTTTCGTTCGATCAGCCCGCCGATGAAGCTCAGGACGCGTGTTCCTGGTGCAAGGCCTAGCTCGTCCAGAAGTGCGGCCTTGGCCGCGATCCTGTCAGGCACAGTCGACGGATGGTCGAAGGGACTATGGATGACGCTGAGCCGTCCCTTGAGGGATCTGATCGGATGCCGCGGTCGCGAAAATCGCGACACCGTCACCATGCGATGCGCGATGAGCGGCGCAAGCACGTTAGCGCCCTTGGCGTCGGGGTCGCCGCGATGATGCCAAACCAGCCGAGCACCTGCCAGCCTCGCCGCAATGCCCCAATTCACATGCGTCCTGCCGTCATTGGTGTGAACGATATCGAACTTCTGCTCCTTGATGAAACGCCGCATGCGCGGAAGCGTACTGGTCAGATAGGTCATGACATCGCCGGGGATTATTCCCTTTCCAGGCGAAGTCGTCGGCAGCGGAAAACCCGTGAAGGGCTGGCCCTCCATTTGCAGAAAGGCCGCCAGAGGCCCGGCCGTTTCCTGAAGCACCAGAATCGGAACGACCTTCGATGTATCGAGGTTCTGGATGAGCTTGAGCGCCGAGATGTGGCTTCCACCGACATCATCACCGATAAATGGAAAGCAAACTCGTATCGGCCCTTGGCTAGCTCCTCCAACCATCGCCTGTTACCCGGTCGCGGTTCCGAGGTAGCTGCCTCGTTCGAGGTAGCTGACGATCACTTCCGCGGCCTCCTCGGCGCTCAGATCCGGCGTAACCGTGATCTGTGGCGCTTCCGGGCGCTCATAGGGACTGCCGATGCCCGTGAAATTCTGGATCAACCCATTTCGGGCGCGTCGATAAAGGCCCTTCGGGTCGCGGCTTTCAGCGACCTCCAGTGGTGTGTCGATGAAGATCTCGATAAACTGCCCTGGGCCGAAGAGGTCGCGCGCCATCCGCCGCTCCGCCTGGAATGGCGAAATGAATGAAGTGAGCGCTATCAGCCCCGCGTCGACCATCAGCTTGGCGGCCTCGGCGACGCGACGAATGTTCTCCACGCGATCCGCGTCGGTAAAGCCGAGATCTCGATTCAAGCCATGGCGAACATTGTCGCCGTCCAGAAGGTAGGTGTGCCTGCCGATCGCATGGAGGCGCTTCTCCACGAGATTCGCGATCGTCGACTTTCCGGAGCCCGACAGGCCTGTGAACCACAGCACCACGGGCTTTTGACCTTTGGCGATCGCCCGCGCATTCATGTCGACATCCAGTGCTTGCCAATGGACGTTGTTCGCCCTGCGCAGACTGAAGTCGATCATTCCGGCACCGACCGTGTGGTTGTTGATCCGGTCGATGACGATGAACGCGCCGGTTTCGTGCACGTTGGAGAACGGGTCGAAGGCGAGCGGTGCCTGTGTCGTCAAGTTGACGAAGCCGACGTCGTTCTTCTCGAGGGTTTTTGCTGCCAGTTTTGCAAAATTATTGATGTCAACCCGGTGTTTTATCTGCGTAACGCTCGCACCCACCACGCTGGTGGCGAGCTTGATCAGATACGGGCGGCCGGGGATCAATGGATCCTCGTGCATCCAGAGCAGATGGGCCGCAAACTGGTCTGACACTTCCGGGCGCTCCGCCGCCCCCGCCAGGACGTCGCCGCGAGAAACGTCGATCTCGTCTTCGAGCGTCAGCGTGACAGCCTCGCCGGCCGCTGCCTCCGACAGGTCTCCGTCCTGGGTGACGATGCGCTTGACCAGGCTCGTCACGCCGGATCGTGCCACGACCACACGGTCTCCCGGCCGGATCACGCCGGCGGCGATGGTGCCGGCAAACCCGCGAAAGTCGAGGTTCGGGCGATTGACCCATTGCACCGGCATCCGGAAAGGCGCGCTACGGCGGTCTCGTTCCACCTCGACGGTTTCCAGATGCTCGATGAGCGTCGGGCCCCGATACCAGGGCAGGTTCTCGCCTTTCGAAAGAACATTGTCGCCATAACGCGCCGACAGCGGGATGGCATCCAGAGACGCGAAGCCAAGCGGTTCCGCGAAGCTTCGATAGGTCGCCTCGATCTCGTCGAATACCGTTTGCGAATAATCGACCAGGTCGATTTTGTTGACCGCAAGGACGACATGCCGGATTCCGAGCAGCGAAACGATGAAGGAATGTCGGCGTGTCTGGGTCAGAATGCCCTGCCGCGCATCGACAAGAATGATCGCCAGGTCGGCATTGGATGCGCCAGTAGCCATGTTGCGGGTGTATTGCTCATGGCCGGGCGTGTCGGCGACTATGAATTTGCGCCGTTCCGTGGCGAAGAAACGATAGGCCACGTCGATCGTAATGCCCTGTTCGCGCTCGCTGGCCAGACCGTCGACCAGAAGGGCGAAGTCGAGATCGCCGCCGGTTGTGCCGTGGCGTTGGGAATCGCGGGTAAGTGTGGCAAGCTGGTCTTCCATCAGCAGCTTCGTGTCGTAGAGCAGCCTGCCGATCAGCGTCGACTTGCCGTCGTCCACGCTGCCGCATGTCAAAAATCGCAGCAGGCTCTTCTTCTCGTGGACAGCAAGATATTGCGAAGTGATCTCGTCTATCGAAGAAGATTCGAGTTCCGCGGTTTGAGCAAAACCCAGCATCAGAAGTACCCCTCGCGCTTTTTCTTTTCCATCGAGGTTGCCTCGTCATGGTCGATCAGCCGACCTGATCGCTCGGAGGTCCTCACGACAAGCATTTCCTGGAGCACTTCGGGAACAGACGCGGCAGTGCTTTCAGTGGCCGCGGTGAGGGGATAGCAGCCAAGCGTGCGGAAGCGTACCGAGCGCATTTCGGGGGATTCGCCTGGGCGGAGCGGCAGACGATCGTCGTCCACCATGATCAACTGTCCGTCGCGCTCCACCACGGGGCGTTTGGCCGCGAAATACAGCGAGACGATGGGGATGTTCTCCCTCATGATGTACTGCCATATGTCGGTTTCGGTCCAGTTCGAGAGAGGAAAGACCCGGACGGACTCCCCTAGTTTCAGCCGGCCGTTGTAGAGGTTCCATAGTTCCGGGCGCTGGTTCTTTGGATCCCAGCCATGGCTATCGCTGCGCAGCGAAAACACCCGTTCTTTCGCGCGGCTCTTTTCCTCGTCGCGCCGCGCGCCGCCGAAAGCGGCGTCGAAGCCGAGCGAGGTCAGTGCCGATTTCAGCGCCTCCGTCTTCATGATCTGCGTGTAGGTCGACGAGCCATGTGTAAATGGCGTGATCCCTTCGGCCAGGCCGGCCTCGTTGCGACGCACCAGCAGCTTCAGGCCAAGCCGCGCGACAGTCTCGTCGCGGAAACGGATCATTTCTTTGAATTTCCACGTCGTGTCGATGTGGAGAAGGGGGAACGGCAGTTGCGACGGATAGAAGGCCTTCATCGCGAGATGGAGCATTACGGCCGAGTCCTTGCCCACCGAATACAACATCACCGGGTTGCGCAGTTCGGCGACGACCTCGCGAATGATATGGATTGATTCAGCCTCGAGTCGTTGCAGATGTGTGAGCCACGAAGGAGAGGAAGGCGAGCGCCGCTGCGCTGCAGGCAAAGTGACCAGGGCTTGAGGTGCCTGGGCTTGAGGCGCAAGAGCTTGAGGTGCAAGAGACATCTAGATCGCCTTTGAAGGGGCAAGACTTGCTTGGTTGAGAGCGTCCGCCGGCGGGGTTTGCCGGTCGGGATGATGGGCGGTCTTGAGCGCCTGTCGCAACGAAAGCGCCAGGCCGAAGGCCCACAGAATGCCCAGGACGATATGGGCAATATTGCCCCCCATCGCGCCGATCCGCGGGATGAGCAGGAGGGCCGTCACGTGGAAGGCGGCTGTGGCAACGACAACAATGCGCAACACCTCACGTTGCCGGCCCATGGCAAGCAGCGCCGAGCGGGCGGCTGAGCCCGAAAGCACGAACGTGACCGCCACCATCTGCACGATGACGAGGCTGGCTGCGCCTATGAACTCCGGTCCCGCGGTCCAGGCGAGCAGCGGCCGGATGAGCACCGCCACGACCAGGACGCAAATGACGCCAAAGCAGAGCAGCATGGCTTCGGTCTGAAAGATCACCCGCTTGAATTCCTCGATGCTGCCTTTTGCCCAAAGGCGGGCGACATCGGGATAGAGAACGTTTTGCACCTGCGGGCCTACTTGCTGGCCGACGCGGCCTATGCGCTTGGCGATCTGGTACAAGCCAGCCGAGGCCGGGTCGGCTAGCCATCCGACCAGCAGCGTATCGAGCTCTTGCGCGCTCGCGCGCAAGGTGAGTGAGATGTTCGACGACCACGCGAAATTCCAGATGCCAGGGAAGCGGCGTGTGATGCCGGCCAAAGGCGCGCCCAGGACATTGTGGACACCCTGCCTGTGTAGCGCGCGCATGGTCAGCGTCAGGAGCGCCAGGGAGCCGAGGATCTGCGTTCCGGCCCAAACGGCCGTGAAGTAAGCGAGATCGCCATTGAGCAGCACGCCGAGCAGACACAGCAATACGCGCAGAACGGCGTTGAGCAGCTGCCCATAGGCGAGGAGGCGGAAGTTGCCGGCCATGCGTTGGACAGCCACGGGGACGCCGGAAATCTGAAATAGCAGAACGCTGGAGTAGAGAACAAGAAGATGCACGATTTGCGTCGACCAACCGAAAACCGGCGCTATGAGAAGGGCCGCGCCAATGGCGACGACCCAGGCGCTGACAGCGGCGCCGACATCGATAAGCAGGCCGAACTTCATGAGGACGCGCAAATTCTCGTGGCCCTCGGATGCGTTCATGCCGGCTGCGTATTTGATAATTGGCTGCCACGATTGGAAGCTGACAACGCGCTCGACGACCCTTGTGAACGCGATGATCAATGCAAGCTCACCATAGTTCGTCACGCCAAGCGCTCGTGCTGAAAGCGTAAAGGCTACAAGCGCCAGCAATGAGCCAAGAAAATTGCCGGTCAGAAGGTGTGCGATATTGGCCAGGCGCGTGCGGCCCGCACTCTTGCGCCTGGCAGCTTGCAGCACCCGTCGAGCCAGTCTTCCGATCATCGCAACCGTAGCCAAAGTCGCCCCGCTCATTCTTGATCGGCAGTACGCGTCCCTTGGTCGTTCTCCGGGATTGTTTCTGCCGATGACATCCATCATCGGCAGAAACCAGAAAGCCGCCACGACCAAGTTTGGTCCTGTCGCAACCCCAATAAGCTAGGACCTGATCGCCGCTACGACCGATGGCCTACCCCATTAGCGGTAGCAGCTTCATGGCCGTTTGTCGCTAAATATATGCGGAACAAAAAAGTAGAACTATAAGACATACCGAACTAATAAAGAGAAAATTGCCTAGATATTTGGCTTTGTAAATTTAAATAAAAGCAAACGGCTCCATATCCTATTAATCTCCTCGGGATGAAGCACGACATATATGGTGCGCCTCTTTCGCTGTTGGTCGAGGATTGATCTAAGGTTGGATCCGGTAAGAGATATGCCGAAATCCGACGGGCCCGAATAGGCTTGGCCGAGCATGCGATCCAGCATCAACTCTCCCAAGGCCGGAGTGTAACGCGCAGAGCTCCAGTACCACCGCATCGTCTGATGACGATCGCCCGGATCCGGAATGTCTTCCATTGTAACGGAGTTATAGCCGCTAAAATCCCACAGTTTCACTTCAGACGTGGCTGTCTTGGATGCGTTGACCTGACTTACGGTATACGTCAGATCCACACGCCAGCGGTCGTAAACTGGGAGTAGCCCCATGGCCCTGAGTGCTTCCATCTGACGAGCATGTATCGGCGAAATGAAGAGCGTGACGTCTACTCCAGCGGCGGTGAGACGATCCAGCAGGTCATGCAACAGGCCGATTCTGGTGATGTCATAATCGAAGCTGCCGGGAGACGAAAACTCCGCCATCAACCGATTCAGCCTCTGGTCGGACACCTGTCTGTAGCTGTAATTATGTGCCAACATGATCTGGTGAAAACCGTCTTCCTTGTCGGTCTCCCGAAATCCAATGCTGTTGGCGTGCACCGTCCGCAAAGCGTCGATAAAGCTTTCGGGGGAGAACAGGGACCGCGCATAAACGATAGGCATTGGAACCCCGGCAAAGCCGGACTCCGGAAAATCTTGGGTTTCCGTTCGGTCCGCCTCAAACATGGAGAAATCGAGATTGACGATCATCCGGCGGGGTGCGCCGTGAGCCAGGGCGAACATGCCAATGTCATAGAGTTCGACCATGCTCGCATGCGGAACCGCGGCATTGTAGGCCTTCAGCCTAGCTAGGCTCGGTCCGGCGGGATCAAGCCCGACGCGCGCCCGCGAGCCGCCGAGGATCAAAGTGTCGTAGTCGGTGAGCCATAGACGTAGTGAGCGCTCGGCTGTCGTACCGATCGAAAGGCGATGTGTCTTTTCGGCATTGAAATCAGGAATCTCCAGATGATGGTTGATCCCATATGGATCGACAACAAAAACGAAAGCGGCAGTCCCAAGTTCTAGCAGAATACCGATGGCTGCAACCCTTGCGGCCAACCGTGGCAGGCGCGATCCAGACGTCCTCAACGGCCCGCCCGATTGCAAAACCTGCGAGCCCATGAACTCGGGCATGGTGGCGTGTCCCGCGGCGCTGATCCCCTCTCGGGTGAAGATCTTGTAAAAGGTCAGGCAGAGAATTTTCAGGTCAAGTGCGAAGGTCCGGTGATCGACATACCAGACGTCCAGGACGAAGCGGTTCTCCCAATCAAGTGCGTTGCGGCCGTTCACCTGCGCCAAACCTGTGATGCCGGGAATGACTTGGTGACGACGCGCCTGCTCAGGGCTATAGCGGGGGAGATACTCCATCAAGAGTGGACGAGGCCCGACGAGGCTCATCTCACCCCGCAATACGTTGATCAATTCGGGCAACTCATCAAGGCTGCTTGCGCGCAGAAAGCTGCCGAAGCCAGTCAGCCTGTCAGCATCGGGAAGCAGCCGGCCGTGACGATCCCGACGATCGGTCATCGTTCTGAACTTGATTATCTTGAATGGTTTCCCGTGCAGGCCGGGAC
Organism: Mesorhizobium sp. B1-1-6; assembly: GCF_006443035.1. Lineage (NCBI taxonomy): Bacteria > Pseudomonadati > Pseudomonadota > Alphaproteobacteria > Hyphomicrobiales > Phyllobacteriaceae > Mesorhizobium > Mesorhizobium sp. B1-1-6. The sequence continues at coordinate 274,233 of NZ_VFWR01000005.1, read as the reverse complement.
GTTCCTGGCGGAAAAAAACAGGCCGCCCAAGAAGCAGCGCGACTGCTATTGAAAGCACCGCGATGAAGGGCGACATCAGCAGCAGAAGGCAGGCGGCACCGAGCAGGTCGAACGTGCGTTTCATGAGCGATGCTCCTTTCATCAGCATGCCTGCCGCGGCTCGCTGATACGTCCTCTGGCCAACCGCAAGGCTTCGTAGTGGTCAAAAGCCAGGCCACGCCACGGGACACAATCTCGAAAGTCTACATCTAGCCTTGTGTCTTGAGACCGATCCCAATCAGGGACGATGTGCGGGCATTGCCTTCGCGCGACAGGTCGCCGCTTTTAGTTACATTGGCTGTAAAGTGCGCCTATCAAAGATCATTCTCCGGATGAACATCAGGATATGTGCGCCAGATTTGAAAACGCTCGAGGTGTTCTTGTCCGGCATTGGATATTTTTCATTCGTAGATCGCGAACCTGAATAACTGAGTTCGTGATCGATTGCCTTCATTTTCAGAATTTCGTCAAAGCGGAGTCCCATTTTTCCGCAATCTGCTGCATTGAGAACCGATCGATCGTTTTCCGGGCCGATCTACCCATTTTGTGGCGAAGAGCATTATTTCGCATCAGGCATGCCATCGCGGATGCCAACTCGGCAACATCGTCGACTGGTACCAGCAGACCCGAAACGCCTGGTTCGATGATTTCGGATGGACCGAAATCGCAGTCCGTTGCGACGACGGGCAGGCCTGCCGCCATCGCCTCGATCAGCACGTTGGGAAAGCCTTCGTAGCGTGACGGCAGGACAAAGAGGGAGGCGTCGCGCGCCCATTCGCCCGGACGCTCGGTAATGCCGGCAAGCTTTACCCTGTCCTCCAAATCCAACGCATCGATCTGACGTTGAAGAAGAACCCGATCAGGTCCCTCGCCGAAGATTGTCAACGCCCATGCCGGAAATTCGCTGGCGACTTTAGCAAACGCCTTTATCAGCGTGTCGAAGCCTTTCTGTTCCACCAGGCGTCCGACGGCGACCAGGCGAAACATCTCATTGCCATGGTCTTTGTAGGCATCGGTCGCCTCGCACGGATTTCCGATGACCTCGCAAGGATTTCCGATAACGTGGGCTTTTTTTCTGAGCGTATCCGGAAGCGTCTTGACAATCGCATCAGTCTGCATGACGAGCCGATCCGCCTGTCGAAGTATGATGCCAGAAACGAGCCGCCAAGCGGCGTGTTTTTTCTGTGCTTTGGGATTGTTTCTTTCCGAGATAATAACCCGGATGCCAAGATTTTTCGCCGCCAGCAGGCAAAGAATATTAATCTTTGTTAGAAATGAAACGATCAGAGTGGGCTGAAGCTGCTTGAATTCCGCGCGCAACACGACCACGCGCCGCAAGCTGCGGACAAATCCGAGTTTCGAAAGCCGCGAAGCTCCATCCTCTACAAGTCTGTGGACGGTGACCTTCGGGTGCAGGGCAAAATAGCTCTTGTCTTGCTCTCCCACGAAAGCAAATAGATGGACTTCATCTCCGCGCCTGCATCGATCTGCGGCAAGCAGACTGACGACGCGCTCCGTCCCTCCTGCACCCAGGCCCGCCTGCACAATCGCAAGTCGCATTTACTCCCCTCTTAACGTCAGGACGTCGATGGATTATTTCCATACTTCTCGGCGATCTCCGCCAAGTTGCTGCATGGATTGGTGGAAAGGGATTCGACGACAGGAAGATCTCTCTTGATCGTCTCGCCTTGGCCGTGTTCATCCATGAATTGGCGGCGAAGTTCATACCAGCCGCATGCGAGCCGCGTTCCGCCACGGGCAAGCAGTTCGATCGCGGCTGGAGTTAGCCAGTCGATGCAGGTCTGCTCAATGAGTTCGGCTTGCGCATCACTAAGATGATCGGAAAAGCCGCCGACCTTGCCGGGACGCGCATGCTGGCTTTCGCCATCGTGGGCCGCTAGGCCGCCCGCCATCTCATGCTCACGCATTACATCGAAACGCGAGGCGTCGATAGAATCCTGAAGCGCGCGCACGGACGGTGTGTGGCCGAGAAATCTCAGGATACGCGTGCAGGCACCCATAGGGTCCTCCGTCAGTTCCCCATAGCCCAATACTGCACTTACGTGATGCTTTAGACCTCTACCCCAATCATTCAGATATACTATCAGAGCCGGCAGGCCTTGTTCGCGATCGGCAATGAACGCGTCCATGGTGCCTTCGAAGCAGCGTTTGTGACGTGTGGCATCGAAATAAGCTGACACGATTACGTCGCGCGGATCTCGAGTCATGAAGATGATGGGTCGGTTGAGAAAAAGCGAGCGTCTATAGGTGAGGTGCGAAACCAGGACGAGCGGCACACGATGGCGCTCATCTGTGTAACGAAAAGCCGGGATGCCCCTCGTCGGATCGAGATCGAAATCCGGAAGAACCTCGAACATTGGCGAAAGATGGACATTTTCGCCGTTGGCGTGGCGACGAAAGTATTCCGAAAGGATATGTCTAAGCTGGGTTGCTCCGGATTCGGGATAGGAGACAAGAAACGCGTCTGCGCCCGACGCAGCCCAGGTCATCCTGATCCGGGCGTCGATCTTATGCAATGTCAGACGGGTGGTCGTCAGCATGGTGACAGGTCTTCAGTCCTTGGGGATCGTAGCGCAGCATGTATGACGTCGCAGTCGAAGGACGCGATGGGCGGGCTGCCGGCCATGGCCTTGAGTGGTACCGCGCAATCTTCGTAGCGGGACGAAAGCACAAATGCGTCGGCGTCCAGAAAGCAGGATCGCCATGCGTAGCAGATCAGATCCGCCCTTCCCGACTGTAGTGGCGCTGCGATCCAGGAATGCCAAGCCGGCGAAGCTGTCCATCGCGTATTCCAATCCCGCTGTCGCAACCCCTAAATACCCAGCTTTCTTTGAAGGGACGAGTTGCACATAGGGATGCATCGCCGGCTGCCGTTTACCTCTAAAGGAGGACTTGGGCGCAGAAACGAAGCAGACAATAGAAGAGATCTGTGTCCATCTATCGCTCACGCCGGTGAGTTGGAGCCCTGAATTCATGCGCATAGCCTTTGTCGGTGCGGTGGAGGGATCTCGGGTCGCATTCGATGCCCTTGTCGAAGCTGGCATGACGCCTTCGCTGCTTGTCACCCTTGCGGGCGAAGCTTCCAAACGCCATTCCGATTTCGTCGATCTGGCGGGGCCGGCACGTCTGGCCGGGGCCGCGGTCCACCTGACCAAGGACATCAATGCGCCCGACACGATCGACAGGCTCGAAGCCGAGCGGCCCGATTTGACGATGGTGGTCGGCTGGTCGCAAATCTGCCGCGGCGAATTTCGCTCGGTCGCCCGATATGGCTCGATCGGCTTTCACCCGGCGCCGTTACCGCGTTTTCGGGGCAGGGCGGTGATCCCCTGGACGATCATTGCGAATGAAAAGGAGACGGGCTCGACTTTCTTCCGGCTCGACGAGGGTGTCGACAGTGGCCCTATCGTCCTCCAGAAGCTTTTTGCCGTGGCACCGGACGAGACCGCGCGCTCGCTCTACGACAAGCACAAGCAGGCACTGTTCGAGATGACGCCGCTTGTCGTTTCGGCGATAAGTCGTGACAAGGCCGTGGGCGTCGCGCAGGACGAATCCCTTGCCAGCTATTGCGCAAAGCGCACGGCCGATGACGGAATAATCGACTGGAGCGATGCTGCCGAGAATGTCCTTCGTTTCGTCCGCGCCATCGGCGATCCCTATCCGGGCGCCTTCACTTTCACTGCCGGTGCCAAGATCGTGATCGACAAGGCGCGCATGTTTGCCCCGCCTGGGCGCCATATCGGGCTGACCGGCCAGGTCCAAACTCATACCGACAGCGGCTTTACAGTGCTTTGTGGAGACGGAGCCGCCATTGAGGTGACATCCTGGCATGGCGAAAGGCCCAGGATACATGCCAAGCTGGCCTCGGCATGACCAACCTGTGTCGCGCCAAGGACCTAGGCGCGTGCACGGAGCACAGGTCTGCGCGCTTCAGGCGGCGATTGTCGGCCGCGACGGCCGTTCTTCCAGATACCAGCGTACGAAGGCGGTCACCCCGTCCTCGACGCTGGTGCAAGGGCGAAAGCCCGTAAGGGTCTCCAGCAGGCGGGGGTCGGCATAGGTTGCCCGCATGTCGCCAGCCTGCATCGGCAACATCTTGCGGATGGCGCGTTTGCCCAGGCAGTTCTCGATCGTCTTGATGAAAGGCAACAGCCCGACAGGCTCGCCGCCGCCTATGTTGACGACACGCCACGGCGCGACGGGTGACAGCGTGTCGACGACGCCGGGAGCGGACGCCGCGCGACCTGTCGCAGGCGTGCATTCGACGAGTCGGACGATGGCTTCGACGAGATCATCGATATAAGTGAAATCGCGCTTCATCAGGCCTTCGCCATACACTTCGATCGGACGGCCGTTCTCGATCGCGTCGACAAATTTGAAGAGCGCCATGTCGGGCCGGCCCCAGGGGCCATATACGGTGAAGAAGCGGAAACATGTGGTCGGCGTTCCGAAGATATGTGAATAGGAGTGCGCCATCGCCTCCATCGCCTTCTTCGTGGCCGCATAGAAGGTTAACGGCCAATCAGCCTTGTCGGTTTCGACGAATGGCATCTTGTCGTTCGCTCCATAGGCCGAGCTCGTGGACGCAAGGAGCAAATGCCGGGGCTTGAGATCACGCGCAAGCTCAAGGACGTTGAACGAGCCGACGAGATTGCTGTCCGTGTAACTTCGCGGATTGTCGATTGAGTAGCGGACACCGGCCTGCGCGGCCAGATGCACGATCACGTCGGGCCGGGCGGAGTCCGCGGCGCGGCGAAGGGCATCCAGGTCTTCCAGTTGGCCGATATGGGCGCGAAAGGCGTCGTATCTTTCAAGCAGGGCGTGTCGGGACTGCTTCAGGACGATGTCATAGTATGGCGTCATGCCGTCGAAGCCGGTGACGCGATGACCGTCGTCGAGCAGCCGGCGCGCCAGGTGAAAACCGATGAATCCTGCGGTGCCGGTGACCAGATACCTCATTCCGCGGCCGCGGCGAAAACTGCCTTGTCTCCGACCGCTCCCTCACCGATATTCACGTACTCGAAGCCGTGCTTGGAGATGTCTTCCCGCCGGTAAATGTTGCGCAGGTCGACCACCACCCGTTTCGACATCGTGCGGGACAGTCGTTCAAAATCCAGGGCGCGGAACTGATTCCACTCGGTCACGATGACCAGCGCGTCGGCGCCCTCGGCGCATTCATAGGCGCCTTCGGCATAGCTTACGCTTGTGCCGAGCACGATTTTCGCCTGTTCCATGCCTTCGGGGTCATACACTCGGACATTTGCTCCAAAATCGATCAAGGCCTGGATGATCGAGAGGGAAGGCGCTTCACGGACGTCATCGGTGTTGGGTTTGAAGGTAAGACCCAGCAAGGCCACTGTCTTTGCGCGGACATCTCCGCCGCAGGCAAATACGATCTTGCGCGCCATGGTGCGTTTTCGCTGGTCGTTCACGGCAACCGTCGTTTCGATCAGGCGCAATGGCGCGCCGCTGTCCTGCGCCGTCTTGACCAAAGCCAGCGTGTCTTTTGGAAAACAGGATCCTCCATAGCCCGGGCCGGCGTGCAGGAACTTTGAGCCGATGCGATTGTCGAGCCCGATGCCCCGCGCTACCTCGCGCACATTCGCGCCCACGCTCTCGCAGAGATCCGCGATCTCGTTGATGAACGTGATCTTGAGCGCCAGGAAGGCGTTGGCCGCATATTTGATCAGCTCGGACGTGCGGCGGCCGGTAAACAGGATGGGTGCCTGGTTGAGATAGAGCGGCCGATACACCTCCGCCATCACCTCCCGGCCACGCTCGTCCGACGGGAGGCCGATAACGATCCGGTCTGGTCGTTTGAAGTCGTCGATCGCGGCTCCTTCGCGCAGGAATTCCGGGTTGGAGACGACGGCCACATCGGCTAGGGGATTGCATTGGCGAATGATCCGTTCGACCTCATCCCCCGTGCCCACCGGCACCGTGGATTTGATTGCCACCACGGTGAACCCGTGAACAGCGGCCGCGATTTCCCGGGCCGCTTCGTAGACATAGGACAGATCGGCATGGCCGTCGCCTCGCCTCGAAGGCGTCCCGACGGCAATGAACACCACGTCCGCATCGGCGACTGCCGCTGTAAGCGTGCTGGTGAAGGTGAGCTGGCCGCTCGCGGAATTCTTGTCGACGAGGTCGTCGAGACCTGGCTCATAGATCGGCATTCTTCCGGCCTGGAGATCGGCAATCTTGGCCTCCGCCTTATCGACGCAGACGACTTGATGGCCGAAATCAGCCAGGCAAGCGCCCGATACAAGACCCACGTAACCCGAACCAACAATCGCGATGCGCATGTAACCGCCACTCTGATGATGACAACTGACGCGATTAAGCCAGCAGCGGCGAAGAAAATGGAGTGCGCAATCGGATAAGACATTACCACTTCCGAGACCTGGTATGGGCCCGGACGGTCGTCTGGCGCGGTTTGACAACGCTAAGTGCTGATGGCCATTGCAAATGGACGAGACGAGATGATCTGGCGCGCAGCCACGCTCGGCTGCAAGCCGGCTGACGGCGCTTCATTGGCGCGTCGATTGCTTGAGTTCATTTTCCGTCAAAATTCCGGTCGGCGGCCGTTTGGTCTTTTTGCCATGCTCTTAGAGGTAGTTCGGTTCTCGCTTCAACTTGCCGTCCGGGAGCCGAGTCAGGAAATTGCCCTCGAACAGCCTCGCCTGAGCATGATAGATCTTTGTCCGGGTGAGACTGCGCGCTGGAGTGTTCTGCCGTGACGAACAACGCTAGGCAGAGCACGCCGAGGCCGGCAGGGCGTTTTTCCGGTCCATGCAATGGAATTGTTGCGGGTTGCGCGCGGTCGCATTTGCCGGCGAACACTCAAAGAATGTAGCTGTGCGCCTCGCTTTCCGTCGCACTGTCAGCCGCGGAGACAGGCTTGGCGAAGAGGAAGGCACCATCTCGCGAGAACAGATCCGCCGGCATCATCTGGAACTCGCGCTGCGAATGCGGGACATCCAATTCACGATCGACAATATGCCAGAGGCTGTTGAAGAACGATCCGTCGGCTTGCCTCATGCTTTCCCCCCGAAGCGGCTTTCTCGATGAGAAAACCGTTGCTGGATTGGCCCACATGTCGGCAATGGCGATATCGTAATAGCCGGGATGCGCGGCATTGGGTTTGATAATCGCGAAGGGCGTGTTCTTTTCCGGCCAGCCTACGCGGCCCACGGTCAGGCACTCTTCCGGCTCGGGCAATCTTGCCTCCACAAGATAGGCCAGTGCCGCATCGATGCCGCCGATTTCCGAAACGACGCACGATGTCAGTCCCGCGCGGGCAAGCTGCATCAGCTTTCGAGCCTCTTGTTCATCCATATCGGCCCATCTCAGGAAAGCCATCCATTGCTGGTGCAGGCAGTCGTCCTTGGCCTGGCAAAGAAGTCGTCCTGCCTCCAAAGCGGATTCGACCCTCCTCCTGTCCGCCTCCGCGAAGGCTTCCCGCGCAGGGCGAATTCGGCCGGCAATTTCCATCAGGTCATTTGAGATGTTTTTCATATCCTCCTCCCCAGGCGGATTTCTAATCTGATTTATGCGCTCCATGATGCGTTGGTTTTGTATTGCGTAGAAGGCCATCACGGGAACGCGTGAGATATCTTAGTGGCGTGGCCAACCTATTCTTTTGAGCAAGGGTCCCACTTCCGACTGTCGGCTGATCCGCGCGCGATTGTGTTCGCTACTACTTGCTGCCATAGCTTCGCTTTCGTCATTGTCGGCGTCGCCTGGTCCACACGACGACGTCTGCAAATTCTGCCGTCCGATCCGCCGAACGCCGTCTGCCGGGCGGTATGCGCGCGGTGGATGCTCGGGACCCAACGCTGGTCGCGACATGCAAACTTCTGGCTTAATTTTTCGACGATTGAAGAATGCGCGTACCCTATCATTTCGGTGATGGTGCTCATCCAACCAGACCTGGAGACCTGCGCAGTAAGGAGTAGTCAGAAGAGCTGGAGAAAGCCCGAATGACGGCGAAGGAAGAAAATCCACACGCCTTTGGGCGAATGGAAGTAGGCGCCGTATCTTTCAACGAACTTGCACGCCCAAGGCTCTTGAAGTCATAGCGAAGGGCAATCTGGCTTGAAGAGTGGGGCGATCCAGAACTCCATGACAGCAGTGGCCATCACAGCACCCGCTCGGGCGGGTTGGCGGTTTCGACAGCCGAGCGTCATTCCGGGTTTCGGATTGACGCTCGGCTTCTCGCTTGCCTACCTGACCCTCATCATCCTCATTCCGCTGTCGGGGCTGATCTGGCGCTCCGCGGCGCTCGGCTGGACCGATTTCTGGGCGATCGCCACCGACCGGCGCACCATCAACGCGCTCCGCATCAGCTTCGGCACCGCCTTTGTCGCGGCCGCCGTCAATGTCGTCTTCGGCACGCTGGTCGCCTGGGTGCTGGTGCGCTACCGCTTTCCCGGCCGCCGCATCGTCGATGCCATGGTCGACCTGCCCTTCGCGCTGCCGACGGCGGTGGCCGGCATCGCGCTGACCACGCTCTACGCGCCCAATGGCTGGATCGGCAAGCTGTTGCTGCCGCTTGGGCTCAAGGTCGCCTACACCCCGCTCGGCATCGTCATCGCGCTGGTCTTCATCGGCCTGCCCTTCGTCGTGCGCACCGTGCAGCCGATCATGGAGGAGATCGACAAGGAGGTGGAGGAGGCCGCCGCCACGCTCGGCGCCAGCCGCTTCCAGATCGTCACCCGGGTGCTGTTCCCGGGCCTGGCGCCGGCCATCGTCACCGGTTTCGCGCTGGCCTTCGCGCGCGGCGTCGGCGAATACGGCTCGGTCATCTTCATCGCCGGCAACCTGCCCTACAAGTCCGAGATCGCGCCGCTTTTGATCGTCATCCGGCTGGAGGAATACAATTACCCGGCGGCGACCGCCATCGCCGCGATCATGCTGGCGCTGTCGTTCCTGATGCTGCTCATCGTCAACCTGGCGCAGACATGGAGCCGCAAGCGCTATGGCTGATCCGGAGATCAAATCCTACGAGCCGCATCACGACAGCCGCTCGGCGGCGGTGACCGAAAGCCGTCCGGCGCAGGCCGTGCTGATGGCGATCGCCTTCGCCTTCCTCGGCATCTTCCTGCTGTTGCCGCTGATCATCGTCTTCAACGAAGCCTTCGCCAAGGGCGTCGGCGCCTACACCGAAGCGCTTGCCCATCCCGACACGCGCTCGGCGATCCGGCTGACGCTGCTGGTGGCGGCGATCTCGGTGCCGCTCAATGTCGTCTTCGGCATCTCGGCCGCCTGGGCGATCGCCAAGTTCGAGTTCAAGGGCAAGGCCTTCCTGACCACGCTGATCGACCTGCCGTTCTCGGTCTCGCCGGTCATCTCGGGCCTGGTCTACGTGCTTCTGTTCGGCGCCCAGGGGCTGCTCGGCGCCTGGCTGAAGGCGCACGGCATCGTCATCCTGTTCGCCGTGCCCGGCATTGTGCTGGCCACCATCTTCGTCACCTTCCCCTTCGTGGCCCGCGAGCTGATCCCGCTGATGCAGGAACAGGGCAATGGCGACGAGGAGGCCGCGCTGTCGCTCGGCGCCAATGGCTGGCAGGCCTTCTGGTATGTGACGCTGCCCAACGTCAAATGGGGGCTGCTTTACGGCGTGCTCTTGTGCAATGCGCGCGCCATGGGCGAGTTCGGCGCGGTCTCGGTGGTGTCGGGCCATATACGCGGCCTGACCAACACCATGCCGCTGCATGTCGAAATCCTCTACAATGAATACAACGCCGTCGGCGCCTTTGCCGTCGCCTCGCTGCTGGCCGGCCTGGCGCTGGTGACGCTGGTCCTGAAGACACTGCTCGAGATGCGTTACGGCGCCGAGATCGCCGCCGCGCGTGGCCACTAGAAGGTTTTTTAGATGGAAGTTCGCGTTGCCAATGTGCGCAAGGAGTTCGAGCGGTTTCCCGCGCTCCATGACGTGTCGCTCGACATCAAGTCGGGCGAGCTGATCGCGTTGCTGGGGCCGTCGGGCTCGGGCAAGACGACGCTGCTGCGGCTGATTGCCGGGCTGGAGCGGCCGACGCGCGGCAAGATCTTCTTCGGCGACGAGGACGCCTCGCACAAATCGATCCAGGAGCGCAATGTCGGCTTCGTCTTCCAGCACTACGCGCTGTTCCGGCACATGACGGTCTCGGACAATATCGGCTTCGGCCTCAAGGTCCGGCAGGGCTCGACGCGGCCGCCGGCGCAGGAGATCCGCCGCCGCGCCTCCGAGCTGCTCGACCTGGTCCAGCTCTCGGGCCTGGAGAAGCGCTATCCGGCGCAGCTTTCCGGCGGCCAGCGCCAGCGCGTCGCGCTGGCGCGCGCCATGGCGATCGAACCCAAAGTGCTTCTGCTCGATGAGCCGTTCGGCGCGCTCGACGCGCAGGTGCGCCGGGAACTGCGCCGCTGGCTGCGCGACATCCATGACGCCACCGGCCACACCACCGTCTTCGTCACCCACGACCAGGAAGAGGCGCTGGAGCTTGCCGACCGCGTCGTGGTGATGAGCCAGGGCCGCATCGAGCAGGTCGGCACCGCCGACGACATCTATGACAGGCCGAACTCGCCTTTCGTCTATGGCTTCATCGGCGAATCGAGCTCGCTTCCCGTCAAGGTCGAGAATGGCGAGGTCTGGCTCGCCGATCGCCCGATCGGGCTGTCGGCGCCGGACGCCGCCAGCGGCAATGCCAGGCTGTACTTCCGCCCGCACGACGTCGAATTGCTGAGCGGCTGCTCTGGCTGCATCGCCGGCACGGTGGTCGCCAGCCGCCGCGTCGCCGGCACCCGCCGGGTGGAACTCGAGATCGGCGGCGAACGCCAGCGCGTCGAGATCGAGCTGCCCGTCGACCATCCCGCGGCGCAGAAGAGCCGGGTAGCGTTCCGCCCGGGCCGCTGGAAGCTGTTTTTTTCGGATCAGGCAGGCAGCTCATTCGCGCCGGCGGAACAGAACCCTCGCCAAAACGAGAAGACGCTTCCCCCAGATATCAGGAAGCGGCGTATGGCTTACGCAGGCCCGCTGATTTGAATTGTCCGCATGGGGGTGAGGCGGTTGCGAGCCGCCAGCCCAATGCTGGTTTGCCGCGACCCTTTTTTGCGCACCTCGTTTCCAATGCACGTTGCCCAAGCAACCTCGGTTCAAGTGTAGCGACATGCAAAACAAGACCTAAGCGGCTCGCATGAATCCGTTTCGGCGTGCCGCGCTTCAAACAAAACGAGTGAGCTTGTCGCCAGATTGTTCGGCCCGCCACGCATTGCTCTTACTCAGGGTCAAGGGATCGCGCAGCTTCAGCACAGACGCAAGCTACGCTCGCAAGCATGCGGCAAACGCCGGCAGCTTCAGCTTCGGTGACCAGCCTTTGGCTGTGCGCCCGGCAGACATGCGGGACCGATCGGTTCGAAAGTCTTGTAGGTCAGGATGAATTCGCGGTGCCCGAGTTGTTCGGATTTCGTCGCATGGCCATTGGCGACAGCAAGAACCAGATTGAAGATTTCGTCGCCGACATCCGACAAGATGGCGGCCCCTTCGAGGATACGTCCGGCATCGACGTCCATGTCGCCCGACAGGCGACGGTATGTTTCGGGATTGGCGCAGATCTTTATGACCGGTGCGACCGCCGACCCCGAGACCGAACCGCGGCCGGTGACGAAGAGCGTGAGGTGACAACCGGAAGCGATGAGCTCCACGATCTCGGCATTGTCCGAGATGTTGGGGAAGCCAAAACGCACGTCCCCGTCCGGCACGACATCCATCAGGTAGAGTCCGCCGCCAGGGGGAATGTCGCCCGGCTTGATGAGGCCCGAAATCGGCGACGAGCCCGATTTGGCATAGGCACCCATCGATTTCTCCTCGATGGTGGATAGGCCGCCATCGGCATTGCCCGGAGCGAAACTGCCATAGCCTAGCGTCGCGTAGTATTGCGCTGCCTTTGCCACGGAGGCGCGCAGCTCGACGCCGAGTTCAGGCGTCACGGCACGGCTCGCCATGATCTCTTCGCAGCCGATCAGCTCGCCGGTCTCCTCGAAAATACAGGCTGCTCCCGCACGGACCAGCCGATCGAAGGCAAGGCCGGCGGCGGGGTTGCCGGTCATGCCGCTGGTGCCGTCCGACCCGCCGCAGATCGTGCCGACAATAAGTTCACTCGCATCCATTGGCACTCTCGCGACCGCGCCCAGCTCTTGCAGGCGTTGCCCGACCCATTCGATGCCGTCGGAAATCGTCGACAAAGTACCGCCGTTTTCCTGGATCGTCAGCGTGGCCACCGGCCGTCCGCTTGCCTCGACGGTGCGGGCGAGCGAGAATTTGTTGAAGCTTTCGCATCCCAGTGACAGCAGCAGTACCGCGGCGACATTGGGATGCGTACACAGACGCTCCATCATCCGCTGCGCATAGGGATTGGGAAAGCAGCCTGGAAAGCCGATCAGATGCACGTCCCTGCCGCGGAAATGGGAGACAATTTCGCGACCGACATGATGCGCGCACTCTACCAGATAGGCCACGATCACAATGTTGCGGATGCCCTTGCGACCGTCCGGCCTGAGATAGCCGAGGATGGTGGACTGTTCGCCGGTCATGATCCGGTCTCCGCTATTACGTGCGTTTTGGTGTAGTCGCTCTTCAGATTGTGAATATGGACGTGCTCGCCGGGTCCGATCGACCGCGTCGCCGAGCCGATCGGGACGCCGTATTTGATGACCTTCATCCCCGGGGCGATCGGCAGCCGCGCCAGCTTGTGGCCGAGCTCCACGGCCTTGATCAGAATGCGCGACTCGCCGCCAACGATGATGGTCTCACCGGCTTCGATGCGCCGGCAGGCGACCAGCACATTGTCGTGATCGCAGAGCAGGAGCAGACGAGGATCGTCCATCGTCGGCTCACATGACGCCGAAGGTACGGAAGGCTTCGCAGGCGCTCATGCCGTCGCGGATCGCGGTTGCGACCTTGTTCTCTGTGCTGACCTTCTCGATCGCGCGCTCGATCGCTTCCTTTTCCGCCTCGCGCGGGATCACAAGCACGCCCTCGCGGTCGCCGAAGATCAGGTCGCCGGGCGTTACCAGGATGCCTTCGATCTCGATTGGGCAGCCATAGTCGATCACCTTGCCTCGCGGGCCCTGGTCCTGGGCATAGATGCCGCGCGAGAAGACCGAAAAGCCGAGCTCTTCGATTTCCCAGGAGTCGCGGATATAGCCGTTGAGGACGGCGCCGGCAGCCTTCAGCTTCTGGGCCCTGGTGGACATCAGCCCGCCCCACAGCGCGTAGCGGAAGGAGGAGCCGCTGGCGATGTAGACATCGTTCTCCGTCAGGCTGTCCAGCGCTTCCATCATGAGGCCGAACGGTTTGTTCGCGAGCGGACCGTGCGCATCCGGCGAACCGCCGGAAAACACGTCCGCCTCCAGCACCGGCATCGCGCGGCCGATGACTTTCATCTCCGGCTGCAACGGCACGATCCCGGCCGGCAGGAACTGCCGGCGGTGGCCCATTACATCGAGCACGTCGCCGACGACGGCCGTGAAGAGTTCCTTGCGGATGACTTCGAAGATCGCCTTGTCAGTATCGGTCGTCATCTGTTTTCTCCCTCGAAAAACTATGGTGTCAGAAGCCGTGCAGCGCGCCGCCGTCGACCACCAGTATATGGCCGGTCACATAGGCTGAGGCGCGTGAGGCGAGATAGGTCATGGCCCAGCCGATATCGGCGCCCTCGCCGAAACGACCCATGGGAATGCGGCTGTTGATCTTGCGCGCCCTTTCCGGATCGGCTGCGGTGGCCTGGCGTAGAAGCGCGGTGTCGATCCAGCCTGGTGCCACACCGTTGACGCGTATCCCGCTGGGCGCAAGTTCGGTCGCGAGCGCCCTCACCATGCCGACATAGGCGGCTTTCGCCGCCGAATAGCCGATCACGTTGGGAATGCCGAGGAAAGAGCTCATCGAGGCGGTGAAAAGAATGCTGCCCCTTGCTTCCGTCACCTGCGGCAGGAAGGCGCGCGAGAGGGCGAAGGCGCCGCCGACATGGACGTTCAGCACCGAATTGAAAGCCTCGACGCTCATCTCGCCGAGCGGCTTCTTGACCGTGTTGCCGGCATTGTTGACGAGGATCGAGACGCGTCCGGACTTTTTTTCCACCTCGCTGGCGAAACCCGTGGCACCGGCAGTGTCGGTCACGTCGAAGACATGGCTCGTGGCGGAAGGCCCCAGCGTCTCGCAGGCGGCAGCGAGCTTCGCGGCGTTGGTGCCGACGATCGTCACCTTGGCGCCGGCTTCGACGAAACAGGTGGCGATCGCAAGGCCGAGACCGCTTCCGCCGCCGGTCACCAGCGCATGCTGCCCCTCCAGCCCGAAGATATCCTTGATGCTCATGCGTCTTCCTTCGCTTCGATCCGGACGACGATCTTGGTGAAGCCTCCGGGGTTCTTGTCCCAGGCTTGCATGGCCGCACCGGCTTCCTCGATTGGCACGACGCGTGAGACGATGCGGTCGCCGGCGTCCCGATGTTGCTTCAGATAGCCGATAACATCGTGGAAATCGGCGATCTCGGAGCCGCGCGACCCGCGGATATCCATCTCCTTGAGCAGGAAGAACTTGGTGTCGTAAGCGATCTTGTTCTTGGCGTAGCCGACATAGACGACCCGGCCGCAGGACGCCACGAGATCGATCGCCTGCCGAAAGGTCGCATCCGCGCCGACCGCCTCGATGACGACCTGCGGACCGTCCCCACTGGTCAGTTCCAGGACATGCGCCAGGACATCTTCGCGCGACGCATCGATGGTGTCAGTGGCGCCGAGCACCTTGGCAACGGCGAGTTTGTCGGCGCTAAGGTCCACTGCGATCACGCGTGAGCCCCGCCTGACAGCGCCGAGCAAGGCGCCGAGCCCAATGACGCCGCAGCCAAGGATGACGACGGTTTCTCCAGCCGAAAGCTCGGAGCGGCGGACGGCATGGAAGCCGACGGCAAGCGGCTCGATCAGCGCGAGGTCCCGCTGGCGCATGTCCTCGACCGGAATGACCTTGCCCGCGGGAACGACGATGATCGAGGCCATCGCGCCCTCGCGCTGGACGCCCATCGTCCGGTTGTCCTTGCAGGCGTTCGGCCTGCCAAGGCGGCAGGCATGGCACCTGCCGCAATTGAAATAGGGAAGAATAGTCACGGACTGGCCGACCGCAAGCGCGCTGACGCCGTCGCCGAGCGCCGAGATGGTGCCGGAGATTTCATGGCCCAGGACGCGCGGGTAGGAGATCAGCGGATTGAGGCCGCGAAACGACGTCAGGTCGGAACCGCAATACCCCACATACTCCATCCGCACCGCCACTTCGCCCGGGCCCGGTTTTGGTTCGGGCGATTCGACCAGCGAGATCTTGCCGGGTTCCTCGAGGCAGACAGCTTTCATCATGGCGCTCAGGCCTCACAGATCGTGCTGTTGTCGATGGCATCCCAGTCGATCTCGACCCCGAGGCCGGGGGCTGACGGCGGCGCGGCGTAGCCGTCCTTGATCGGCAGCGGCTGCTTGAGGCCGAAGGCGAAGTTCTCCATTGGATAGAGCACTTCGAAGAAGTCGCAGTTCTTGATCGCCGCGGCGCAATGCAGGTTGACGATCTCCATCGGGTGGAAGATGGCGGTATGGATCTCGCAATTGACGCCGAAGGCTTCGGCGAGGCGGGCCGTCTTCATGACGCCCGTGACGCCGCCCGTCCAGGAAACGTCTGCCCGGACGCGATCGACGACACGCGTCGAGATGCATTCGGCGATGCTGTAAGGGTGCTTCGCAAGGACTTCTGTCCCGACGAGCGGGATTTCGAGGGTGCGGGCGAGCTCCCGCAGCGAATGAACGTCCTCGTCGTATAAAGGCTCTTCCAGCCAGTAGAAGTCGAGCCTTTCCAACTCGCGACCGAAGCGGATCGACTGCTCGAGATTGAACATCGAGACCGGATCCGACATCAGCGTGAAATCCGGCCCGACGGCGGCGCGGACCTGGCGATGGACGTCGATATCGTAGTCGAGATCGAGACCGGGTGTATGGAGCTTGTAGGCCCGCAACCCTTCGGCCCTGGCGCGCAGCGCCTCTTTCACATAGTCCTGCGGCCCCGACAGGATCATCGAGCTGCCATAGACCGGCACGCGTTCGCGGAAGGCGCCGAGATATTTGTAGAGAGGCTGCCCGGCGGCGGTGGCCGACAGCAGCCAGAGGCAGGTGTCGAATGGTCCGTAGGCATAGATCGGCAAGTGGCCCCACCAGCGGTCGGCCACCCGGAAATCGTGCCATGCCTTTTCCCGGTCGAGCGGGTCACGGCCGATGAAGAACGGACGCAGCGTGTCGGCAATCAGCCTGCCGGCGCCCGCCGCCGAACGACCGGCGAACCCGAAGGCGGTTGCCTCGAGCCCGGTGTCCGTCATCATGGTGACGGTGAGAAATTCGAACTTCGCGAAATCCCCGGTTCGAAACGCGCTGGCGGCAAAATCGCCTGGTTTGCGCTGGCAGCAGCGCACCTTCACATCCGTGATTTTCATGGAAAAACCTTCGATAAACCGATCGCAGCGGCATGTGTGGATCCGGGGGAGTCCCGGATCCAGTCATTCTCAGAAGCGGGGCAGGTCGACTTCGACACCCATCCATTTTTTCTGCAGGGCCTGCAGCTCACCTGTAGACTGGAGCATGAAGAGCTCCGTGTTCAGCCAGTGCAGGAAGTCCGGGTCGTTGCGGCGCAGGCCTATGCCCATCGGCGCCTGCGCCACGACGAACTGCTTCTTGAGGTTGGGATCGTGCTCCTCGACGGCGCGGGCAAGCGCTCCGCTGGTCACGATGCCTTCGACCTGACCTGCGAACAGCGCCTGGGACGTCGACGCGTCATCGTCATAGCGCTGGATCTGTGCGCCTTCGACGGCCTTTTTGGTCATGACGATGTCGTTCGTGCTGGCCCGCGTCACGCCGATCTTCCTGCCGGCCAGATCCTCGATCTTGGTGATCGGCTGGTCGGCGGGACCGACATAGACCTGCTGGTCGACATAGTAGGTGTTGGTGAACGCGATGGCCTTGGCGCGCTCGGCGGTGATCGAGAACGAATAGATCACGATGTCGAGCTTGCCCGAAGTCAGGTTCGGGATGCGGTTGGCTGCCGTCGTGTCGACGATGTTGACCTTGACGCCGAGATCGCGGGCGATTGCCTTTGCTACGGACACGTCATAGCCGTCGGGCTGCATGCTGCTGTCCATCAGGCCATAAGGCGGCGTTCCAAGGCCGACGCCGACATTGATGGTGCCGCGCTGCACGATGGCGTCCAGCGTGCTCTCGGCCTTTGCGGGCAATATCATCGCCAGCATCGCGGCGACCCCGACAGCAAGTCTCTTCAATAGCATGATACTTTCCTCCCTGGTGTGATGAACCGGATCTTCAGTTGGCTGCCTGCTGCAGGCGGCGCTCCAGGCGGCGGCTGGCATGGGACAGTATGGAGCAGATGCCGAAGTAGATGGCCGCGACCGTCAGATAGACGGGCAGCGGCTGGAACGTGGCGCTGGAGACGATCTGTCCTGCTCTCGTCAGTTCGATAAAGCCGACGACCGAAGCAAGCGCGGTGTTCTTGACGACCTGAACGGAGAAGCCGACCGTCGGAGGAATGGCGACGCGAAGCGCCTGCGGGATGATGACGTCGGTCATCGTGTGCCGCCAGTCAAGCGCCAGCACGAACGACGCTTCCCATTGCCCCTTGTTGATCGACTGGATCGACCCGCGCCAGATCTCGCCGAGGAACGCGCTGCTGTAGAGCGTAAATCCAAGGCCGGCCGCGTAGATCGCCGGAAGGTCATAGCCGAGATTGGCGACGCCGAAATAGGCGATGAAGAGAATGACGAGCAGAGGCGTTCCCTGGATGACATAGATATAGGCCTGTGCGATCCAGCGCATCCAGGCGAAGCGGGAGAGGCGCATGAGGGCGATAATCGATCCGCCGATGGCGCCGCCTGCAAGCGCAATTCCCGAGAGGACGACCGTCCACGTCGCACATTGCAGCAGAAACCCGACATGATGGAGGTTGAATGTCTGGAACATCGTCATCGCCCTGCAAAGCGGAAGGAGAAGAGGGCACGCTCAATCAGTGCGAAGACGCCTTTGAATGCAGCCGTCAGGACAAGGTAGATGGCCGCGACCACGAGATAGGCTTCCAGGCTTCGGAAGGTCAGGCCCTGCACATCATTGGCGACGCCGGTCAGTTCCGGGACGGAGATGACGGAAACGACGCTGGACGCCAGCATGATCAGGATGAACTGGCTGGTCAGTGCCGGGAAGATCGCTGAAATCGCCGGCAGCAGAACGACATAGCGGAAGGTGAGATACGGTGACATGCCAAGCGTGTGCGCCGCCTCTCGCTGTCCCTTGCCGATCGTCTGGATGCCGGCACGGACGATCTCGGTGATATAGGCGCCCGCGTAGAGCGTCAGGGAGAGGATGGCCGCCGTCACTTCCGAAATGCGGATGCCGACCGAGGGCAGGCCGAAATAGATGATATAGATCTGCACCAGAAACGGCGTGTTGCGGATGATCTCCACATAGGCGGCCGCGATTGAGGAGAGGATTTTCGAGCTCGAAAGTCTCATCAGGGCGCCGACGATGCCGACGCACATGCCCAGAGCCAGCGCGGCGGCCGACAGGCCGACAGTCAGCATGGCGGCGTGCACGAACAGGTCGCCGCGCGCGAATGTCCCGGAAAAATCTAGGTACCCCACACTCGTCCCCGGTCTTCAAACAAGGTTCGGTTCGATCGCTCGCGCAAGGACTTTTACCTGGCGCAAGGTGTTCTGCCGGCTTCTCTCGAGATGTCGCTGAAGCGCCGCGAGGATTTGGCTCTTCTTGCCGGCGACGATGGCATCGAGAATATCCTGGTGCTCCTCGACCGAGCGGCTGTAATCGCCTGGAATCGAGACGAAGACCGTATGCGTCTGGCCGACAATGCGGGAGTGGACCTCGGAGATCATCGGTATCCCCGCGGCGCCGACGAGCGAACTGTGGAAGGCCCGGTCATGGGAGAGCGCCTTCGCCAGATCGTCGAGCGACGACCCTTTGGCGAAGCGCCTGTGGTTTTCCAGGCTGTCTTGGAGCTTCGCCCGCAGCGCCTCATCGAGCCGTCCTGCGTCGAAGGCTGCTTCCACGGCCCCTTTCTCGAGCAGTGTCCTGGCCGCGTATAATTCCTCGACGGCTTCCTCGTTGAAGCTGCGGACCACCATGCCGCGCCGCGAGGAATTGACGAGAAGCCCGTCCGCCTCCAGCCGCAGGCAGGCTTCCTTGACAGGCGTGGGACTGATGCCCAGTTCCGCCGCCAATTCGTTAGGCAACAGGCGCTGCCCGCCTGCCAGCCTGCCGCCGACAATCCGCGAGCGCAGCTCCTGGTAGGCCTGCTCGGCCAATGTCGTCTTGATCATGCTCATGGGCCAAGCATCGGTCAGGTTCCGGTTCGGCGCAACAGAAAAATTAAAAATAGAAAATTTTTTATTTTCCGATTTCGGTCTTTCGGGTTACAAGCCAACCTCGCAACAAGGAGGAGTTCATGCACGCCAACGGCAGCGCCTTTGTGAAACTGCGCGATGCAGTGAAGATGTTCGGCGGGTTTCAGGCGCTCGATCACGTCAGCCTTGATGTGGCGAAGGGCGAAAAGATTGTCGTCTGCGGGCCGTCTGGCTCAGGCAAGTCGACCTTGATCCGCTGCATCAACGGCTTGGAAGACCTGCAGCAAGGCTCGGTGGAAATCGACGGCAAACCGCTGGTCGAGAAGTCCCACGGACGTATGGTTCCGCGCCGGGACATCGGCATGGTGTTCCAGCAGTTCAACCTCTTCCCGCATCTCAAGGTGATCGAGAACTGTACGCTGGCGCCCGTCCGCGTGCTCGGAAAATCCCGCAAGGACGCTTCGGAGAGAGCGCTGGAGATGTTGCACAAGGTACGGATCGCAGATCAGGCGGACAAGTATCCGTCCCAGCTTTCCGGCGGCCAGCAGCAGCGCGTCGCGATCGCCCGCGCGCTCTGCATGCAACCCAGGATCATGCTCTTCGATGAACCGACCTCGGCTCTCGATCCGGAAATGGTCAAGGAAGTGCTCGACACCATGGTCTCGCTGGCCTCCGAAGGCATGACGATGATCTGTGTGACGCATGAAATGGGCTTCGCCAGCCAGGTGGCCGACCGGGTCGTCTTCATGGACAAGGGCCGGATACTCGAGGAGGCCACGCCGAAGGACTTCTTCGCAGCCCCGAAGCATCAGCGTGCACGCGAATTCCTCTCGCAGCTCCTTCATTGACAAATTCATATCCGCCAAGGGTCATAGATGAAAATCGCCTCCGTCCGCCCGTTCATTCTCCATCTTCCACTCACCTCGGACTCCATTTCGGACTCGACCCACAGCATCACCCATTGGGGTGTCGTGGGTGCCAAGATCGTCACCACGGACGGGCTGGAAGGTTATGGCTTCACCGGCACGCATGCCCATCTGGCCGCCGACCGGCTGATAACGTCCTGCATCGGCGAGTGTTACGCGCCGCTTCTGGTAGGCGAAGACGCCTCGGATCATCAGCGCCTATGGACCAGGCTTGCGCGCCATCCTTCGCTTCAATGGGTCGGTCGGGCCGGCATCACGCATCTGGCGCTGGCTGCAATCGATATCGCGCTGTGGGATCTGAAGGCGAAATGGGCGGGCCTGCCGCTGTGGAGTTATCTCGGCGGCGCGCGCACCGATGCCCTGGAGGCTTACAATACCGATATCGGCTGGATTTCGTTCGACCTGGACACGTTGCTGCGCGGCTCCGCGAAAGCCGTCGAGGAGGATGGATTCACACGCATCAAGATCAAGGTCGGCCATGACGACCCAAATGTCGACGTCGAGCGCCTGGCGGCTGTGCGCAAACGTGTCGGATCAAGGATCCGGATCGCAATCGACGGCAACGGCAAGTGGGATCTTCCGACCTGCCAGCGGTTCTGCGCGCTGGCGCGCGACCTCGATATCTACTGGTTCGAGGAGCCGCTCTGGTATGACGATGTCGCCAGCCACGCGACGCTCGCGCGCAATACATCGATCCCGATCGCGCTCGGCGAGCAGCTCTACACCATCGACGCGTTCCGCTCCTTCGTCGATGCAGGAGCCGTCGCCTACGTCCAGCCGGACGTCACGCGGCTCGGAGGAATAACCGAATACATCCAGGTCGCGGACCTGGCACTGGCGCATCGGCTTCCCGTCGTTCCGCATGCAGGGGAGATGAGCCAGGTGCATGTGCATCTGAGCTACTGGCATCCTGCATCGACGATCCTCGAATACATCCCCTGGATCAAGGATCACTTCGAGGAGCCGATCCGCGTCGAAGGCGGCATCTACAAACGGCCCGAACGGGCCGGTGCGAGCACGACCGTCCTGGCCGAAAGCTTTGCCCGCTACGGCAAAAGCCTGGGCTAGGGCATTCCAGGAAAAGCGCCCGCGGCATCGGGGCGGCGCTATTCCTTCACCGCGCCGGTCATCGAGGAGACATAGTGCTCGACGAAGAACGAATAAAGCACGACGACCGGCAGGGATCCGATCAGCGCGCCCGCCATCAGGGCACCCCACTCATAGACGTCGGAGCGGACGAGTTCGGTGAGCACCCCGACCGGCACGGTCTTGTTTTCGGACGACTGGATGAACGTCAAGGCATAGATGAACTCGTTCCATGACAGGGTGAATGCGAATATGCCCGCCGAGATCAGGCCTGGCACCGACAGGGGCAGCACGATCTTGCTCAGGATCTGCCAGCGGCTTGCCCCGTCTATGAGCGCACATTCTTCCAGTTCGAACGGGATGGAGCGGAAGTAACCCATCAGCAGCCAGGTGCAGAAGGGGATCAGGAAGGTCGGGTAGGTGAGGATGAGCGCGAAGGGTGTGTCATAAAGCCCGAGGTTGAACACCATCACCGACAAGGGGATGAACAGTATCGAGGGCGGCACGAGATAGGCGAGGAACACCGCGAGGCCGACCTGCCGTGCCCCGGAGAACCGCAGCCGCTCGATCGCATAGGCCGCGAAAACCGACGCCAACAGCGACAGGAAAGTGGCGGCGGTCGAAATGATGATCGTGTTGAGCAGCCAGCCCGGATAGGACGTCTCGAAGAGAAGATAGCGGATGTGCTCCAATGTCGGATGCACGACCCAGAGCGGGTTGAAATTGGCATAGTCGGTCATTTCGACATTGGGCTTAACCGCTGTGATGGTCATCCAGTAGAACGGGAATAAGAGCACGATGACGAACACGAGCAGGGGGAGATAGACCGTCACCACACGGCGCGGCACGCTCTGCAAATAGCCCATGCCGCCTTCATCGAGCTGCGGCTGTTTTGTCTTCCTGGTCGCAGCCATGTCAGTCTCCGCCCCCCTGCTGCCATTTACGGCGTTGCAAGCCGAAATAACTGAACAGGATTGCGGCAAGGAGGAATGGGATCATGGCGACCGCGATCGCAGCGCCCTCGCCGAGCTGGCCGCCCGAAATGCCGCGCTGGAACGACAGCGTCGCCATCAGATGGGTGGCATTTACCGGTCCGCCGCGGGTCAGCACATAGATCAGCTGGAAATCCGTGAAGGTGAACAGCACCGAGAACGTCATCGTGATCGCGATGATAGGGGTGAGCAGCGGCAGCGTCACATGGCGAAACAATTGCCAGCGGCTGGCGCCGTCGAGCGTGGCGGCCTCGTAAAGCGATTGGGGGATTGTCTGCAAGCCGGCAAGCAGCGTGATGGCTACGAAAGGGATGCCGCGCCAGACATTGGCCGCGATCACCGAAGCACGCGCGTTCTCCGGATCGCCGAGGAAATTGATGCGATGGTCGATCAGGCCCATCTGCTGGAGCGCCCAGGACAGGATCGAGAACTGCGAATCGTAAATCCACCAGAAGGCGATTGCCGAGAGCACCGTCGGCACCACCCACGGCAGCAGGACAATCGCGCGGAAGAACGATTTGAAGGGAAGGTTCTGATTGAGGATAAGCGCCAGCCAAAGGCCAAGCGCGAATTTCAGGATCGAGGCGCTGACGGTGTAGAGCAGGGTATTGAAGACGGAGAGCCAGAAAACGGCGTCGCTCCACAGATATTCATAGTTCTCGATGCCGATGAAGATGCCGGGACGGCCGATGCGGGCATCGGTGAAGCCGAGCCAGACGCCGAGCCCAAGCGGATAGGTCAGGAAGACAAGCAGCAATGCCGCCGCCGGCAGCATGAAGCCGAAGCCAAGCGCGTTCCTGCTCTCGGCCAGGCGCGACAGCATCGAGGAACGCGGCTGAGCGGCGACGGACGGCACGGCCATGGGGCGGGCTCCTTGCAAGGGTCTCGTTGATCGGCCTGGCGGCCGCCCTGCGCTTCCGGAGGGTCGGATAGCGCGGGGCAGAGCCGCCAGGCTCAGCTGGCATGGATCAAACGCGATAATACCGGTTTGCGCGCTTTTCCGCCTCTTCCATTGCCTCCTGGGGCGTGGCCTGTCCCGTGACGGCCTTGGCGAACATGTCGACCAGGACATAGTCGGCCATGGTCGCCGCGGAGGCATAGCCAAGCGGCCCGGCATAGCCGTTGGGCCGTAGCGTCGCCGAAGCCTTGGCGTAAGCGGCATTGTTCGGATCGGCTGTCCACACCGGATTGTTGTCGAACGCCTTGAGCGTCTGGCAGCAGTAGCCCGCCGAGGAGGTGATCCAGTCCGGCATTTGCGGGTCCTCGAACATGAATTGCAGATAGGCTTTGGCCGCGTTGGGGTAGGGCGTGTAGTCGAAGATGACGGCTGTGGTCACCTGGAACAGTTCGACGGATTTGCCGACAGGACCGATCGGCAGGTTGGTGGTGCGTATGTCCTTGGCCATCTCCGCCAGCTTCGGATCATTGTCCTTGTTGATCTTGGCCGTGTTGTAGGCGGAAATGCCATTGGCGATCACACTGAGTTCGCCGGCCAGGAAGGCGCGATTGTTGTTGACGTCGAGCCAGCTTTCGGTGCCGGGAATAAAAGTCTTGTAGAGTTCCTGCGCGTATTCGATCGCCTTGAGGGTCTCGGGGCTGTTGATCGTCACCTTGCCGCTCTCGTCGACCATCTGGCCGCCATGGCTCCACAGCAGCCAGTGCGCATAGTTGTTGCCATCGCCGACACCATGGCCGTGCGTGAAGCCGGCCGGATGCCCCTTCGCCTGCAAGGCCTTGCAAAGTTCGAGGAAGCCTTTCGTGTCCTTGGGGAACTCCGAAAAGCCGGCCTCTTTTACCCAGCTTTCCCGATAGACGATGGCATTTCCGATGGTGGCGAGCGGCAGGCCGATGAATTTGCCTTCCCGGGTAGCATATTGCTTTGGTCCGTCGTGCCAGCCGCCGTATTTCGAGCCCAGATACTCGCCCAATTCCGTCACGTCGTGCAGCTTATCGGGATACTGATGCGGGTCGTCGAACCAGACGAACATCAGATCCGGACCTGAACCGACATTGGCGGCGACCGCTGCCTTGGGGCGAATGTCTTCCCAGCTTTCCTTGTCGACACGCACCTCCACGCCCGTCGCTTCGGTGAACCGCTTGGTGTTTTTCAGCCACTGGTCCTCGTCGCCCTGCACGAAAGGCGACCAGCGCAGCAGCCTGAGCTTCGCACCGTCCTCCGGCTTGTACTTCAGCCCCTCCTGGGCGAATGCCGGGGAGCCGGCGAAGCGGCTTCCCAAAACGCCGGCGGCAGCGCCGGCCGTCGTGCGGATCACGTCACGTCTGGTGAATTTCATGCTCGTTCCTCCTGTTTGTTTCTCTTGCTTTGGTCTCTACAGCTTGCTGCGCGTTTGAAGTCGCTGCCCGGTTTCGCCGTGGAAGAGATGAATGAGCCCGGGTTCGGCGGTGAGCCGGATGGTTTCGCCCGGCGTGAAGGAATGACGTTCCCGGAAGTTGGCCACGATCTCTTCACCGCCGGCTGTCCGGCCGATGAGCTGTACCTCCGACCCGGTCGGCTCGATGACCGCGATGGTGACCGCAATGCCTTGATCGGACAGCCGCAAATGCTCGGGCCGTATGCCCAGCACCACGGGCTCGCCGCCTTTGACGGACGATGCTGCGTCCAACGGCACGGAAATTCCGCCCGCGCCCCGAAAGGACGGCGATCCGTCCATCGCGATTTCGCCCCGCAGCAAATTCATGGCGGGGGAGCCGATGAAACTGGCGACGAAGAGATTGTCCGGCCTGTCGTAGAGTTCCAGCGGCGGCCCGATCTGCTCGACGATGCCGTCATGCATGACCACGATCTTGTCCGCCATGGTCATGGCTTCGATCTGGTCGTGGGTAACATAGACCGTCGTGGTTTTCAGGCGCTGGTGCAGTTCCTTGATCTCGGCGCGCATCTGCACCCTGAGCTTGGCGTCAAGATTGGACAGCGGTTCGTCGAACAGGAAAACCGCCGGATCGCGCACGATCGCCCGCCCCATGGCAACCCGCTGGCGCTGTCCGCCGGAAAGCTGGCGGGGATAGCGCGCCAACAGCGGCACCAGCCCCAGAATTTCCGCAGCGCGCTGAACGCCGGCGCCGCTCTCAGCCTTCGAAACGCCCTTGAGCATGAGCGAGAATGCCATGTTCTCGGCGACGGTCATATGCGGGTAGAGCGCATAGTTCTGGAAGACCATGGCGACGTCGCGTTCCTTCGGCGCAACGTTGTTGACGACACGTTCGCCAATCGCAATCTCGCCCCGCGAAATCTTTTCCAGGCCCGCGATCATCCTGAGCAGGGTTGATTTTCCGCAACCCGACGGCCCGACCAGCGTGACGAATTCGCCATCGTCGATGTCCACGCTGACGCCGTGCAGAACCTCGACGGTCCCGAATGATTTGTGAACCTCGCTAATCGCGACAGACGCCATCGATCCTCCTCCCGAACGATTCCCGCGACGTCTCTTCGAAGGAACCGCTGACCTCTCCCGGCGACGGCCCTCCAACCTTCATGTGGTCACGCGATACGGAGACGGTAGCGCTACCAAACCTGCCTGTAAAGCAGGCGCTTCGATAAACATCCAGGCTGCATTCCCGGTTGCTCACTGGACTGCCCACCACATGGCTGGAGACAGCAGGGGAGATCGGCCACGGGATGAATATCAACCACTTCCACCGTCCGCCGGCCTGGGCAGCCGCGCATGGAATTCGCCGACGATGCCGCGCCGGAAGACGAGCACGCAGACCATGAATATCAGGCCGGTGGCGATGGTCACCGGAAAGCCTGAGGTGGCGAGTGTGTTTTCAAGGCCGACGACGAAGCCGGCGCCGACGACCGGCCCGACCATGGTACCGATGCCGCCAAGCAGCGACATCAGGATCACCTCGCCCGACATCTGCCATGTCACGTCGGTGAGCGTCGCGAACTGGAACACGATTGCCTTGACCGCGCCGGCAAGCCCCGCAAGTGCGGCCGACATGACGAAAGCGGCGAGCTTATACCTGGCGACGGAATAGCCGAGCGAGATGGCGCGGTTCTCGTTCTCGCGGATCGAGCGCAGGATCATGCCGAAGGGCGAGTTGACGATCCGCCAAATGGCGAAGACGCCGATCAGGAAGATGGCCAATACGACATAGTACATGTTGACCGTAGCGTTCAAATCGATGATGCCGAAGAGGTTGCCGCGCGGAACGCCCTGGATGCCATCCTCGCCTTGCGTGAACGGTGCCTGCACGCAGAAGAAGAAGAACATCTGCGCCAGCGCCAGCGTGATCATGGCGAAATAGATGCCTTGCCGGCGGATGGCGAAGAAGCCCATGACGAGACCGAGCAGCGCCGCCCCGGCGGTACCCAGCAGAATGCCTGCCTCCGGCGGCCAGCCCCATACCTTGACGGCATGCGCGCAGAAATAGGCTGCGCCGCCGAAGAAGGTCGCGTGGCCGAAGGACAACAGGCCGGTGTAGCCGAGCAACAGGTTGAAGGCGCAGGCAAACAGCGCAAAGCACAGCATCTTCATGAGGAAGAACGGGTACACGAAGAACGGCGCGGCGATGAGCGCCAACACCGCCAGCGCCACCAGGGCCCGTTCCAGCCGCACGGAGGCCGCGGCGCGCTTTTCGTGAAGCGTCAGCTCGCTCATCTCACGCGTCCCTTCCGAACAGGCCGGCCGGCCGCAGCAGAAGCACGATCGCCATGATGACGAAGACGACAAGGTTCGACGCCTCGGGATAGAACACCTTGGTCAGGCCCTCGGCAAGGCCGAGCATGTAGCCGGTGACGATGGCGCCCAGGATCGAGCCCATGCCGCCGACCACGACGACGGCGAAGACGACGATGATCAGATCCGACCCCATCAGCGGACTGACCTGGTAGACGGGAGCCGCCAAGATCCCGGCAAGACCGGCAAGTGCCGCACCCAGTCCGTAGGTGAGTGTCAAAAGCAGTGGCACGTTGACGCCGAAAGCCTGGACCAGTTCTGGATTTTCGGTCGCGGCGCGCAGATAGGAGCCAAGCCTGGTCTTCTCGATCAAAAGCCATGTGCCCAGGCAGACGAGAAGCGATGCCAGCACCACCCAGCCGCGATAGTTGGGCAGGAACATGAAGCCGAGATTGGTGCCGCCCGCAAGTAGCGCCGGCACCGCATAGGGATTTCCCGAGACGCCGTAATAATAACGGAAGACGCCCTCGATGACCAAGGCCAGGCCGAAAGTGAAGAGCAGGCCGTAGAGAGGGTCGAGCTGGTAGAGCCGCGAGAGCGCTGCACGCTCGACCGCAATGCCGAACAGCCCGACGGAGAGCGGCACCAGGATCAGCGCCGGCCAATAGCCGATGCCGAGATGGACAAGCAGCAGATAACCGATGAAGGCGCCCAGCATGTAGAGCGCGCCGTGGGCGAAATTGATGATGCGCAGCAGGCCGAAGATGACGGCGAGGCCAAGGCTCAGCATCGCATAGAAGGAACCGTTGATCAGCCCGACCAGCAGCTGCCCGAGAAAGGCCTGGATGGGGATGCCGAAGATCATCGTCATGGCGCGATCATACTCCGAGCACCTCGTGAAGTTGAGCGTCGTGGGCGGCCAGTTCGCCGACCGGAAACCCGCTCAGCACCTTGCCGTGCTCCATCAGGTAGAAGCGGTCGGCAATGCGGGCGGCGAAACGGAAATTCTGCTCCACGAGCAGGATCGTCATGCCGCGCTTTTTCAACGTCGCAAGCAATTCGCCGATGCGCTGGACGATGACCGGCGCCAGGCCTTCGGTCGGCTCGTCGAGGAGCAGCATCCGGACACCCGTCCTCAGGATGCGGGCGATCGCCAGCATCTGCTGCTCGCCGCCGGATAGCCTGGTGCCCGGGCTGTTGCGGCGCTCCTTCAGGTTGGGAAAGAGCTCGAAGATCTCCTCGACGCTCATGCCGCCCTTGGCCACCACCGGCGGCAGGATCAGGTTCTCGTCGACTGTCAGCGTGGCGAAAATGCCGCGCTCCTCGGGAACGAAACCGATGCCTTGGTGGGCGACACGGTGCAAGGGCAGGCCGATCAAGTCGTTGCCGTTGAAGACGACACTGCCGGTGCGCTTGCGGATCAGCCCCATGATGGCGCGCAGCGTCGTGGTCTTGCCGACGCCGTTGCGGCCAAGCAGCGTCACGGTTTCGCCGCGGAACACATCGAGGTCGACGCCGTGCAGCGCGTGGCCCTCGCCGTACCAGGCATGGAGATCGCGCACGGCAAGCAGCGGCTCACTCATGCTCGGTTCCCATATAGGCTATCCGGACGCGTTCATCCTGGCTGACCGTCGGATAGTCGCCCGCGGCGAGCACCTTGCCGCGCTGCATCACGGTGATCCAGTCGCAAAGATCGGCAACGACGGTCAGATTGTGCTCCACCATGAGCACGGCCCGATCGCGGGCCAAGGCGCGGATGATCCCGGAGATCATGCTGACATCCTCGTGCCCCATGCCGGCCATCGGCTCGTCGAGCAGCAGCACCTTTGGATCGAGCGCCAGCGTGGTGGCGATCTCGAGCACGCGCTTGCGGCCATAGGAGAGATCGCCGGCGAGCCGGTGCGCCGCGTCGTCGAGGCCGACCGTGCCGAGAAGCTCGCGCGCCCGCGGCGTCAGTTGGTCGAGCGCCGAAAGCGGGCGCCAGAACTGGAAACCCAGCCCGCCTGGCCGCTGCAGTGCGACGCGCACATTGTCGAGCACGCTCAGATGCGGAAAGATCGCCGATATCTGGAACGAGCGCACGAGGCCCATCCGCGCCACCTTGGCCGGCGGTGTCCGGGTTATGTCGGTGCCGAGCAGTTCAATCGTGCCGCTGGTCGGCTGCAGGAACTTGGTCAAAAGATTGAAGATCGTGGTCTTGCCGGCGCCGTTGGGTCCGATCAAGGCGTGAATCCTGCCGTGATGAACGTCGAGATCGACATCCTTCACCGCAACGAACCCGGCGAAATCGCGCCTGAGGCCGCGGGCGGAAAGCACCACCCGCGGCACGGCTCCATCGCCGTCAGGCCTGACGGCCGCGGCGGTTGCCGTCGTCACTTGCTGACGAGCGGGCAGCCGCTATCCGTGGCCTTCATGAAGGCCTGGTCGCCCGGAATGGTTGCAAGATAGGTGTAGTAGTCCCAATCCTTCTTGCTCTCCTCGGGCTTCTTGACCTGATAGAGGTACATGTCGTGCACCATGGAGCCGTCGGCCTGCACCTTGCCGTTGGCGGTAAAGACGTCATTGACCGGCATCGAATGCAATTCCTTGGCCACCGCTTCGGTTTCGTCGGTGCCGGCCTTGTCGATGGCCTTGAGATACTGCGACACCGCCGAATACGTCCCGGCCTGGATCATGTTCGGCATCCTGCCGGTGCGTTTGAAGAAGCGGTTGGCGAACTCGCGGCTCTTGTCGTCGCGATCCCAGTAATAGCCTTCGGTCAGCACGACGCCCTGGGCCGCCTGCAAGCCAAGGCCATGCACTTCGGCCAGCGTGAACAGAAGTGCCGCGAGCCGCTGGCCGCCGGCGACGATGCCGAATTCGGCCGCCTGCTTGATCGAGTTGGAAGTGTCGAGACCGGCATTGGCAAGGCCGACGATCTTGGCGCCGGAGGATTGCGCCTGCAGCAGGAAGGATGAGTAGTCGGTCGAGCCGAGCGGATAGCGCACTTCACCAAGCACCTTGCCGCCGCGATCCTTGACGAGCTTGGCGGTCTGCTCCTCGAGCGAATAGCCGAAGGCGTAGTCGACGGTGATGAAATACCAGCTGTCGCCGCCTTGCTGCACCAGGGCACCGCCTGTGCCGACGGCCTGGGAATGGGTGTCGTAGGCCCAATGGAAACCATAGGGCGAGCACTGCTTGCCGGTCAGGTCGGTCGCAGCCGCGCCGGTGACGATGTCGATCTTCTTCTTTTCCTTGGAAAGTCCCTGCACGGCGAGCGCCACCGAGGAGGTGGTCAGTTCCATTATGGCATCGACCTGCTCGGTGTCGTACCACTGGCGCGCGATGTTGGAGGCGATGTCCGGCTTGTTCTGGTGGTCGGCACTGATGACCTCGATAGGCGCATTCTGGACCTTGCCGCCGAAATCCTCGACAGCCATCTTGGCCGCCTCGACGGACCATTTGCCGCCGAAATCGGCATAGACACCCGACTGGTCGTTGAGGATGCCGATCTTGACCTTGCCGTCGGAAATTTCGGCTGCCGCCGCTGGCATCGCGGTACCCACAAGCAGCGCGGCTGAGATGAGATAGGATGCTTTCACTGGTATTTCCTCCCTTGTGGCCACTGTCGAAAACGCCCATTGCGGCCCTGTGACGGCTTCGAGTGCACCGTCTGGTCCCGCGTGAAGAATACGTCCTGTGCTCGCCACAGTTCCAAAGTGCCAGGACACATGGTCACAAGCGCACATTCGGAATGCACAGAGATTCGTAACATCGACATGGAACGTCGAGAACCACTATTTTCGTATCAGGCGCACCGGTAGCGGTGTGCGCTAGGACTTGTCGCGCGCTATCAGCACGATCTTTGCCGGATCGAAATCGACCGCGACGACGCTGCCTTCCGGCAGGGCGGGTGTGACGACCGGCGACGTCGCAAACAGCTCGACCGCCGGATCGTTTATCGCGACGCGGTATTCCATGTGGTCGCCGAGATAAGAACTCTTGACCACGCGCCCTCTCATCCCGCCGGCTGCCGGCTGGCCGGCGACGAGGCGCACGGCATTCGGCCGGACGGCCAGCACCGCCGGCCCCGCCGCGATGCCGCGATGCCGCATGTCGAGCCGCAGCGGCCCGACCTTTACCTCGGCATTCGTCCCATTGCTGGCGAGAACCTCGACATCGAGCAGGTTGGCGTCGCCCATGAAATCGGCGATGAAAGAGTTCCTGGGTTCGTTGTAGAGGTCGCGCGGGGTTCCGTCCTGGGCGACGCGGGCAGCGTTCATGACGATGATGCGATCGGACACGGCCAGCGCCTCCTCCTGGTCATGCGTCACATAGACCACGGTCAGCGCGAGGTCCTGCTGAAGACCGCGGATCTCATCGCGCACGCGCCGGCGCAGCTTGGCATCGAGATTGGACAGCGGCTCGTCGAACAAAAGCACCTTCGGCTCCAGCACGATGGCGCGCGCCACGGCCACGCGCTGCTGCTGGCCGCCCGAAAGTTCGCTCGGCTGGCGCTTCTCGTAGCCGGACAGGCCGACCTGTGCCAGCTTCTCGGCGGCGCGCCCTGCTGCCTCAACCTTGCCGAGCCCCGTCGCCCGCAGGCCGTAGCTGACATTTTCCATGACGTTCATGTGCGGGAACAGCGCATAGGACTGGAAGACCATGCTGACGTCGCGCTCTGCGGCTGACAGCAAGGTGACGTCCTTGCCGTCGATTACGATGCGCCCGTGGCTTGCGTGCTCAAGCCCGGCAATCAGCCTGAGCGTCGTCGTCTTGCCGCAGCCGGAGGGTCCCAGCAGCGTCACCAGGCTGGCCGGTGCGATGTCGAAGCTGACATTGTCGACGGCAGTGACGGCGCCGTATTTCTTGGTGACGCCCTCGAAACGCACTGCCGGTCTGTCCACCACGCCGGGGGCAGCGTTCTTCGCCGTTTGATCCATACGCTTCTCCCGATCAGATTGGTGCCACCACGGCTTGCGCCTCGGCCCGGCGCCGGCCAAGCCGGCGTTCCCCGACCAGCAGCTGGATGGCGATCAGAATGATCATCATGACGACGATCAGCACCGCCGAATAGACGATGGCGATGCCGTATTCGCCGACATCGGCTCGCCCGACGATATAGACGGTGGCGAGATTGAAGCGGCCGGTCGCCAGGAAGATGACGGCGCTGACGGCGGTCACCGCACGCACGAAACTGTAGATCATCGCGGTCACGATCGCCGGCTTCAGGATCGGCAGGATCACCCGCCGCAAGGTGGCGAAGGAACGCGCGCCCAGTGTCAGCGATGCCTCGTCCAGGCTCTTGTCTATCTGCCCCAGATTGGCGAGGCCGGCGCGGATCGCCACCGGCATGTTGCGGAAGATGAACGAGATGACGATGATCAGTCCGGTGCCGGTCAGTTGCACCGGCGGCACGTTGAAGGCGAGGATATAGCTGACGCCGACGACCGTGCCGGGAATGGCAAAGCTCATCATGGCGAGGAATTCGAACATCGTGCGCCCGGCGAAATGCTGCCGGTCGAGCAGATAGGCGGTCAGGATGCCGAGCGCGGCGGTGAACGGCATCGCCACCAGCGCAAGGCCGATGGTCATCAGCAGCGACGGCCAGGCCGACCCGCTCAGGAACCAGCCATTGACGCCTTTCTCGACGGAGAAAGCGGTGAGGAAATATTCGAGCGTCGGCGTGTTGTCGCGGCCGATCGATTGCACGAAGCCGCCGCCCAGGATGATGCCATAGACCACGACGGTCAGAAGCAACCAGGGAACGACGGCGGCGTAGCAGCCGATGCGCAAGCCCTTGGGCAGCGTGGCCGGCACACCGCCATCGCCCTTGCCGGCGACGGTGACGTAGCTGCGGCTGCCGATCCAGCGGCGCTGGATGACGAAGGCGGCGAGCGTGAATCCCAGAAGCACGATCGCCAGCACCGCCGCACGGCCTTGATCATGCGCAGCGCCCACCACCGCAAAGAAGATGTCCGTCGACAGCACGTTGAAGTTGCCGCCCAGCACCAGCGGGTTGGCAAAGTCGGCCATGCTCTCGATGAACGAGATCAGGAAGGCGCTGGCCAGCCCCGGGCGGATCAGCGGCCAGGTGATTGTGCTGAAAGTGCGCCAACGGCTGGCGCGCAAGGTCTGCGAGGCCTCCTCCATGCTCGGGCTGACGCCCTGCAGCACGCCGGCCAGGACCAGGAAGGCGATCGGCGTGAAAGCCAGCACTTGCGCGATGGTGATGCCGGCCATGCCGTAGATCCAGCGGCTGCGCGGAATACCGAGATGTTCTGACAAAAGATTGGTGACGATGCCGGCCCGGCCGAACAACAGGATCAGCGCCAGGCCGATGACGAAAGGCGGCGTGATGATCGGCAGGATGGAGAGGCCGCGCAGCAGCCATTTGGCAGGCAGCCTGGTGCGCAACGCAATCAGCGCCAGCGCCAGGCCTAGCGCCGTGCAGAAGAATCCCACCATCACCGCGATCGCCACCGTATTCCACGCCACCCCGCAGGAACCGTCGCCGTAGAGGCAGCGCAGGCTCCAGATGTTGGCACTGAACAGCTTTTCGGCAAACAGAGCCGGCACGACATTGCCGTCATTGTCCTCGATGGCGGAAGCGAGGATCGACAACAGCGGATAAGCCACGAACAGGATCAGCGAAGCGATCACGATCAGCAGCGAGCCGACGACAAAACGGTCGCCCTTGCACCAGCCACGCGCGGCCAGCGCCTCGGCGATGAACATCAGCATCGCCACCGCGTACAGCACGGCACCCCAGCCGAGACCCGGCTGCACCGGCCCCGGCGTACTGGCGAGATGCCCAAGCCAGGCAAATCCCCAACCCGAATGGATGATGGAAAAACCCTCGACCGCCAGCCAGGCGAGACCGGCAGCGCCCGCCGCCGCCAGGCCGGGGAGGTTCCGGCGCGCGACGAGCCAGCTTGCCAGGAGAAGTGGCAGGACCAAGGGGAGCAGCCAGAGCCGGCCGTTCAGCGACAGCAGGATCGCTGGTGCCGCCTCCGCCGGACGCGCCAGCCAGTCAAAGGAAAGCAAGCCGCCTTCGACTTGGTACCATGGCAGCACAATGAAGCTCGCCCATGCCAGCGCCAGCCATCCGGCGGCACTGCGCCCCGGGAGGTCATTGGCCATGGGATAGGGCGAAGCCCGTGCCATTCGACATCTTCCTTTGGTATGGTCGGGGTTGCGCCGGCTGCCCCGCAGGCAGCCGGCGGATCGGCCGTACGGACCAGATCAGCCGCCGTTGCGGACCTCATCGGTGAATTTCTTCAACAGCCGCTTGCGCTCCGCTGACGATCCATATTTGGCGAAGTCATAGTCGATCAGCTTGATCTTGCTGAGGTCCGGCGCCTCGGGCGGCACCGGGGTGCCGGTGTTCGACGGGATCTGGTAGCTGCCGTTCGGAGCCGCAAGTTTCTGCGCGTCTGGCGTCAGCGCCCAGTCGTAGAATTTCCGAGCCTCGTCGATATGCTTGGCCCCGGCAACAATGCTCATCGACCCGATCTCGAAGCCGGTGCCTTCACAGGGCGAGACCACCTTGACGGCCGGATTCTGCTTGGCGGCGTTGATGACGTCGTGCTGGAAGGAAATGCCGACCAGCGTCTCGCCCTTGCCCACGGCGAGCGCAGGTGCGGCGCCCGCCTTGGTGTATTCGGCGATGTTCTTGTTGAGCTGCTTGAGATAGTCGAAAGCCTTGTCCTCGCCCATCAGCTGCACGATTGTCGCCAGCATCGTCCAGGCAGTACCCGAGGAATTGGGGTCGGCCATCTCGATCTCGCCCTGGAAATCGGGCTTGACCAGATCCGCCCAGCAGGCCGGCGCCGTCAGGCCGCGCTGTTTCAGGTCTTCCTCGTTGTAGCCGTAGCCAAGCGCGCCGAGATAGATGCCGACGGTGCGGTTCTTGGCGCGTTCAGCCTGCCTCAAAGCCCAGTCGCGCAGGTTCGTCAGCTGCGGCGACTTGTATTCCTGGGTGAGACCTTCTTCCGCCGCCTGAAGATGCGGGTCGCCGGTGCCGCCCCACCAGATATCGGCTTGCGGATTGTCCTTCTCGGCCCGCAGGCGCGCATAGATCTCGCCGGCGCTCATGCGGGTCATGTCGACGCTGACGCCGGTTTCCTTCTGGTAGGTCGTGGCCATGGCCCGGCACCAGGCTTCGTCGACGCCGCAATACATCACGAGGTTGCGATCCGCCGCATGGGTGCCGCCGGCCAGACCGAAAATGGCCAGCACCGCAAGGCCAAGCCACGTCCTGCCTTGTCTGCGATCAAATGGACCTTTCATCGATATTCCTCCCTTTCATGCTCTCTGGAATTGGTTATTCGTCGTCGAGCGGCACTCCGATCACCTGGGACAATCTCGCCGCCACACCCGGCGCCGCAGCAAGCACCGGATTGCCCTTCGCCATGCCGTCGCCGTCGAGAAAGCGGTTGACGCGCCCGCCGGCTTCCTCGACCAGCAGCAATCCGGCCAGGCAGTCCCATGCATTGATATGAAGCTCGGCATAGGCATCCGAGCGGCCGTCGGCCACATAGGCAAGGCCCAGCGCCCCCGAACCGGAGCGGCGCACATTGGCGCCCAGCGACCAGACCAGGGCCACCTTGTCCAGATAGTCGCGGTTGGGAATCCGCGGCGACCAGCCGAACTCCACGGAGGCGCGGTCGAAGGCCTGGGTGCGCGAAACATGGATCGCCGCGCCGTTGCGCGTCGCACCGTGCCCGCGGCGGGCAAAATAGACCTCCCCGATCGCCGGATTGGCGATCCCGCCGATCTCGCTGCGGCCGTTCTGAACGAAGACGATCGAAACGCAGAAATGCGGAATGCCGCGCATGAAATTCGCCGTACCGTCGATCGGGTCGACGACCCACATGCGATCAGAGCCGCCGCTGCCGCCGGTTTCCTCGCCCAAAAACCCGTCCTCGGGAAAGGCCGCGGCCAACGTCGTACGGATGTGATGCTCGACCTTGCCGTCGGTCTCGGTCAGGAAATCCTGCGGCCCCTTCATCTCCACAGGCTGCGCTGCGTCGATTTGGCTGTAGCCCTGCATCGCCATGTTTCCCGACGACAAGAGCAGTTGCCGGCAAACATCGGCGCGCCTGTCGAGTTCGGCTTCGGACATCCGGCTGGCTTTCGGCTGCACCGCCATGCTGTTCACGCTGTCCGTCCAGGCAATGGCAGCTCCGATGCGGTCTGCGAAGAAATGGGCAAGGTAGCCTCCGGCGCCGGCTTCATGCACGGCTGTGCAAAGCTGTTTCATTTACGCATGTGTGTCAAGGGCGGCGGTGACACCTGTGACCGGCTTGCGCTATGCTGCACGTGCGTGCAAGGAATCGGTAAACGGCAGTGGGAGTGTGCATGACGACGCCAAGAGGCCGTAATGGCTTTTCCAGTGCCCAGCAAGTCGCGGACCTTGCCGGCGTTTCGCGCTCGGCCGTGTCACGCACGTTCACGCCCGGCGCCAGCGTTTCGGAAGAAACCCGGGAGCGGGTGCTGCTGGCGGCCGAGCAGCTCGGCTATCACGTCAACCACCTGGCGCGCGGTCTGATGCGGGCATCGACGGGCATCGTCTGCCTTGTCGTCGCCGATGGCGACACGCCCTACCAAGCCCGTATCCTGCGGGCGCTGACACAGCATCTGAGGGATGCCGGCAAAGTGGCCATGGTTTTCAACACGTCGGGCCCCA
Source organism: Mesorhizobium sp. B1-1-6 (assembly GCF_006443035.1). NCBI lineage: Bacteria > Pseudomonadati > Pseudomonadota > Alphaproteobacteria > Hyphomicrobiales > Phyllobacteriaceae > Mesorhizobium > Mesorhizobium sp. B1-1-6. The sequence goes on along the minus strand of NZ_VFWR01000005.1, from coordinate 237,435 downwards.
GCCACCATGTCGACCAGGCGCTGCGCAACACGCTGAACTACCGTGCCGATGCGACGATCGTGCTGTCCGGCACGCCGCCGCAGGAGCTGATCCGAACCTGCCTCGAGAACGGGCAGCGCCTGATCCTGATCAATCGCGACGACCAGTTCGACGGGCCGCATAACATCGGCGTGGACAACGCCGCCGCCGCCGAGGCGGCACTTCACGCCTTTCTTCGTGCCGGTTGCACCAGGCCTGCCCTGGTGACGTCGGCAGCCGGCACGCCCAGTCTGGTGGCGCGCGAGACGGCGTTTCTTGCCGCGGCGCGGAAGGAACGGCTGGAGGTGATCCAGTGGCGCGAGGGCCGCACGGGTTATGCGACTGGGGCAGAAGGCGCAAGGCGCCTGCTGTCGGGCCGGCAGCGACCGGATGCGGCGTTCTGCGTGACCGACCTGATCGCCTGCGGTTTTCTGGACGCGGCGCGCCACGAGTTCGGCGTCGACGTCCCGCGCGATCTCTGCGTCGCCGGCTTCGACGACATCGAGCAGGCTGACTGGGCTTCCTACCGGCTGACGACCTTTGCGCCGCCGATTGAGGAGATTGCCACGCACGCCGTGCGACTGGCCGCCGGTTCGCGCGAGGAAGCAGGCGCCGGCAGTCGCCTGACCTGCCACGCGCCGATGGTCTGGCGCGGCACTGTGAGGCCAGGTCGGGGCTGATGCCGATCGGACTATAGTCCCGGTCGGTGAGCGTCTCGTGTGCTAGATCGCAATGCTGCCGATCGCGGCATCGACGGCGTCGCCCAAACGGTCGACGATAATATCGACCGTGCCGTCGTCGACGATGAATGGCGGTGCAAGCAGGACGTGATCGCCAGCCCGCCCATCGACGGTGCCGCCCATCGGATAAACCATCAACCCCCGCTGCATCGCTTCCGATTTTATCCGGGCATGGACCTTCAGGCGCGGATCGAACGGGGCCTTGGCCGAGCGATCCGCGACAAGTTCGATGCCCTGGAAAAGGCCGCGCCCGCGAATGTCCCCGACATGGTGATGGTTGCCGAAGCGCTCACGCAGCCGTCGTTCGAGCGTGGCGCCTCGCGCCGCGACATTGGCAATCAGACCATCACGCTCGATGACCCGCTGCACGGCGAGGCCGGCCGCACAGGCGAGCGGATGGCCGATATAGGTGTGACCGTGCTGGAAGTCGCTGCCTTGCGAAAAGGCATCGAATATCCGCTCGGACGCCAGCACCGCGCCGAGCGGGGCGTAGCCGCCGCCGAGTCCTTTGGCGACCACCATGATGTCGGGAGCGACGCCCTCCTGCTCGCAGGCATGCAGTGTTCCGGTGCGACCCATGCCGCACATGACTTCGTCGAGGATGAGCAGCACGCCGTGGCGATCGCAAATCTCGCGGATGCGCCTGAAATAACCGGGTGCGGGTGGCACGGCGCCGAGAGTCGCTCCAACCACGGTCTCTGCGACAAAAGCAATGACCGTTTCCGGCCCGAGTTCCTGCAGCTTCGTCTCAAGCGCATCGGCGGCGCGCAGCCCGTAGGCCTCGCTGCCTTCATCCGGCCGCTGATGCCGATAGGCATAGCATGGTTCGATATGATGGTTTTCGATCAGCATGGGCTCGAACGGCGCCTTGCGCCAGGCGTTGCCTCCCACCGAAAGCGCGCCCAGCGTATTGCCATGATAGCTCTGCTGACGGGCCACGAAGCGGCGGCGCTGCGGCTCGCCGCGCTCGACGAAATATTGCCGCGCCATCTTCAGGGCGGTCTCGATGCCTTCCGATCCGCCGGAGACGAAATAGACGTGATGAAGATCGCCCGGCGCGTGAGCGGCAAGTTCGTCCGCCAGTTCCTCCGCCGGCCGGGTGGTGAAGAAGCTGCTATGCGCATAGGCGAGCCGGTCGAGTTCGGCATGCATCGCGGCAAGAACAGCCGGATGCTGATGGCCAAGGCATGAGACGGCCGCGCCGCCGGAGGCGTCGATATAGCGGCGTCCCTTGCTGTCGATGACGGTGACGCCATCGCCGCCGACGGCAACGGGATAGTCGTGGTGGATCTGGCGATGGAGGATATGTGTCATGACCGTTGCCTGGTTTCGTAGATATGGGTGGAAAGGGTGTCGAACTGACGTTCGACGTCGCGCATGGCGGCCAGCGCGCGATCGCCGGCGGCGGCCGCCAGGATCGCGGCCAGCGTTTCGGCGATGGCAAAGGCCGGCGCCATGGTGTGGAAAAAGGACGGGCTCTCGGTTGGCACGATGATGACGGCGCCCGCCCGGTTGAAGAGCGGCGAGACCACGCTGTCGGTAATCGCCACGATTTCGAGCGCGCGGCTGCGTGCATAATCGACGAGTTCGACGGCGGCGCGCGTATAGGGCTTGACGCTGATCGCCAAAAGCACGTCGCCCGCTCCCGCTTCCCACAAAGGATCAGGTCCGGTTCCGCCGACGCCGTCAAGCAGACGCACCGCGCCGCCGGCGAGGCCATAGACGTAGGCGAAATGGCAGGCGACGGGGTAGCTCGACCGATAGCCCAGCGCATAGATGCGCTTGGCGCCTGCCAGCACCGAGGCTGCCCGGGTCACCGCCTCCAGCGTCGCCGGATCGCAAAGCTTCGCCATATGGCGCTCGAGCGTTTCGGCCAGCTCGAAGGCCAGCGCGCCGTCTCCTCCGCGCTTCCGCCGCGCCATCAATGCTTCGGCCTTGCCCAAGAACTCCTTCTCGCCGCGGCGAAGTTGCTCGGCGTAGAGGTCGCGCAGGCTATCGTAGCCGTCGAAGCCCATGCGCTGGGCAAGCCGCGTCATCGATGCCGGGGTCACCCCGGCGCGCTGCGCCTGGACGCGCATCGACAGGAGGGCAACGTCACGCGGATTGTCGAGCACCCATTGCGCCGCCGCGCGAAGCTGGCGCGGCATCGTCTCGAAACTCTCGAGCAGGCGCGAGCGGAAGGCGGGTTCCAACATGGCGCGAATTTACGCCGGCCGTTGACGAGCTGCAATGAATATTTCAATCTGCCAGAAATGAGCGTAGTGTTTCATTCAATCAGAAAACAAGAACAGGGGAAATTCGCATGAAACAGACCATATCCAGTCATTTGGGAGCGCTGGCGGCACTCGCGCTGGCTTCCTTGCCGTTCGCAGCCGCACCGGCTCTGGCCGAGGATCCAATCGCGCTAGGCTGGGTGGGGCCGCTGTCGCCGCCCGGCAACTATTCCGGCGGCCAGGAGATGCAATGGGCGGTGCAGCTCGGAGTTGACGAGGTCAACAAGGCCGGCGGCGTGCTCGGCCGTCAGCTGAAGGTGAGCTACGAGGACACCAAAGGGCAGCCGGCCGACGGCAGCGCGGCGGCGGTTCGGCTCATCACCAAGGACAACGTCGCCGCAATCTTCGGCGAATTCCATTCCTCGGTCGCCCTCGCCGAAATCGAGGAGGCGCACAAATACGGCGTCGCCTGGGTCGGTACAGACGTATGGGCGGATGCCATCACGGCCAAGCAGTATCCGGAAGTCTATCGTCTCGCTCCGGCCAACTCGCTCGTTTACGTCAAGGCGGCCGACTGGACGGTCGAGCAAGGTTTCAAGAACATCGCCATCATCGCCGAAAACACGGACTTCGGCCAGGGCGGGGCCAAGGTCATCGCCGATGAGCTGAAGGCCAAGAACGTCCCCTATACGCTGGCAACGATCGACCTGAACCAGCAGGATTTCACGCCCGCGCTGCTGCGCCTGATGAACCAGAGCCCGAAGCCTGATGCGATCCAGATGGTGATCGCCGGACAGGCGCAGTATCAGCTGGTCAAGCAGGCCTGCCAGCTCGGCCTCGCACCGACTGCCGAAACGGCCCTCATCGGCTCCTCGGGTCTGCTGCAGAAGGAAGTGTGGGAAGTCGACGGCGAATGCGCCAACAATCTTCTCATCGTCAACGTCGCGCAGCCCAAGTCGCAATGGAACGACAAGGCCAAAGCATTCGTGAAGGCGTTCACCGAACGCTACAACAGGGCACCGACCGGCGTGGCCATGGAGGCCTATGACACGTTCGGTGTCGTCGTCGAAGCGATCAAGAAGGCAGGCTCGGCTGACCGCGCGGCGATCGTGAAGGCACTGGAAGAGATCAAATATGAAGGGGTGAACGCCACCTACACCTTCCCGACCACCAAATCTCCCGACTGGGCTTTCCATCAGTTCGTCGACGTGCCGTTCACGATCATCCAATACACGGCCGTGAACCAGGCGCCGGAGGATGCTGCGATCGTCTATCCGAAGAAGTGGGCCACCACCGACAAGGTCATGCCCGGCAAATGAACGGCACGCCGGCGGCTCCATAGCCGCCGGCGGCCGCTTCACTGGACAGGCGGCCGACAACGAGGTGATGTGAACCCATGAGCTATTTCCTCCTCCTGGCCGTCAACGGCCTGGTCATCGGCCTCATTTTCGCGCTGACGGCGGCGGGGCTCACTTTGGTCTTCTCGGTGTTGAAGGTCGTCAATTTCGGCCATGGATCGCTCTATATGCTGGGCGGCTATGCGTCCTACTACATCATCGCCTGGTTCCATGCGCCGCCGCTTGTCGGTGTCGCCGGCGCGATGGTGGCCCTGTTCATCTTCGGCGTGCTCTTCGAGAGGCTCGTCATAGCGCCGATGTATACCGACAAGGTCGAGCGCAAGGACGAATACGCCATTATCGTCACCTTCGGCCTCACCATTCTGATCACCAATCTCGGCCTTGTCGTCTTCGGTCCCTTCGCCAAGGCGCCGCCGTCCTTCATGACGGGAGCGCTGATCCTCGGTCCGTTGATCCTGCCTTACGACCGGCTGATCGCTGCGGTCGCTGCCGTCGTCCTGCTTGTCGGTCTGACGCTTTTCCTGAAGCGCACCTCGCTTGGCCAGGCACTCGATGCGGTGAGCCAGAGCCGCGAGTCCGCCGCGGTCATCGGTATCGATCCACGCCGCATGTACACCATCGCTTTCGGCATCGGCTCGGCGCTTGCCGGCGGGGCAGGGGCGTTGATCGCGCCGATCTTCGCCCTGTCGCCGTCGATGGGTGAGTTGCCGGCCGTGCAGGCCTTCATCATCATCGTGCTCGGCGGCATGGGTTCCGTCGGCGGAAGCATTACCGGCGGCATCCTGCTCGGCCTGGTGCAAGGGCTGGGTGTCGGCTATCTGCCGGACCCCAATCGCGCGCTTGCCTATACGCAGGCGTTCGGAGCGCTGCTGCTCGTCATTGCGTTGCTCTTCCGGCCGACCGGCCTGTTCGGCCGCTCGCATCTGCGGCTGGAATAGGGGCACGGCAATGATCCGTCCAACATTCTCGCAATCGGCTCAGGCGATTCTGCTCGTGGTGGCGTTGCTGGTGCCGCTCGGCGTCGGACCATACTGGACCCACGTCGGCGCCATCGCCTGGTACTATGCGCTGCTTGCCGCGAGCTGGGCGCTGCTTGCCGGTTTCGCCGGTCAGTTCTCCTTCGCCCATGTGGCTTTTGCCGCGCTGGGCGGATATGCCTCGGCCTTGTTCGTTGGCCAGATCGGCATGCCGCTGCCGCTTGCCATTCTTGCCGCCATCGCTCTTGCCGTCGTGGCCGGCGCCCTGATCGGCGCGCTCGTCCTGAGGCTTTCCGGGCCTTATCTGGCCCTCTTCACGCTTGCCATTTCGGAAATCTTCCGCCTCGTGCTGGTCGCGGAGGAGGACATCACACGCGGCATGCTGGGCTTGCCGGTGCCCGGCCTCTTTTCCGGTCGATCGGACCTGCCTTATTACTATTTCGGCCTTGCGCTCGTCGTCCTGGCGGTATTGGGAATGAATGCCTTGTTGGCGACCCGCGTCGGTCTTTTTCTACGTGCCATCCGGGAAGACGAGGGCGCCGCGCGCGCCAGCGGGGTGGATACCACGCGCTACAAGATTCTCGTCTTCGTGGTAACCAGCGTGATCGCGGCGATAGCCGGCATTTATTACGGCCATTTCATCGGCATCCTGACGCCCAACATGGCTATCCTGCCGGAGATGGGTCTGGTTATCGCGATGGCGGTGATCGGCGGCATCGAAAGCCTGCCCGGCGCCGTGGTCGGTGCAGTCGTCGTCTTCCTGCTTTCCGAGACGCTGCGGTCCTACGGCGAATGGCGTTTCGTGCTGATGGGTCTGGCGCTTATCCTGGTGCAACGCTTCGCGCAGAACGGCCTGTATCCGATGGTCGAAAACTGGGCGCGCTTCCGCGCGCGGCCACGGGAACAAGCGCCTGTTCCAACTGCTACCACCGAGGAACCCCATGCCGGTTGAGAAGGACACCGCTTTTTTCTCGGTCAGTGGTCTTGCCAAGCATTTCGGCGGCATCCATGCCGTCGAAGGCTTATCCTTTGCCCTGGCCCGCGGCGAAATTGTCGGGTTGATCGGTCCCAACGGCTCGGGAAAGACGACCACCATCAACATGGTGACGGGCGCGCTCAAACCCGACGGCGGTGCCATCCTCGTCGAGGGCATCGACATGGCGCGCTCGCCGGCTAATCTTTTCGCGCGCCGCGGTGTTGCCCGTACTTTTCAGGTTCCCCGCCTGTTCCGCCGCATGACCGTGCTGGAAAACCTGATCGTGCCGGCACTTTCCGACCCGGCTGAGCGGCGCGCCGCGGCAGAGGAGCGCGCCCGTGGGGTCCTTGCTTTCCTGAGGCTCGACCATCTCGCCGACAGTTATGCAAGAGCGCTTTCCGGCGGCCAGCAGAAGCTGCTGGAACTCGGCCGGGCGCTGATGCTCAAACCGAGATTGCTGCTTCTGGACGAGCCCTTCGCCGGCGTCCACCCGCGCCTGCTGGAGGAGATCATCGAGCACATAAGGAGCCTCAATCGCGACGGTCACACCATCGTCGTTGTCGATCACAACCTCGAGGCTATCCAGTCGGTCGTAACGCGCGTCATGGTGATGGCGCGAGGGCGCAAGATCGCCGACGGCGCGGTCGCCGAGGTGCTGCGCAATCCCGAGGTCGTGCACGCCTATACGGGATCCCGCGCAACGCATCGGGAAGCACGATAATGGAAACCGCTTCCCTGCCATCGACCCCGCCGCTGATCGCCTGCGAGAACCTTGTCGCCGGCTATACGCGCGACATCGACATATTGCGCGACGTTTCGGTCAGGGCCTGGCCTGGCAGCATTTCCTGTGTGGTCGGGCCGAACGGCACCGGCAAGTCGACGCTTCTCAAGGCGTTGTTCGGCTTTCTGAAACCGAGTGCCGGCCGGGTGCTTCTGCGAGACGTGGACATCACCGGAAACCCGCCCTTCCGGATGCTGGGCCTTGGCCTGGCCTACCTGCCGCAGCGGCCGAGCCTCTTTCCTCATCTCTCGGTCGAATCGAACCTGAAACTCGGTCTCTGGCATGCCAGGCCGAAGAAGACGGTGCTGACCGAGAAACTGGAACATGTCTATGAGCGGTTTCCCGTCGTTCGCGAGAAACGCGCGCAGCCTGCCGGCCAGCTCTCGGGAGGCCAGCAGCGGCAGGTCGAGATCGCACGCAGCCTGATGGCCGATCCGTCGGTCTACCTGATCGACGAACCGACCGCCGGCGTCGATCCGCAGACCAGCGAGACGATCTACGACATCGTCCGCGATCTTGCCCGCGAACTCGGCAAGGCCGTGCTGCTGGTCGACCAGGATATTCGCGCCGCGCTTGCCATCACCGACTACGTCTATGTGGTCAAGAACGGCACGGTTTTTTCCGAAGGCGCGCGCGCGGATTTCGGTGCCGACACCGACGCTCTTGTCGCACGTTGGCTGTATGCGAGCGGTGAATGAACGGGCAGCTTACGGCGTGGCGTAGCCCGGCGGCTGTTCGAACAGGCCGTCGCGCCGAATCTCTAGCGCCCGCCCGATCCTCAGCGCCAGCGGATCCTGGAAGCGGCGAACCGCGATCTGCAATCCTGCGGGCAGACCATTGACGAGACCGATGGGGACGCTGAGCGCTGCCATGTCGAGGAGGTTCACCATGCGGGTAAACGTCCCAAGCGGCGTCGTTGTCTCATCGATGTCGGCCAATGGCGGCGCGGTAATCGGCGCCGTTGGCGTCAGGAACGCATCGGCGCCTTCGAGATCGCGATGAAACTCGATCTGCGCGGCTCGGCGCCTTGCAATCAACTCGTGATAAGCGGCGAGGCCGATTTCCCTGCCCTTGAGAACCCGCATGCGGATCGCCGTGCCGACGCCGCTGTCCGCGGGTTCCACGTAACGGCCGAGATGATGCCAGGCTTCGACGGCCATGATGTCGCCGGCCAGGGCCTTGTAGGTGTCGTAAGATTGCGGCATCGGCATCCGATCGACATTGGCACCGAGCGCCTCCAGTTCAGCGACGGTGGAGTCGAAGCGGTCCAGGATGCCGGGGTCTACGCCGGCAAGGTCCACGGCCGAGGGGATGCGCAGGCGAAGGCCCGATATGCTCCGCTCGAGCCCGTCGAGCGGCGAGGTCGGCGCCACGCCAAAGGTGGCCGGATCGCCGGGATCGGGACCCTCGAGCGCGGCCAGCAGAAGGGCTGCATCCTCCACCGACCGGGTCATGGGACCGATGCTGTCGAAGGACATGGCAAGCGGCAGCAAGCCGCCGCGCCCGATAAGGCCGAAGGACGTCTTCAGGCCCACGATTCCGCACATGGCGGACGGATTGCGGATGGAGCCCGTAGTGTCGGTGCCGAGCGCGACCGGCACCAGTCCGGCGGCGACGGCCACGCCCGAACCGCTCGACGATCCGCCCGGCGCGCGCGGGATGGCGCTGTCACGCGGGTTCAGGGGCGTGCCGGCGACCGGGTTGGTCCCCCAACTGCCAAAAGCAAATTCCACGGTGTGCACCTTGCCCAGCAGGATCATCCCGGCCGCGACAAGGCGTTCGATTGCCGTTGCCGTGGCGGTTGCGAGTTCGCCCGCAAGCGCTTTCGAGCCTGCCAGGGTCGGATAGCCTTCGACGTCAAGCAGGTCCTTGGCCGCGAAAGGGATACCGTCCAGCGGCCCTTTCGAGACGCCGCGACTGCGACGCTCGTCGGCTTCGCCGGCGGCCTGGAGCGCAGCCCCAGGAAACAGCCGGACGAACGCATGCAGCGAATTGTCATGAACGTCGACACGATCCAGCGCGCGCCGGACGATCTCGGTCGAGGATGTGTTGCCATCGGCGAGCGCGCGGCTGAGTTCGGCGGCGGTGGCGAAGGCGGAAATCCCTTGGGCGGTGGCGTTCATGCTGTCCTACCTGTGCGAGTCGGTGAAATGAAGCATGGAAAACCACGTTGCGGGAGAGCCAATTGGGCCCGGAGATGAAATTGAAGCCGTTGCTGATCATGGTTGCGCCGAACGGGGCGCGCAGAACGAAGGCCGATCATCCGGCTCTGCCGATGACCGCCGACGAACTTGCCGAAACGGCGAGGCAGTGTCTCGCTGCCGGCGCCGCCGCCATCCATGTGCATGTCCGCGATGCTTCAGGCCGGCACACGCTTGACGCCGCGCTTTACCGGGATGCCATCGCGGCGATCCGGGAGCGGACGCAGGGCGTCATGGCGATCCAGATCACGACTGAAGCGATCGGGCTCTATTCGCCACGCGAACAGATGGACCTTGTTCGGGCGCTTCATCCGGTTTCCGTCTCGATCGGCTTGCGTGAGATAATCAGCGATGGCGAGGCGGAGCCGGCCCGCTTCTTCGCGTGGGCCGGTCGGGAAGGCATCGCGGTCCAGCACATTCTCTATGATCGGGCCGATCTCGACCGTTTCATCGATCTGCGGCGGCGAGGCATTCTGGCGGAGCCCACAAGCCCCCGGCTGCTGTTCGTCCTTGGACGCTATGCCGCCGATCAGGAAAGCCGGCCCGAAGACCTCGATGTCTTCCTTGAAGGGCTCGATGCGCATGATCTTGAAGGCGCCGTATGGTCGGTCTGCGCCTTCGGACGGGGCGAGACCTTGGCGCTGACGGCGGCGATCGCGGCGGGAGGGCACGTGCGGGTCGGCTTCGAGAACTCTCTCTGGCACGCCGATGGCAGCCTCGCCCGCGACAATGCCGAACGGGTCGCGGCAATCGTCGAAGCCGCTGGCCGCACGGGGCGCCCGATTGCTTCTGCCGCGCAGGCGCTTGATATTCTCGGAATTGCCCGCCAGCAATGAGGGCCCGCGCGCCTTGTTAGGGGATCGGCCGCGCGCCTGCAAATTCGCCAGGGGAGGACGGGCACGGTCTCGAACGGACCGTCATATCCTTGCATCCAAATCGGGCGGCTTGCCTTGCGAGCCGTCTTCCTTGTGCGTTTTATCGCGGATGGCCCGGAACAATGGCCCCGATGAGGGGTTTGGTCGCGACATAGCGAGCGACGGAGCCAGCGATGTCCGAGCATGTTCCCTCAAACTCCTCCAGTCTCAGCAGACGAAGCTTTATGACCGCGACCGTCTCCGCGGCTGCGGTGACTCCGCTTCTGGCCTCGACAGCCAGGTCCGAGGAGCCTCCGGCTGCTGCCGCCAAGCCAAACGAGCCTGTCATGACAACACTGACCATCAACAAGCAGCCATACAATCTGGCGCTCGACAGCCGAACCAGCCTGCTCGACGCCTTGCGCGACCATGTCGGCCTGACGGGCACGAAGAAAGGTTGCGATCATGGCCAATGCGGTGCCTGTACGGTGCTGGTCGATGGCCATCGCGTGCTCTCCTGCCTCAGCTTCGCGGTGATGAACGAGGGCAAGGCGGTAACCACCGTCGAAGGGTTGGCGTCGACGGATGGCGGCCTGCATCCGATGCAGCAGGCCTTCATCGATCACGATGCGTTCCAGTGCGGCTATTGCACGCCCGGCCAGATCATGTCCGCGATCGGCTGCGTCCACGAAGGACATGCCGGTTCAGAGGACGACATTCGCGAATATATGAGCGGCAACCTTTGCCGATGCGCGGCATACCCGAACATCGTCGCGGCAATCGTCCAGGCCCGCGACCAGATCAGGAGGGCCTGAGATGCATCCTTTCGTCTATGAGAGGCCCGCCAGCCTCTCCGCGGCGGTCGCCGTCGCCTCGCGCTCGGCCACCAGGCATCCGCCGACGCAAGCCCCCGCGCAGTTCATTGCCGGTGGCACCAATCTCGCCGACTATATGAAACTCGGCGTCGCCCGGCCGGAACGCTTGCTCGATCTGAACGGTCTCTCCGAACCGGCATTGCGGCGGATCGAGACCGATGGTGAGGGTCTGCGCCTTGGCGCTCTTGTGCGGATGGGCGACGCGGCCGAGAATGCCGAGATCAAGCGTCGGTATCCGGTGATCGCGGAGAGCCTGCAACTGGCGGCAAGCGGCCAGCTGCGCAACATGGCAAGTCTTGCCGGCAACATCCTGCAGCGCACCCGCTGCGAATATTTCCGCGAAACCTCATGGCCATGCAACAAGCGCGAGCCAGGCTCGGGCTGCGCCGCGATGGACGGGTTCAACCGCCAGCATGCCGTGCTGGGGACCAGTGAGAACTGCATCGCGACCTATCACGGTGACTTTGCCCAGGCCCTGATCGCGCTTGACGCCACGGTTCATGTCCAAGGCCACAACGGGCGGCGAAAGATTCCGTTTGCCAGCCTGCATCGCCTGCCCGAGGACAGCCCTCACATCGAGACCGACCTGGCACCCGACGAGATCGTCACCGCCATAGAGGTGCCCGCCGGCGCATGGACCAGGCGTTCGCGCTATCTCAAGATCCGCGATCGGCAATCCTATGCGTTTGCCCTTGCATCGGCCGCGGTCGCCCTCGACCTCGACGGCGAGACCGTGAACGAGGCGCGCATCGCGCTTGGCGGCGTGGCGACCGTACCCTGGCGGGCAAGAGCGGCGGAGGAGATCCTGCGCGGCAAGGTGCTCGACGAGGCAGCGGCGGCCGAGGCCGCCGAAGCCGCGTTCGCCGAGGCCCAGCCGCGTCGGCACAACGCATTCAAGATAGAACTCGGCAAGCGAACCTTGATCAGGGGGCTGCTCGAAACCCGTGACATGAAGGTGTGATCATGAACGTCGCCGCTCCACAGCCGAAGGAAAACATGGGACAGCCGCTGCCGCGTATCGATGCGCGGCTGAAAGTGACCGGCCAGGCCGAATACGCGGCGGATCTCCCGGCCGCCAACATTGCGCACGCCGTGCTCGCGACGAGCAGCATCGCCAAGGGCAAGGTCGCCAGGCTTTACCTGGATGACGCGCGCTCGGTGCCCGGCGTCCTCGACATCGTCACCTATGGCGACCTCGACAAGGTCGAGACGCCGAAATTCGGAAATACCGGCGCGAGTTCTATCGGGCCGCTGCATGACAAGGCGATCTTCCATGACGGTCAGATCATTGCGCTGGTGGTCGCCGAGACCTTCGAAGCAGCCGAGGAGGCGGCGCAAAGGATCCGCGCGGACTATGCCGAGGAAAAGCCGACCGCCAGTTTCGACATGCCGGGGACAAAGACCATCGACGCCGCCGGCAAAAGCCCGTTGTTCAAGGAGGACGTCAAGGCCGGCGATTTCGATGCCGCGTATGAATCGGCCCCGATGAAGATCGATGCGCGGTATTCGACGCCGACCCAGCATCACAACCCGATAGAGCTGTTCTCGACCACCGCTGTTTGGCATGGCGACCAACTCACCGTTTACGAGCCCTCCCAGAACGTGACCGGCTGGAAGGTCGAGTTGGCGCGGCAATTGAGGCTCGACCCAGCGAATGTGCGCATCGTCTGCCCTAACGTAGGCGGCGCATTCGGCTCGAAGGGGCCGATGACGGCGCGAACGGCCATCGTGGCTGTGGCCGCCAGGCGGCTTGGCCGGCCGGTGCGCTGTGTGGTCAGCCGCATGCAGGCGTTCGGCACCCAGACCTATCGGGCCGAAACCCGGCACCGCATCCGCATCGGCGCCGGCAAGGACGGCCGCATCACTGCTTTCGGCCATGAAGGCTGGGAGGTGACCTCGAGACCCGATTCCTATGTCGTCGGCGGGACTTCGGCCACCGGTCGCATGTATGCTTATGGCTCCGTGCTGACGCATGTCTCGCTGGTGCAGGCGGATCGCAACACGCCCGGTTATATGCGCTCGCCGCCCGAGACGCCCTACGTCTATGCCCTCGAGAGCGCCATGGACGAAATGGCCGTCGCACTCGGCATGGACCCGATCGAATTTCGCCGGATCAACGAGCCCCAGAAGGAGCCGATCGGCGGCAAGCCGTTCTCCAGCCGGTCGCTAATGAAATGCTACGATCAGGCCGCTGATGCCTTCGGCTGGACGAGACGGGATGCGAAAGTCGGCTCGATGCGCGACGGCGACTGGCTCGTCGGCATGGGATGCGCGACGGCAGTCTACCCGACCGCGGCCGCGCCATGCGCGGCCCGCGTGCGCCTGACGGCCGAAGGAGACGTGCGCGTGCAGTGCGGCTCGCATGAAATCGGCACCGGTGTGCGAACCGTTGCCGGCCAGATGGCGGCGGAACGCCTCGGTGTCGATATCGGCAAGGTCGCCGTCGAGATGGGCGACAGTGCCTTGCCGCCGGCACCGGTATCGGGAGGTTCGATTTCCACCGCCAGCGTCTGTTCGGCCGTGCTCAAGGCGTGTGATGCGGTGCGCACGAAATTGTTCGCGGCAGCGGTCGCGGAGAGTGGCCCTCTTGCAGGCTCGCACAATGAGGAACTGGACCTCCACGAGGGACGGATCCTCACCAAGGGCGGGGCGTCGGCAAGCACCGCCGATATATTCAAGGCCATGCAGGTAGGCGCTATCGAGGAATATGCCGAATTCGCGCCGAAGGGCTCGACCCCCGAAGCGCTCAAGAAGCTCTATGCCGGCCAGTCGGAATTCCACGGCGGCGAGTCCGACGCGGATTCGGTGAAATATGCGTTCGGGGCCGAATTCGTGGAGGTGCACATCAACAGCTACACGCGCGAAATCCGTGTGCCGCGCATCGTCGGGGCGTTCGCGGCCGGCCGCATCATGAACACGCGCACCGCGCGCAGCCAGCTGATGGGAGGCATGATCTGGGGCATTGGCCAGGCCCTGCATGAGGCGACCGAGATCGATACCCGCTATGCCCGCTATGTGAACCGCGACCTGCAGGATTATCTGGTCCCGGTGAATGCCGATGTCAGGGACCTTGACGTCATACTGGTTCCGGAGATCGACCATGAGGTCAATCCGGCTGGTGTGAAGGGCCTGGGCGAACTCGGCAATGTCGGCACCGCCGCTGCCGTCGCCAGCGCTGTCTACCACGCGACCGGCAAGCGGATCCGCGACTTGCCGATCAGAATTGACGATCTGATCGTTTGAGGACCGAGACAAAGAGGATTGCTCCGCCGCAACAAGCGTGGGTTTGTCCTCGCCCAGTTTCACTGCCTTGCGGATCGGGATGCTGATGCGTCAGGAACCGACTGTTTCATGCCAGGGTGATCCGGAACAGCCGGAACCCTTCTCGCCCCATCGAACGGAACTGACCGTAGGAGCGCTCAGCCTTGGCCGCGCAGGATGCTGACGACGAGCAGCGTCAGCGCCGTATTCCACAGCGCCGGCTCGGCCCGGTATTTGCACCGGCAGCCACCACGCCCTGCGCCTGGTCGATGGCGTGTCCCAGCAGGCGCGGAATGAAAAGCTGCAGCGTCGCGGCGATGAAGGTCGAGACGATGGTGATGGCGACCTGCCAAGGGTGGCGCAGCGTCATGCGCATGATACGTAGCAAGGTGCCAGGGCCCTTGCCCCAGGAGGCTTGCGCCACATGGGCAAACGATTTGCCGCGCCCCGCCGCGCTGCCGATTGCTTGCGTGTTCAAGGACCTATCCAAACCGATCCGGACTTAGCCCGGACGAATGAAACAGATTCAAATTCAAGTGCCACGATGTTACGCGCCTCCCGCGCGGCCGTTCAAGGGCCAATGACAGCTTCGCGCTGTGCCTGAAATGACACGCCGCTGTTTCGCGCAATGATCGCGCTCATCGTCAGGCTGCCCGCCCAAATAGAAAAATTGTTCGTCCCGGCGGCATCGAAAAGCCGATCGTTCCTTTCCCGGCGCACTGAACTCCGTGAGATTTGGGGCATCGATGGCGGCTTCGGCCGCTGGAAAAGGAGCAGCACATCCACGGGCCCGGGTTTCCGGGCGAAGTTTTCAAGCAGCACCCGGAAAGAACCCGAAAAGGAGCTGACATGCCCAGAATAGTGCCCGTGCTCGATCTGAGCCGTCTCGAACAAGGCGCATCGGAGCGCCGGACGTTTCTGGCGGATCTGCGCTCCGCCTCGCGCGATATCGGTTTTTTCTATTTGGCGGGCCACGGCATCCCATGGGCCGACATCAGCGAGACGCTCGCCGCTTCGCGGCGTTTCTTTGCCTTGCCGGAAGCCGACAAGCTGTCGATAGAGATGGTCAATTCCTCGCAGTTCCGCGGTTATACCCGCGCTGGCGGCGAACTGACCAAGGGCAAGGCCGACTGGCGCGAGCAGCTCGACATCGGCGTCGAGCGCCCGCCCATCGCGCAAGGCCCGGGAATTCCTGCCTGGACGCGGCTGCAGGGGCCGAACCAGTGGCCGTCGGCGTTGCCGGAGCTGAAGCCGGCGCTGCTGGCCTGGCAGGCGAAGGCGACGGCCGTGGCCATTCGTCTGCTCAAGGCCTTCGCGCTGTCGCTCGACCAGGCCGAGGACGCTTTCGATCCGATCTATGGCGGCGAACCCAATCATCGCATGAAGATCGTGCGCTACCCCGGCCGCGAAGCGACCGGCGGCGACCAGGGCGTCGGCGCGCATAAGGATGGCGGCTTCCTGACGCTGCTGCTCCAGGACGACAACAAGGGCCTGCAGGTAGACTATGACGGAAGCTGGGTGGACGTGGATCCGATTCCCGGAACGCTCGTCGTCAACATCGGCGAGCTGCTGGAGCTCGCCTCGAACGGCTATTTGAGAGCCACCGTGCATCGCGTCGTGACGCCGCCCGCCGGCGTCGAACGCATCTCGGTGCCGTTCTTCTTCAGCGCCAAGCTCGATGCCACGATACCGCTGCTCGAGCTTCCCGAGGAACTGGCGGCGCAGGCGCGCGGGCCGGCCAGCGATCCCGACAATCCGCTGTTTCGCGATGTCGGAACCAATGTGCTGAAGAGCAGGCTGCGCTCCCATCCCGACGTTGCGCGGCGTCATTATGCCGATCTGTTTGAGCCCGAGACCCGGGCAGGCTGAGCCATTCGGCAGGTAGAAATTTTTGTAGGGCGGCAAAATTTTAGAATTCTATTCGTCGCCAGCGCGCGAAAATGGGCTCAAGATAAAATTATCGTTCGAGGTTTCCTCCCATTCCTCCGAACGGTGTTCCCCTCTGAAGGTTATGACCTTCTTTCTGGCCGGGCCGTCTTCGCGCCCGGCCATTTTTCTTTGCCGGGAACAGTTTTTGCGGCCTGGGAAGCGCGCCACGACGACACCCCATTTTCTTGGAAATGCTTTCTCTTGCGTTCCACTTGGGAAGGCGCAACCCTGTCCAATCCAGTCACCACCGCGAAAGAGAGATGCTCATGACATCCAATGTCGCCGTCATTGCCGGAGCGGGATCCGGATTGAGCGCCTCGCTTGCGCGCCTTCTCGCAAGGGAAGGTTTTCGTGTCGTGCTGGCCGCCCGCAACGTCGAGAAGCTCGACCCGTTGCTGGCGCAGACCGGCGCCCAAGCCGTGGCAACTGATGTCTCCGATGCCGCGTCGGTGCAGCGCCTGTTCGAGGTCGCTGACAAGGCCGGCCCGCTGTCGCTCGTGGTCTTCAATGCCAGCGGACGCGCCCGTGGCCCGATAGCCGAACTCGATCCAGAGGCTGTCAGGCAGGCCTTGCTGGTGGGGGCCTATGGCGGCTTCCTGGTTGGCCAGCAAGCAGCCAACCGGCTGCTTTTGCAAGGCTCGGGCTCGATCTTCTTCACCGGCGCGACGGCAAGCGTCAAGGGATTCGCCGGCTCGGCCGGTTTCGCGATGCCCAAATTCGGCTTGCGTGGACTGGCGCAATCCATGGCTCGCGAACTGGCCCCCAAGAACATCCATGTCGCGCATTTCGTCATCGATGGTGCCATTGCCTCGACCGTGCCGGGAGAGGCTCCCGACCCGCAGGATCGACGGCTATCGCCGGACGCGATCGCCGAGGCCTATCTCGGCATCCATCGCCAGAACCGCAGCGCCTGGACCTGGGAACTCGAGCTCAGGCCCTGGGTCGAGACCTTCTGATCGGCACGGTGACCTATGCGGCTTTCGCGGGGCTTCCATGCAAGGCGGCGGAGAGAGTCGACATTGCATGGGGATGTCACTATATAGCGGCGGCTTCGATGGCTTGTGCCTGGAAACGGCAACGTCATCGGGCAGCTGTTGTGACAGCCATTGAGATGCAAACGGACCTGAAAACCGTAAGAAGCAAGTAGAAGCAGCCTCTCGAGGCGGGACAGGATTCCCGCCAAACGATACCCGCCCCCCAGAAACAGAAAATGTTCTTCAATCCTCTATTTCCTTTGGCTCTGTGGACCTTGGACGACATCGGCTTGCCGTCCGGTGGCGACTCGGCTGGAATGGGGACATGCATCCTTCACCGGATGCCGACGTTTATGATTACCAACCGGCTTCGCCGCCAGGGAAAAGCAATATGAGTGAGCACGCCATCGAATTCTTGCAGGGATGGATTGGCGAAAAAGTCCATTGCCAGTCCCACGCCAGGATCGAGAAGCAGGCCGAGACGCTGGCCAGGGAATGCGCTGCCAAGGCGGCCGAGGTCGGCATACCGCTGGAGGATATCCAGGAAGAAGTCGGCGATATCCAGGAACTCATCGCCTCCCGGCTCGAGGAAGCGGCCGAGGCCGACGAGCACCAGCAGGCCGCGAGCAAGGCTGCGGAATAATTCAGGAGCAATCCTGTATGAATACGCGGACCATTCGGTCCGCGTATTTGTCTCAGCCGAATTTCTCCTTCAGCCACGCCTTCGGCAGCGCCGGCACGAAATTGCCGTCGCGGCCGGTCATGTCCTCGTTGGCGACCATCGCATTGAGGACGGCTTCCTCGACGCCCTGGACCACGGCATCGAAGAACGGATCGATGTCGCTGTCGGGGATGAACTCGGCGCGAGCGATCCGGCCCGGCGGCGCCAGGGCCGCGTCGGGATTGGCGGTAGAGAAGGCGAGGAAGATGTCGCCGGAACTGTGATAGCCGAAGCCGCCGGTCATGGCGACGCCGAGCGGCACACGGCGGGCCAGCCGCTTCATCTGATGCGGCAGGAACGGTGCGTCGGTGGCAATAACGGCGATGATCGAGCCTTTTTCGGCACGTGGCGTGCCTTCGCGGATCGCGGGTTCGACGAGCTCCGGCCCGGCGCGCAGGCCTCGAAGCGTGAAATTGCGCCGCTTGCCGAAATTCGCCTGCACGAAGGCGCCGACAGTATAGGCACGCCCTTGCCATTCGGTGATGCGCGACGCGGTGCCCGAACCGGCCTTGAAGCCGAAGGCGATCATGCCGGTGCCGCCGCCGACGCTGCCTTCCTCGATCGGTCCGCTGGCGGCACCGTCGAGCGCCTCGGCAACATGCCCTGATGTCACATGGTGGCCGTTGATGTCGTTGAGGAAGCCGTCATAAGTTTCCGCTGCCACCGGCAGTCCCCAGCCGCTGTCGAGTGCGGCTGGCAGCACCTTGCTCATCCAGCGCAGCGTGCCGTCGCGCGAAACGCCGCAGGAATGCGTGTTGGTGACGGTGATGGGGAAGTTGAAGGCGCCGGTCTCCTCGACGATATGCGAGCCGGTCAGTTCGCCATTGCCGTTCTGGCTGAAGATGCCGGCGAAGACCGGTGTGGCAAGGTCGGCCCGCGGCCTGGGCAGGATCGCGGTCACGCCGGTGCGCACCGGTCCCTGGCCCACGACGAGCGGGCCGTCGCCTGAAATCAGCGTGGAATAGCCGACCGACACTCCAGCCACGTCGGTGATCGCGTTGAACGGGCCGGGCGTGCCGTCGAAGCCGATGCCGAAGCTTCGCGCGCGCGGCTTGCCGGAGGGCGTTTTGTGATGATGCGGATTGTCTGTCATGTCACGGTTCAGAATAGGGAGCCCTGGCTGCCGGGCTCCTTGGCCTTGGTCGCGGTTTTGGCGGCCGGTCGTGGCCGCGCCGAGCCGCTGGTCGCGACCGCATCCGCCGTGCCGTCGGCGAACTCCAGGGACAGCGCCATCCCCGCCGACAATTCCGCCGCACGCTTGACGACGGCGCCGTCGGCATCCTTCACCAGGGCGAAGCCGCGTGCCAGCACCGCCTTGTGCGACAGCGTCGCCAGCAAGCGGTCGGCCTGGGCGACGCGACTGCGCAGCCGCTCCAGCCTCAGCGATGCCGCATGCGTGCTGCGCCGCGTCAGCGCGGTCAGGAAATCCCTTTGGGTCCGCTGCCGCCGCGCCGTGGGCTCTATGGTGATGCGGCCCTGCAGCGCCGCCAATTGCTGTCGGAGCCGCTGCAGCGACGCCCGGGCGCATTTCGGCAACTGATCGGCGGCGCGATTGAGTTCCGCGCGCCGGGCCCTCGTCAGCGCGCGCAACGCACCCTGTGCCCGCAGAAGATTGCGCTCGTTGGTCCGCCGCGCCTCGGCAATTCGCTGCGACAGCATTGCCGGCGTCAGTTTCAGGGCGAGGAAGCGTCCCCGCTTGCGTTCGGTCGAAACCATGAGGCCGCGCCCGAGCCGGTTCGCCGCCTCGTCGAGGCGACGCCGTGGCAGCGCCAGCAACTGATCGGGCGAGGGCAGCGCACGCGCCGCCGCGCGCACGGACTGGCGCTTGCGCTCGAAATTGCGCGAAACCGCAGCCTTGAGCCGCGCGCCGAGACTGGCGAGCGTCGCTTCGAGGTCGGCCTTCACCGGAACGGCGATTTCGGCCGCCCCCGTCGGCGTCGGCGCCCTCACATCCGCGACGAGGTCGATCAGCGTCCAGTCGGTTTCGTGGCCGACGGCCGAGATCACCGGAATGGCGGAGGCGGCGACGGCACGGGCCAGGGCCTCGTCGTTGAAGCCCCACAAGTCCTCGAGGCTGCCGCCGCCGCGCGCCACGATCAGCAGGTCCGGGCGCTCGATGGTGCCATCCCTTGCCAGCGCGTTGAAACCGGCGACGGCGGCGGTCACCTCGGCGCCCGCGGTTTCGCCTTGCACCCGCACCGGCCAGACGAGCACATGCAGCGGAAAACGATCCTTGATCCGGTGGATGATGTCGCGGATGACGGCACCCGTCGGCGAGGTGACGACGCCGATGACGCGCGGCATGAAGGGCAGCAACCGCTTGCGGCCCCCCTCGAACAGTCCTTCGGCCTGCAGCCGGCGCTTGCGCTCCTCCAGCAGCGCCATCAAGGCTCCGGCGCCCGCCGGTTCCAGATTGTCGATGACGATCTGGTAGTTGGATTTGCCGGGATAGGTGGTGAGCCTGCCGGTGGCGATCACCTCCATTCCTTCTTCGGGGCGGAATTTCAGCCGGCCCATCGTGCCCTTCCACACCACGGCGTCGAGCCGCGCGCGGTCGTCCTTCAGCGTGAAATAGGCATGGCCGGAGGAGTGCGGCCCGCGATAACCCGAGATTTCACCGCGCACCCGCACGTTGCCGAAGGCATCCTCGACGGTGCGCTTCAGGGCGCCTGATATTTCGCTCACCGTATATTCGGTGGCGTTGCTGCGTGATTCGGATGCTGCTTCGCTCATCGGCCGATTGGGGGGTGGTTGCGCGCCGGCGTCAAGCTGGCTGTTTTCAGGTCGGCGTTCAGGTGCGTCTGATCGCTTACCAGCCCGGCAGGATCTGGTTCGGCTTGGTTCGCCGCATCTTGCTGAAGGCGAGTGCCGCGAAATCGAACGTTCCCGCCTCTTCGCCAAGCGGCACCGAGATGTTGTCCAGGCTTTCGGAAATGTGCCGGGCCAGTGCATCGACGATCTCCGGCCGCGAGGTTTGGCCGCGCATGATGCCGATGCGGCAGTCGGGCAGGGCGCCGAAGCCGTCGGCCTCGCCCAGCACCCGCATGCCGGGCCTGAGCGCGCATTCCGGCAGCACCGAGATCGCCAGGCCCGACAACACCGCGGCGGTGATGACCGTTGCGGAAAAGCTGGTGAACAGGATGCGATAGTCGCGGTTCTGCTGGTCAAGCACGTCGACGGCGGCGCGCCGCCAGATACAGTTTGGCCGGCCAAAGGCCATAGGCAGCGTTTCCTGCTCGTGCGTGGCATGGTTGGCCGAGGTGACCCACAGCAGCGGTTCGCGCCGCACCACCTCGGACTGGCCGCGCACGTCGTTATGCGTCACCAGCGCCAGGTCGAGATTGCCGCGCTTGATGTGTTCGACCAGCCCCGGCGTCGGTTCGCAGACGACGGTCAGTTCGACGCGTGGATTGGAACGCGTGAAGCGCGCCATGATCTCGGGCAGGAAACGGTCGGCGTAGTCGTCCGGCGTACCGATCCGGATCGTGCCTTCGAGCCGCCGGTCGTCGAAGGCGGCCAGCGTTTCGCGGTTGAGATAGAGCAGCCGTCTTGCGTAGGAAAGCAGCTTGTCGCCTTCCTCCGTCAGTCTGTTGCTGCGCCCTTCCTTTTCGAACAGCGGCTTGCCGATCCGCTCCTCTAGCCGGCGCATCTGCATCGACACCGCCGACTGGGTGCGGTGCACCTCTTCGGCCGCCCGGGTGAAACTGCCAGTGTCGGCGATCGAGATGAAGGTCTGCAACTGATCTAGATCGAGCGGCGCTTTCATCGGCATGATCCATCACTAGTGTTGATGCTTAAGATTAGAAACATTCGTTGGATTAATCAATCGAGCAATGGCAAATTACTGATGTCCACATGAAGGCATGTGAATCGAAGCCGGAACGGCCGCTGTCGCCAGCGCCGATCGCCTGGTTTTGCCCGTTCGAGTCTGAAGGAGACCGACATGGTTACGTTTGATTTCGCCACCGAGACCTCGCGCATCACCACGCGTCCGGCCGTTGCGACGCGCGCGATCAATGCGGTCTCCAATGTCTACCAGGCCTGGAAAAACCGCCGTGCCTTCTATCGCCTCGGCGAGATGTCGGACGCCGAGCTTGCCGATATCGGCCTGACGCGCGCCGACCTGCACGTCGCCATCGACGTGCCGTTTGGCCGCGATCCGACGGCGATGCTGCGCGAAATCGCCAGCGATCGCGTCGAAACCATCGAGGACATCGCCCGCAGGGTGGCCTGATCGGTTGAATTTCGGTCCCGCTGAACCTTTTCATCAGTCAGCGCGACCAAGGTTCATGCAGGCTTCCCACTCCCTGCCGGTCCCCCGCCGGCCTGCCTGCACGCTGCCCGGTCCTCCCAAGGACCGGGCTTTCTTTTTGCGCGAGGCAAAAGCCAAAACCTGGGCGACGGCTACCGCCGATCCATGCCGCGCTTGAACTGGTCGAAAATCGACTCCATGCCTTTCTGGTAGTCGTCGCGCTGCTGCGCTCCGGTCTCGAACATCTTGCCAAACAGATCGTCGAACGGGTTCGTCGGCCTGCCGCTCGGATTGGCCTGCGGCTGCGGCGCCTGGGGCTGCCGCCGAGCTTGGGGCTGCGGCGCCGGCTGCTCGCCGCCTGATGCACCGCCACCCTGCCGCAGCATCTCCTCGAAGATCTTGCCTAGCGGACTGTCGCCATAGGGGCTCTGGGTCTGCTGCGGCTGAGGCTGGTCCTGCGGCGGCTGCGCGCCACCGCCGAACATGTCCTGCAGCACCTTGCCGAGCGGATTGTCGCCAAAGGGGTTCTGTGTCTGCTGCGGTTGTGGCTGGGATCGGCTTTGCGGCTGTGGCGCGCCGCCGCCGAACATGTCCTGCAGCACCTTGCCAAGCGGGTTGTCCATCGGGTCTTGCGATGGCGGGCTCGGCTGCGGCGCCGGCGCCTGGGCGCCGCCCAGGCCGCCTCCCTGGCGCATCATCTGCTCGATGATCTCGCCCAGCGGATTGCTGCCGGCGGCGCCGAAGCCGCTGGCCGCCTGCATCTGCCCCCCGGCCAACTGATTGGTGGTCTGCTTGAACAGCCCGCCCATCATCATCGAGGCCAGGGCCGGCAGCATCTGTTGCAGCACCTGCTGGCTGATACCGGTCGCTTGCGCCGCCTGGCCGGCAACCGCGCGCGACAGATCCTTCGAGCCGAACAGATGCCCCAGAATGCCGTTGCCCTCATTGATGCCTTGCGGCGAGAAGGCCCGGGTCGCGTCCTCGAAATACTTGGCGTGCTGACCGCTCGCCATCGCCGTCATGAAGGCGCCGAGCCCATAGGGATCGGCGGTGTTGCGCCTCAGTCCTTGCGAAAAGGCAGGCAGCAACGCCTCCACCGCAGATTGCGTCTGCTGCATCGAGAGCCCGTATTGTTGGGCAAGCGCCTGCATGCCGCTGCCGTTCTGGGCTTGTGCCAGCATGTCGAACAAGGAAGGCATTGGTCTCTCCTCCGGAAATCCCCGCCGGAGAAGCCTAATTCGTTTCCACCGCCGATTGAAGCGGCTTTTGCAGGAGCTCGGCCGCCTCGAAGCCGAGGGTTAATAGGCGTATTCCATGAACACCGGCTCGATCGAGCCGCCCCAGCGTGTGTGGTAGGCCGACAGCATCTCCTCGGCGCTGGTGGTGCCGCGCGCCACGACTTCGTCGAGCGTGTTGAGGAACGAGGTCTCGTCATAGCCGTCGCGGTTCTTCTTGCCGCGGTTCTTCAGCCCCATGCGCGAGGTGGTGAGCACGTCGCGAGCGATGTCGCGCAACGTGGCGTTGCGGAACGGCGCCGAAATGCCTTGTTCGGGCACGGCGTTGCGCATCGCCAGCACTTCCCCGTAGGTCCAGCTCGAGGTCAGCGCCTCCGCCGCATCGAGCGCTGCCTCGTCATAAAGCAGCCCGACCCAGAAGGCCGGAAGGGCGCAGATGCGCCGCCACGGCCCGCCATCGGCGCCGCGCATCTCGAGAAAGCGCTTCAGCCGCACGTCGGGGAAGAGCGTCGACAGATGGTTAGCCCAGTCGCCCATCGTCGGCAATCCGTCCGGGATTTCATTGCGGACGGCCCCGGCCATGAACTGACGGAAGGTGACGTGCGTCATGTCGTGGTACTGGCCGTCGCGGATGACGAAATACATCGGCACGTCGAGTGCCCATTCGACATAGTCGGCAAAACCGAAATCGGGCGAGAAGCAGAATTCGAGCAGGCCCGAGCGTTGGTTGTCGGTGTCGCGCCAGATGTCGCCGCGCCAGCTCTGCAAGCCGTTCGGCCGGCTTTCTGTGAAGGGCGAATTGGCGAACAGCGCCGTCGACAGCGGCTGCAGCTTCAGCGACACCTGCATCTTGCGCCGCATGTCCACCTCGCTCTCGAAGTCCAGATTAACCTGGATCGTGCAGGTGCGGTACATCATGTCGAGGCCCTTGGTGCCGACCTTGGGCATGTAGCGCGTCATGATCTCGTAGCGCGACTTCGGCATTTTCGGCGTCTCGGCCAGCGACCATTTCGGGCTGCCGCCAAGGCCAAGGAAGCGGATGCCCATCGGCTCGGCGATCTCGCGCACCTGCGCCAGGTGGGCATTGCCCTCGCGGCAGGTCTGGTGGATCGTCTCCAGCGGCGCGCCGGAGAGTTCGAACTGGCCGCCGGGCTCCAGCGAAATCGCGCCCTGGCCGGTCGGCTCGACCAGGCCGATGATGCGGCCGTCATCGATGATGGGGTCCCAGCCGAGCTTTGACTGCATGCCTTCGAGGATGGCGCGTATGCCGCGCTCGCCGCCATAGGGCACGGGCCCGTTGCCGTCGACGTAGAACGGGAATTTCTCGTGCTCGGTGCCGATGCGCCACTTCTCCCGCGGCTTGTTGCCCTCGGCTAGGTGCGCGACGAGTTCGTCCATGCCTTCGATCGGCCGGAAATCGGTTGTGTCACGCGCCATCATCAAGCCCCTGCGGCGCAACGATCCCGAAATCGACCTCGATTTTCGAGATATGCGCCAAAATCAAAGTACTACAGCGGCCTTTGCGCGTCGACGCGCGGCACTGCAGGGCGGCCGGACGACCGCCGGCGCTAGATGGACGAAATGTCAGTAGCCGATCAAGCGAAAAATCCTGAGCCAGAGGTCAACAGGAATTGAACGATGCGGCTCTTCCCGTCTCCCTTGTGTGAGAAGGAAGAAACCCTCACCAATCGCCGATTGTGGCCTGCATCACCGCCAGTGCGGCCACGGCGGCCGTGTCGGCGCGCAGGATGCGCGGGCCGAGCGGAATGGCGGTAACGAAAGGCAGAGCGCGCAACACCTTGCGCTCTTCGTCGGAAAATCCGCCTTCCGGCCCGACCAGCAGGCCGAGCTTCCTTTCGCTCACCGCTTGCAGCGCGGGCAGGGGATTGTTGGTCGAAGCGTCCTCGTCGCAGAAGATCAGCCGCCGCTCCTTGTCCCAGCCGGTCAGCAGGCGTTCGAACTTTTCCGCTTCCCGCACCTGCGGCACCGCAAGTATGCCGCACTGCTCGGCCGCCTCGACGACATTGGCGCGCAACCGGTCGATGGAGGGTTTCGCCACTTGCGTGTGCTGGGTAATGACCGGCTGCAGCACGCCGGCGCCCATTTCGACCGCCTTTTGCACCAGATAGTCGAGCCGGCCCTGCTTCAGCGGTGCGAAGCAGTAGACGAGATCGGGCAGCGGCGGCTGCGGCCGTTGCCGCGCCAGCACCCTCAGCTTCACCGCCTTCTTGGATTTGGCCGCGATGGCCGCCGACCATTCGCCGTCGCGGCCGTTGAACAACAGGATCTCGGCGCCCTCGCCAAGCCGCAGCACGTGCAGGAGATAATGGCTCTGCTGGTGGCCGGCGTCGAACTCGATCTCCGGCCCGAGATCGTCGGGCACGAACAGGCGTTGCATCTTGTAGTTGGCGCGCATGGCCGAGGAATGGGCGAGGCGACGGTTGCCGTCAAGCCTTGGCGGAAGGATGCCAGACGGGTTCGTAGCCTCGCCTCAGCACGCCGATCGTGGTCGGCGGCGTCAGCAGCCGCAGCGGCCGATGAGCGAGGTCGTTGAAATCCTGCGCTCCGCAATATCCTGCAAACGACCAGCGCAGCGCCTTGCCGCGACGCAAGGCGTAGGCATTGCCGCCACGGTCGACCATCGTGCCGTCGGGCAGGCCTGCAAGCTCGTCAGCCGCCACCACCGGCGGCTTGCCGCCCGCGGCCAGCCGCTCCTTGTGCAGCCGCTTGTCGACCTGCGGCGCGCGCGGCTCCGTTATGCCGAAGGCTTCGCCGAAGCGACCCACAAAATCCCTGGCCCGTTCGCGCCGGCAGAAGAAGCAGGGCCGATGGCCCGCCGCCAGCGCCGTCACCTCGTCGAGGAAGAACAGTTCCGTCCAGCCCGCCTTGGGTCCCGATAGATCATCACGTCGCCGGTTGCGGCCCATCGGCTCGCGCCGCACGTCGCCGAAGTCGCAGACGCAGATGATCCAGGCGTGAAGCGCCCAGCGTTTTTTCAACAGCGTCCTGGTCTCGGGATCGTGGATGATGCCGCGATTGCCCATGAACAGGCCGCGCTCGGGCACGGCGTGGATAGCGCCGAACGGATCGACCCGGTTTTGCAGTGGCATAGTTTTCTCCGCGCGCCCGCATCTTGGCTGAAATGCCGGCGCCATGATATCGCTCGTCGCATCGTTTTCACGTCAGCAGGGTTTTGCGATGCGGGTGCTGGTGGTCCAGAACTACGACAACACCGGCCTCGGCCAGGTCGGCGCGGCACTTGCGGAAGCCGGTGCCGATCTCGACATCCGCCTTCCTTACAAGGGCGATCCGCTGCCGGATGATGCGAACGGCCACGACGCCATGGTGGTGCTCGGCGGCGGCCAGAACGCGCTGGCCGATGAGGAATATCCCTATTTTCCGGCGCTGCTCGAACTGACCCGCGATTTCGCCGGCAAGAACCGCGCGGTGCTCGGCATCTGCCTCGGCAGCCAGCTGGTTGCCCGCGCCTTCGGCGGCGAGAACCGCATCGGCGGCGCCAACGAATTCGGCTGGCGCGGCGTTTCGCTGACGCCGGACGCCAAGGCCGATCCGGTGCTGGCCGAGCTTCCGGAAAAGTTCCCGATCTTCCAATGGCACGACGACACCTTCGTGCTGCCTGAAAACGCCGTGCGGCTCGCCGGCAATGATGTCGCCGAGAACCAGGCGTTCCGCGTCGGCCGCGCCGTCTACGGCTTCCAGTTCCACTTCGAGGCCGATCGGCCGCTGGTGAAGGACTGGAGCACCTCTTTCGCGCCGATCATTGCAGCGCGCCACCCCGACTGGGCCGGCAAGCTCGATGGCGAAATGGCCCGTAACGGACCGGATGCCGATGCTGCCGGCCTTGCCATCGCCCGCGCATGGGTGGCGACGATCTGAGCATCATCTCTGCGGACCAGGGCGTGGCATAATTGGCACGCGGCGGTGAATCCGCCTGGGGAAAACCGGTTTCGTCCTTGGCTTGTGTACGCCCGCCATCCTAGAAGGCGCGCGCTCTGCATCACCGGTGCAACCGCGATGGACCTTTGTGTGGCCCGTGCGACACACCGCCGATACAGAACGTGCCTAGAAGCGCGAAATCGTCGAAACTTTGAGACGTATTTTCGGTTTCAACGCATTGGTAACCGCCTCGTGCACAGATGCAGGAAGCTCAACAAGAGATGACGTCCGTGAAAGCAGCGCTTCTGTCCTTTGCCATGATGTCCGCCATCGTGATTTGCGGTCTCGGCATCTATGCGGCCGATGCCGCCAACAACCACAACGCCGTCGACGGCTACGGCGTCACCGCTTCGCTGCGCTGAATAGCCGGACCGTTCGCGTCGTTTCCGCGACGCGCGCCACTCAAGCTTCCCTTATTGTCATTGTCAGAATGCGTTTGTCGGCGTCCTCGACAACGAGCGCGCTCAGCATGCCTGATTGCCAGGCGAGCGTATCGACATTGACGCGGTTGGCCATGACCTCCGCCTCGGGAACGGGCGTGTGGCCGTGCACCACGATCTTCGGGAAAAGGCCGGCGTGATCGTGGAAAACGTCGCGGATCCAGATCAGATCCTGCGGATTCTGGTTCTCCAGGGCAACGCCTGGCCGGATGCCGGCATGGCAGAAGAAGAAGTCGCCGAAGCTGATTGAGAAGGGTAGCGAACGCAGGAAATCGATATGGTGTTGCGGTACTGCTTCGAGCAGAGCCTGATGCCCCCGTCTCATCGTCTCCATCCTGCCGAACCAGCCGGCGTCGGCCGCGAGGGGCACACCGTAGGATAGCGCCGTCTGGACCCCGCCATAGCGCATGAAAAGCCCGTCCGGGTCAGGGGTATCGAGAAAATCGAGAAAGCCGAGATCGTGATTGCCGGCAAGCATCAGGTTTCGCGGATCGCGTTTGCGCGCCTCGATCAGGAAATCGACGACGTCCTTGGAGTCCGGCCCACGGTCGACATAGTCGCCGAGGTGGATGACGCGCCAGTCGCGAGCCGGCTTCCATTCGAGCTCGCTCTCGATTCGCTGATGCATGGCGGCCAGCAAATCGAGCCGGCCATGGACATCGCCGATTGCGTAGAGCCGCATGCCGTCCGGTCCGCGCGCGTCCAGGAAATGAATGTCGGGTTCTGCCAACGTATCGCTGTCTCCGTGATCAGGCCGTCGCCGACCTGGCTAGCGCCGGATCTGGTCCTTGCCCATGTCGGTCACCAGACGTTTTCCGCACAGCGCCAGTGTGATGTCCATCTCCTTACGTATGATTTCCAGCGCCTTGGTAACGCCTTCCTTGCCGAGCGCGCCCAGGCCGTAGAGAAACGGCCGGCCGATATAGGTGCCCCTGGCGCCGAGGCACAGTGCCTTCAGCACGTCCTGGCCGGAGCGGATGCCGCCATCCATGTGCACCTCGATCCTGTCGCCGACCGCGTCCGCGATTTCCTCCAGCGCCATGATCGACGAGGATGCGCCGTCCAACTGACGCCCGCCATGGTTGGAAACCACGATCGCATCGGCGCCCGTTTCAGCGGCCATCAACGCGTCTTCCTTGTCGAGAATGCCTTTCAGGATCAGCTTGCCGCCCCAGCGTTCCTTGATCCAGGCGACATCCTTCCACGACAGATGCGGGTCGAACTGCTCCGTCGTCCATGACGCCAGCGAAGCCACGTCGCCGACGCCCTTGGCGTGGCCGACGATGTTGCGGAACGTGCGGCGCTTCGTGCCGGCCATGCCCATCCACCAGCGCGGACGGACCGCGATGTTGGCGATGTTGGCTAGCGTCATCTTGGGCGGCGCCGAAAGCCCGTTGCGGACATCCTTGTGCCGTTGGCCGAGGATCTGCAGGTCGAGCGTCAGCACCAACGCCGAGCATTTCGCCGCTTTTGCCCGGTCGATCAGGTCGAGCACGAAGTCCTTATCGCGCAGCACGTAAAGCTGGAACCAGAACGGCTTCTTCGTCACCGACGCGACATCCTCGATCGAGCAGATGCTCATCGTCGACAGCGTGAACGGCACGCCGAATTCCTCGGCCGCCTGCGCCGCCAGCATCTCGCCGTCGGCATGCTGCATGCCGGTCAGGCCGGTTGGGGCCAGCGCCACCGGCATGGCCACCTTCTCGCCGATCATGGTCGATTCCAGTGAGCGGTTGCTCATGTCGACCAGCACGCGCTGGCGGAACTTGATCTTCTGGAAGTCCTCCTCGTTGGCCCGGTAGGTGCTCTCGGTCCATGCGCCGGAATCGGCATACTCGAAGAACATCCTGGGCACGCGCCGTCGCGCCAGGTCCTTGAGGTCGGCAATGGTGAGAATGTCGCTCATCGTGTCCCCGCTTGATCGATATCGTTCAGGAGCGTTTGCGCGCCGGTTCGGCATCGCCGGCTTCAGAGCGTTGCCTGAGCCTGAGCCGCGATACGCGCTGCCAGTCGCCGCTGCGCTCGGCTTGCGCCATCGACCGCTCGACATAGATCATGTGGTCCATCGCCGCCTGCCGCGCGCCGGCCGGGTCGCCGGCCTTGACCGCGATGTGGATCGCCCGGTGCTGGGCCAGCAGCGCATCGCGCGCGCCGGGCACCGTGAACACCAGCAACCGGTTCTGGAACACGCCTTCCGACAGCAGCCTGTAGCAGGAGCGCAGCGTATGCAGGAGCAGGATGTTGTGCGCGCATTCGCAGATCGCATGATGGAATTCGACGTCGATCTCGGCTTCGTCGTCGAAATCCCCGGTGCGGTGCGCTTCGTCCATGCGTGCCATGATGCGGTCGAGCAGGGCCAGGTCCTCCGGCGTGGCGCGCCGCGCCGCATATTCGGCGGCGATCCCCTCCACCTCGCGGCGATATTCCAGGTAATCGGCCACCGCCTTGCGATGCGTCGAGATCAGGTCCGCCACCGGCTTGGTGAACAGCTGGCCGATGATGTCGGCTACATATGTGCCGCCGCCCGGCCGCGTCGTCAAAAGGCCGCGTCCCTCGAGCGCCTTCAGCGCGTCGCGCAGGATCGGCCGGGACACATCGAACTGGCGTGCCAGCTCGCGCTCGCCAGGCAGCCGGTCGCCGGTGCGCAGCACGCCTTCGAGGACGAGGCTTTCGATCTGCTGCACCACCTCGTCGGCGGTTCGCGAGTGCTCGATTCTGGAAAAAATGTCGCTCAACGGCATGCCTGGGAGTGTTGAACCGGTGTCGCGCAAGATAAAGCCAGCGTCGCCAACTGGTCAAATTATTTATCCAATTGGTCGAAGCGTGTCGGCTTCCCCGCTCGCGCCCCTATCCTCTTCGGCTAAACTTTGCTGTTTGCGTCAGGAGCCTATTGGCTCTAGAGGACGCAACTGCAAGAGGGTTCAAAGAAACCCGGGGAACAAGCCGTGTCGCACGACCCGTCCAATCTCGAATTTCAGCCGCGCGCCAAGGGCAGCGTGCTCGGATTTCCCGCGCATGAGGGACGGCCCGGCGCGCTGGGCGAAGTCCATGCCCGTCCGCACCCGCTGATCGAGAAGCCGCGTGTGCTGATCCAGCTCGCCTTCATGACCGAGGGTGGCGCCGGCGTCGATCATTCGGTGCTTTCCGAGCTGTCGCGCCGGCTCGGCATAGCCGCGCCCGACCGTCAGGCCCGCCATCACGCCATGAGATGGGGCCAGGGCTCGTTGCGCTGGGAGCGGCATACCGAATTCTCCACCTATCTGTGGGAAGGGCCGCTTGCCGAAGGCGGCAAGGGCCAGGAGGATTCGCCGTTCGGCAACGGATTTTCTCCACCCGGAACCGTTATTTCAGGCATCCGGCTCGAGATCCGCAAATGGACGCAGGCGGGCGAGCGGTCGATCGCCGGCTTCGATCCGACCAGCCTCTGCTATTCGCTGGTCGAACGCGGCAATGCTGCAATCGTCACCGATTTCCGCCAGGATGGCGACGGCCTGACCCGTATGCTGATCCTTGACCGCGGCCTGACGCCGGCCAGCACCGGCGCCTTGTCGCAGCGGCTGATCGACATCGAGACCTATCGCACGCTGGCCATGCTCGGCCTGCCGCTGGCGCTGGCCTTGTCCGGCCGCGCCCGCCGTATCGAGGACAGGCTGGCCCAGATCACGCTGGAGATGAAACTCGCCGAGACCCGCGACAGCCAGAAATTGCTTGCCGACCTGACCGAACTCGCGGCTGAGTTGGAAGCCGACGCGGCGTCGAGCCTCTACCGCTTCGGCGCCAGCCGTGCCTATGACGGTATCGTCGGCGAAAGGCTGGAAGCGCTCGAGGAAGAAGCCGTACAGGGATATGACACCTGGGCGGGGTTCCTGCGGCGGCGCATGGCGCCTGCCATGCGCACCTGCCGTTCGGTCGAGGAGCGTCAGGCCAACCTGTCGCGCAAGCTGACGCGCGCCACCACGCTGCTGCGCACCTGGGTCGATGTCGAGGTCGAGAAGCAGAACCGCGACCTGCTCGCCTCGATGAACAATCGCGCCCGGTTGCAACTGCGCCTGCAGCAGACCGTCGAAGGCCTGTCGGTCGCGGCCGTTTCCTACTATGTCGTCGGCCTCGTCGGCTATGTCGCCAAGGGCGCCTCGATCTTCGGCCATGCCTTCGCGCCCGAAGTGGTCACGGCGGCGTGCGTGCCGCTCGCCATCCTGCTGGTCTGGTGGGGCGTGCGGCGGGTGCGGCGCATGCATTCCGAGCCGACGAAACATCCGGGCGAGTAGGCGCGCCTTTACTTCCCACAGGATAAAGCGCACCAGCGGCAGATTGCCGCTACGGAAGGCGTCCGTTGCGTCCGTGTCCGCTCTCGGTCAAAGCGGGGTTTGCAACCGACGCCCTTCACTGGTAAAAGATTTTGACCAGTCACGCGAGATGAGGCTGCCGATGTCCGGCCTTGCCATGCCCAAGCCAGACGACGCCACGATGCGCCGGCGCGGCGAGATCGTCGCCGACATGCGCATTATCGTGCCGGGCGAGGGTGTGGTCGACGCGGCCAACGAAATGCGCGCCTTCGAGAGCGATGGCCTGACCGCCTACCGGCAATTGCCATTGGTCGTGGTGCTTCCCGAAACGGTGGCACAGGTTTCGCGCGTGCTGAAATACTGCAATGACCGCAACATCCGCGTCGTGCCGCGCGGCTCCGGCACCTCGCTGTCGGGCGGTGCGCTGCCGCTGGAGGACGCGGTGCTCCTGGTCATGAGCCGCTTCAACCGCATTATCGAGATCGATTTCCCCAATCGCATCGTCGTCGCCCAGCCGGGCGTCACCAATCTCGGCATCACCACCGCCGTCGAGCAGGAGGGTTTTTACTACGCCCCCGACCCATCTTCCCAGATCGCCTGCTCGATCGGCGGCAATGTCGCCGAAAATTCCGGCGGCGTGCACTGCCTCAAATACGGCCTGACCGCCAACAATGTGCTCGGCATCGAGATGGTGCTGATGAGCGGCGAGGTGGTGCGGCTCGGCGGCAGGCATCTGGACGCGGAAGGCTACGACCTGCTCGGCGTCATGACCGGCTCCGAAGGCCTGCTGGGCGTCGTCACCGAAGTCATCGTGCGCATTTTGAAGAAGCCGGAGACGGCACGTGCGCTGCTGATCGGCTTCCCGACCAGCGAGCAGGGTGGCCAATGCGTCGCCGACATTATCGGCGCCGGCATCATTCCCGGCGGCATGGAGATGATGGACCGTCCGGCGATTCATGCGGCGGAGGATTTCGTCCATGCCGGATATCCCCTGGATGTCGAAGCTCTGCTGATCGTCGAGCTCGACGGGCCGGGCGTCGAGGTCGATCATCTCATCACCGCGGTCGAGGCGATCGCCATCCGCAACGGTTCGACCACCTGCCGCATTTCGCAGTCGGAGCAGGAGCGATTGAGCTTCTGGGCAGGGCGCAAGGCTGCCTTCCCCGCGGTCGGCCGTATCTCGCCCGACTATTATTGCATGGACGGCACCATCCCGCGCAAGGAACTGCCGCGCGTGCTGGCCGGCATGCGCGAGCTCTCCGAAAAATACGGGCTCGGCGTCGCCAATGTCTTCCATGCCGGCGACGGCAATCTGCACCCGCTGATCCTCTATGACGCCAACGTGCCGGGCGAACTCGACAAGGCCGAGAGTTTCGGCGCCGACATATTGCGGCTGTGCGTCAAGGTCGGCGGCGTCTTGACCGGCGAGCATGGGGTGGGCGTCGAGAAACGCGACCTGATGCCGGAAATGTTCAACCAGATCGACCTCGACCAGCAGATGCGGGTCAAATGCGCCTTCGATCCCAATCATCTGCTCAACCCGGGAAAGGTGTTCCCGCAACTGCGCCGCTGCGCGGAGCTGGGGCGCATGCATGTGCATCGCGGACAGATGGCGTTTCCGGACATTCCGAGGTTTTGAGGGTTATGTCAGCGCCTGAACGCCCCCCTCTGTCCTGCCGGACATCTCCCCCTCACGGGGGGAGATTGGCAGCTTCGTCGCTTCGCCCTTCCGCCAACGCTGGAGATTGGCGAGACCCGGCGCGGCATCCAATCTCCACCCTTGAGGGGGAGATGTCCGGCAGGACAGAGGGGGGCGCGAAGGAACGCGGCATTCCCGCATATTGCGCATCGGCGCCATGACCACCTTCACTCCCATCACCCCTTCCGAAGTCCTCTCCACCGTCGCCTGGGCGGCGGCGGAAGGCTCGCCGCTCGAAATCCTCGGTCACGGCTCCAAGCGCGGCATCGGCCGTCCGCTGCAGACGGAGCACACGCTCGACCTGTCGAGGCTCGCCGGGGTCACGCTCTATGAACCAGCCGAACTGGTGCTGTCCGCAAAGGCCGGCACGCCGCTGGCCGAAATCGAGACGCTGCTGGCGCAAAACGGCCAGCAACTCGCTTTCGAGCCGATGGACTACGGCCCGCTGCTCGGCGGCGAGCCGGGCAAGGGCACGCTTGGTGGTGCGCTTGCAGCGAACCTCTCCGGCCCGCGCCGGCTGAAAGCGGGGGCGGCGCGCGATCACATCCTGGGCATCCATGTGGTTTCCGGGCGCGGCGAGGCCTTCAAATCCGGGGGCCGCGTGGTGAAGAACGTCACCGGTTATGACTTGTCCAAGCTGATGGCCAACAGTTGGGGCACGCTGGCCGTGTTCACCGACGTCACCTTCAAGGTGCTGCCGTCGGCCGAGACCGAGGTTACGCTCGCCATCCGCGGCCTGCTCGACGATGCGGCCGCCGCGGCCATGGCCCTGGCGCTCGGCTCCAGTGCTGAAGTATCGAGCGCCGCGCACCTTCCGGAGCGGATTGCCGCACGGGTTGCCGCAGGTGCGCTCGGCAATGATGCGGCCACGCTGCTTCGGGTGGAGGGTTTTGGCCCCTCCGTCGCCTATCGCATCGCCGCGCTGAAGGCGTTGCTCGGAAATGCCGGACCACTGGAGGAGATTTGCAGCGAAGCGTCAGCTGCCCTGTGGCGTGACGTGCGCGATTGCAGGCCTTTCGTGGACAACAACGACAAACCGCTCTGGCGCGTATCGATGGCGCCTGCCCAGGCGCACCAGATGGTTTTGACGCTGCGCATGCAGGTCGCCGTCAGCGCCTTCTATGACTGGCAGGGCGGACTGGTGTGGCTGCGCATGGAGGAGGGTGACCCGGAAGCGACGCTGCTGCGCGGACTTCTGAGAAAACATGGCGGCGGCCATGCGACATTGGTGCGCGCGGCTCCTTCGCACCGCGCCGCCCTGCCGGTGTTCGAGCCGCAGGCTCCCTCACTGGCAGCGCTCAGCCAGCGGCTGAAGCACGAATTCGACCCCAAGAACATCCTCAATCCCGGCCGCATGGCCTAGGACATCAAGAGATGCAGACCAATTTCTCGCCCGCACAGCTTGCCGACCCGCATGTCGCCGAGTCGGAAAAGATTCTGCGCAAATGCGTGCATTGCGGCTTCTGCACCGCCACCTGTCCAACCTATGTGACGCTGGGCAACGAGCTCGATTCACCGCGCGGGCGCATCTACCTGATCAAGGACATGCTGGAAAACGGCCGCCCGGCCGACAAAGAGATCGTCACCCATATCGATCGCTGCCTTTCCTGCCTCGCCTGCATGACCACCTGCCCGTCTGGCGTCAACTACATGCATCTGGTCGACCATGCCCGCGCCCATATCCAGCAGACCTATAGGCGGCCGCTGCTCGATCGCCTGACCCGCGCCATGCTGGCCTTCGTCCTGCCCTATCCCCCGCGTTTTCGCGCCGCGCTCAAATTGGCGAAACTGGGCAAGCCGTTCATCGGCCTGTTCGAGAAGATCCCGGCATTGAAGCCGCTTGGCGCAATGCTCAAGCTCGCGCCGGAATCGATCCCGGGAGCATCGCCGATGGCTTCGCCGGGCACCCATACCGGGCAGGGGGCGAAGAGGGGCCGCGTCGCCATCCTCACCGGTTGCGCGCAATCGGTGCTCGATCCCGCCATCAACGACACGACCATTTCACTGCTGACGCGGCTTGGCGTCGAGGTCGTGGTGCCGCCGGGCGAGGGCTGTTGCGGCGCGCTCGTCCATCACATGGGCCGCGAGCAAGCCGCCCTTGCTTCTGCAAGGCAAAATGTCGATGCCTGGACCCGCGCGATTGAACAAGGCGGGATCGATGCCATCATCATCACCGCGTCGGGCTGCGGCACGACCATCAAGGATTACGGTTTCATGCTGCGGCTTGATGCGGCCTACGCCGAAAAGGCTGCACGTGTCTCCGCGCTGGCCAAGGACATTACCGAATACCTGACCGCTATCGACCTGCCCGAACCGGTGCGCAAGCCGGGCACGGTCGTCGCCTATCATTCGGCCTGTTCGATGCAGCACGGCCAGAAGATCACCCGCCAGCCTAGGGAATTGCTGGCCAAAGCCGGTTTCATCGTTCGCGAGCCGCGCGAAGGGCATTTGTGCTGCGGTTCGGCCGGCACATACAACATTCTGCAGCCGGATATTTCGGCCAGGCTGCGCGACCGCAAGGTGAAAAACATCGAGGCTACCGGCGCTTCGGTCGTCGCCACCGGCAATATCGGCTGCATAACGCAGATCGCGTCTGCCGCGAAGCTGCCGGTGGTGCATACGATCAAGCTGCTCGACTGGGCCTATGGCGGGCCGAGGCCGGAAGGTGTCGCGGAACCCGGCCTGATCGCCGCTGAGTAGGGGCCGCCCCGGCGTTATTCGGCCGCCAGCCTGTCGATCGTGCCGTAGGTCGCCTCGTAGAGCGCGCGCTGGCGGCTGAGCGCCACCATCGTGTTGCGCAGCAGGATCGCAACGGTGATCGGGCCGACGCCGCCCGGCACCGGCGTGATCCAGGAGGCCACGTCCTTCACGCTGTCGGTGTCGACGTCGCCGACGATACGGGTGGAACCGTCCGGCAGCGTCTCGGAATTGATGCCGATATCGATGACGGCCGCACCCGGCTTTACCATGTCGGCCTTGATCAGGCGCGGCTTGCCGACGGCGACGAACAGCGCATCGGCGCGGCGCGCGTGCGCGGCGACCGAGCGCGTCATGTGGTGACAGACCGTGACCGTCGCGCCTTCGCTCATCAACAGGAAGGCGATCGGCTTGCCGACGATCTCGGAGTGGCCGACCATCACCACTTCCAGGCCCTTGAGGTCGAGGCCGGTTTCCTTGAGCAACTCGACCGAGGCGGCCGCCGTGCAGGGCGCCAGATCGAGCTGGTTGTAGACGATGTTGCCGATCGAGGCCGGATGCATGCCTTCGACGTCCTTCAGCGGATGCACCGCCGCCTGCAACGTCCTGATCGGGATATGTGCCGGCACCGGCCGCTGGATGATGATGCCGGTAACGCGCGGATCGGCGTTCAGGCCGTGGATCGCCGCTTCCAGTTCGCCCGCGGTGATGGTGGCGGGAAAGCGCCGTTCGTCGAAATCGATGTCCGCCAGCTCTGCCTTGGCGCGCTGGTTTCGTACATAGACATCCACCGCCGCCGTATCGCCGACGGTGATCGACACCAGTTTGGGCGGGAACCCTTCGGCCCTTGCGATCGCCGCATCCTCGCGCACGGCGGCGATGATGCGCCGGGCAACCGGGCCGCCCTTGAGATAGCGGCTGTCGTCGGACAGTGACATGATCGGACTCTTCTGACCTGAGCGTTGCCTTGCCATAGCAAAAGAACCGCGGCAATGGCAGCACGAATGCGAACCGTCATGCCTTTTGCGCGACGTGCGGGCGCGGCAGTGCTTCGTCCGAAACGGAAAGGGCAGCACGGTTTCCCGTGCCGCCCTTTCTGACCGGCCGCATCCCCATACGGCCCGTCCCCCGTTATTCCTTCCGATCCCGGGAAGCGCTGCGCTTCCGGATCGGGTGATTCGCAGCAACTATTATATCACCTCGACAGTGGTTCCGACATCGACCCGTTCATAAAGGTCGACGACATCCTCGTTGCGCATGCGGATGCAGCCCGACGACACGGCGCCGCCGATCGTCCAGGGCTGGTTGGTGCCGTGGATGCGATATTCCGTACTACCGAGATAGAGCGCGCGCGCGCCGAGCGGGTTCTCCATGCCGCCGGCCAGGTAGGTTGGCAGGTAGCGCCCCTTGGCGGCCTCGCGCTTGATCATCGCGGCCGGCGGGCGCCAGTCCGGCCAGACCCGCTTGTTGGTGATCTTGTGCGTGCCCGACCATTCGAAGCCCGGCTTGCCGGTGCCGACGCCATAGCGCCGCGCCTTGCCGTTCTTTTCGACCAGATAGAGGAAGTTCTGGGTCGTATCGATGACGATGGTGCCCGGCTTCTGGGAGCCGTCATAGGCGACTTCCTGCGGCAGGTAGATCGGATTGATCTGCGGGCGCGCGACCATGCGCTTGGCCGGGGCCTGCACGGCCGCCGTTTGCACGCGGTCGGGCTGCGCATAACGCGGGCGCGGCTGCTGCGCGACCTGCCGGTTCTGCCGCACGATCCCCGGCGCTTGGCCAAGCTGCAGCACCCAGGGGGCGGAAAGGTCGGGGCTCACCATCACCGGCGGTCTGTCGGCATAGCGGTCTCCGGCCGTGGAAGGTGTGACGCCTGCGGCAAACGCAGCCACGGCGCCGAGCACGGAAAACAAAACTCTCTTCATCGGGAAAGCACCTTGATCGTCTGACAAACCGGGTGGAAACCACCTCCCGGTTCAGCGATCATTGGCGCGGGAACAGCAACCGAAACATGAATCGGAATGTGTAAAATGCGGAACTGTCGGTAAACCTTTTGGTGTGGTTACCGCCGCGTTCAGGAATCTGGTAAAGCCAAGGTAAAGCAGCGCAACCAGCGCGTTAACGAATGGAATTCTCGCCATGGACAAGGAAAGAACCGGCCTTCTCGCCGGACCCGACGGTGTCGCGCGCTGCTTCTGGCACGGCAATCTGCCCGACTACCTGCATTACCATGACCATGAATGGGGCCGCCCGGTGGCGGACGACCGCCGGCTGTTCGAGAAGATCTGTCTCGAAGGCTTCCAGTCGGGCCTGTCCTGGCTGACCATCCTGCGCAAGCGCGAGAATTTTCGCGCCGCTTTCGCCGGATTCGATTTCGACAAAGTCGCCGCCTTCACCGACAAGGACGTCGAGCGCCTGCTCGGCGATGCCGGCATCATCCGCCATCGCGGCAAGATCGTCTCGACCATCAACAACGCCAAACGCGCCCGCGAAATGGCCGATGAATTCGGCTCGCTCGCTGCCTGGTTCTGGAAGTTCGAACCCGGCAGGGAGGAACGGCCGCAGGTGGTCGACCTCGCCCATCTGCGCGCCAATCCGACCACGGCGGTCTCGATCCGCATTTCCAAGGATCTGAAGAAGCGCGGCTGGACCTTCGTCGGCCCGACCACGGTCTACGCCTTCATGCAGGCGATGGGCCTGGTCAACGATCATCTCGAGGGGTGTGTGTGCCGCAAGGAGGTCGAGAAGGAGCGGAAGGCTTTCAAACGGCCGAAATAGCCTCAGGCGCCGTTGGCACTTCCCAGGAACAGGCCGGCGACGATCGCGACCACGGTGGCGACGGTTGGATAGATCACCAGCAGGCCGGTCACCAATGCGTCGCGCAGGGAAGGTCCCTTGCCGGTATCGGCGTGTACCTCGAACGGTCCGGCCGGCTGGCCGATCATCCTGGGAGCATGGACATCTGCGGCGCGCAGGCGTGCCGGCATGTCGCCCGCATCCCTGTTGTCGTGAAACTCCACCGCGCTCATCATGTCCCGAACCCCTTCATTGCGGTGTGCTGTATCGGCCTCGATTATGTCGGCACGATGCCGCGCCGATGGCGGGATTGTTTCATTTTCGGTGCGTTTTTGTTTCGGCGAACGCCCGCGTGCCTTCTCGCATGCATGGAGACAGCGCCTGCCGCCGGCCTTGCCCGGTAGGACCTGTTCGGTTAGGACACGCCCGTTGCGAAAATCGCAACGCTGTTGAGTTTTCAGCAACACGAAACACCGGGCGAATCCATGGCCGACAAATCGGAAAAGACGAAAGCGCGGCTGCCGCGCGGTTTTGCCGACCGCAGCGCCGAAGATATCCGCGCCGTCGAGAAGATGATGGCGACCATCCGCTCGGTCTACGAACTCTACGGTTTCGAACCCGCCGACCAGCCGCTGATCGAATACACCGATGCGCTCGGAAAATTCCTGCCCGACCAGGACCGGCCGAACGAAGGCGTGTTCTCCTTCCAGGACGATGACGACCAGTGGCTGTCGCTGCGCTACGACCTGACCGCGCCGACGGCGCGTTTCGTCGCCGAGAATTTCGAGCGCCTGCCAAAACCCTATCGCAGCTACCGTTCCGGCTGGGTGTTCCGCAACGAGAAGCCCGGTCCCGGCCGCTTCCGCCAGTTCATGCAGTTCGACGCCGACACGATCGGCACGCCGGGCGTCGCCGCCGACGCCGAGATGGCGATGATGATGGCCGATGTGATGGAAGCGCTCGGCATCAAGCGCGGCGACTACGTCATCCGCGTCAACAACCGCAAGGTGCTGGACGGCGTGCTCGAGGCGATCGGCCTCGGAGGTGAAGGGAATACGAGTCGTCGGCTGACCGTGCTGCGGGCGATCGACAAGCTGGACAAGCTCGGGCCGGAAGGCGTGCGGCTTCTCTTGGGACCAGGGCGCTGGGACGGCGGCAAGGAAGGCGAGGGCGACTTCGCCAAAGGCGCCGGGCTGAATGATACGCAAGCCGAGGCGGTTCTTCTGGCGACGGCGCGAAACGCGCAGGCCGGCCAGGATGCCAGCGTCGGTGCGAACGCCGTCTACCAGGAGGGCGTTGGCGAGCTCGCGACCATCGAGGCCCTGGTCAGGGCGGCGGGATACGGCGAAGATCGCGTCGCCATGGACCGCTCCGTGGTGCGCGGCCTCGAATACTACACCGGCCCGGTCTTCGAAGCCGAGCTCCTGGCCGAGATCCCCAACGAGGATGGCCAGATCGTGCGCTTCGGTTCAGTCGGGGGCGGCGGCCGCTATGACGGGCTGGTGTCGCGCTTCCGCGGCGAGCCGGTGCCGGCGACCGGTTTTTCCATCGGCGTTTCCAGGCTGATGACGGCGCTGAAGAACCTCGGCAAGCTCGACAACGCCGACGTGATCGCGCCGGTCGTCGTGCTGGTGATGGACAGGGACACCGACAGCCTCGGCCGCTACCAGAAGATGGTGGGCGAGCTGCGTGCCGCAGGCATTCGCTCCGAAATGTATCTCGGCGGCGCCGGCATGAAGGCGCAGCTCAA
Source organism: Mesorhizobium sp. B1-1-6 (assembly GCF_006443035.1). NCBI lineage: Bacteria > Pseudomonadati > Pseudomonadota > Alphaproteobacteria > Hyphomicrobiales > Phyllobacteriaceae > Mesorhizobium > Mesorhizobium sp. B1-1-6. The sequence goes on along the minus strand of NZ_VFWR01000005.1, from coordinate 196,445 downwards.
ATATGCCGACCGTCGCGGCTGCCCGGTCGCGATCATCCAGGGCGGCGACGAGCGCGCCAAGGGCGAATTGCAGATCAAGGACCTGATCGAAGGCGCGCGCCTGTCGGCCGAGATCACGGATAATGCCGAATGGCGCGCCGCCCGCCCGGCACAGGTCACGGTGGCGGAAAGCGAGCTGGTGGCGCAGGTGAGAAAGATCCTGGCGGAGCAGGCAGCCGACCGCGCGAAGGGTGGCGCTTGAGCACCCCCCTCTGGCCTGCCGGCCATCTCCCCCGCAAGGGGGGAGATTGGATGTCGCGTATGCTTTCGCCAATCTCCGTCGTGGCAGAAAAGGCGCTGCGCTCGAAGCTGCCGATCTCCCCCCTTGCGGGGGAGATGTCCGGCAGGACAGAGGGGGGTGCCTCGCGCCCATGCGCTCTATGACCTCCCGCTATCCCGCCATCGCGGCCGACATCGCCGGCCTCTTCGCGACCCGCGACACGCATGCGGTGGAGGTCGCCGTGCTGCAGCCGGCCGATCCGTTTCTCGATATGGCCGGCGAGGATTTGCGCCGCCGCATTTTCCTGACCGAAAGCGAGACCGGGCAGACGCTCTGCCTGCGGCCGGAATTCACCATTCCCGTCTGCCTCGATCATATCGCCAGCCAGGCCGGTACGCCGCGTCGCTACTCCTATCTGGGCGAAGTGTTCCGCCAGCGCCGCGAAGGCGGCAACGAGTTCTTCCAGGCCGGCATCGAGGATCTCGGCGACCGCGACACGGCCGCTGCCGATGCCCGTTCGGTGGCCGACGCGCATGCACTGCTGTCGCTGGCGCTGCCGGGCCAGCAGCTCTCGATCACGCTCGGCGACCAGGCCATCTTCGAGGCGGTGCTGGCGGCTCTCGGCCTGCCGCGCGGCTGGCGCATGCGGCTCGCCCGCGCCTTCGGCTCGGCGACGATGCTGGAGGCAGCCCTTGCCGATCTCGCCAATCCGCCGCGCAACAGCCAGCTCTCCGGCCCGGTCGCGGCACTTGTGCTCGACGGTGACCTGGACGGTCTCTCCGCGCATATAGCCGGCGGCATGGAACAGGCCGGCCTGTCGGCTTCGGCCGGACGCGCGCCGGCCGATATCGCGCGGCGGCTGATCGAAAAGGCCGAGCTGCGCAGCGTGCGGCTGTCCAACGAAGCCTTCGCGGCGCTGAAGACCTTTCTGGCGATCGACGTGCCGCTCGACGGCGCGGCCCAGGCGCTCGAGAGTTTTGCCGGTGCCGCCGGGCTATCGCTCGGGGCCGCGCTGGAAAAATTCGCGGCGCGCGCCAAGGCCGTCGAGGCGAACGGCCTGCCGGCGCAAAAGATCCGCTATGACGCCGCCTTCGGCCGCCCGCTCGATTATTACACCGGCCTCGTCTTCGAGATCGCGGCGCAAGATGGTGAAAGGCCGCTGGCCGGCGGCGGCCGCTACGACCGGCTGCTGACGCTGCTCGGCGCCAAGACGCCGATCCCCGGCGTCGGCTTCTCGGTCTGGCTCGACCGCATCGAGGCATTGCGGGAGCACGCGCCATGATCACGCTGGCGATCCCGTCCAAGGGCCGGTTGAAGGAGCAGGCGCTGGAGGTGCTGGCGAAAGCCGGCCTCGCCATCAGCCTGCCCGGTGACGAGCGCAAATATCACGCCCGCGTCGAAGGCATGGACAATGTCGAGGTCGTTTTCCTGTCCGCCTCCGAAATATCGGGCGAGATCGGGCAAGGTGCCGTCGATCTCGGCATCACCGGCGAGGACCTCGTGCGCGAGAACCTCGCCGACTGGGAGGCGCGCGCCGAAATCGTCGCCCGTCTCGGCTTCGGCCATGCCGATGTCGTGGTGGCCGTGCCCGACATCTGGCTCGACGTCGAGACCATGGCCGACCTCGATGATGTCGCCGCCGATTTCCGCCAGCGTCACGGAAGGCGGCTCAGGATCGCCACCAAATACTGGCGGCTGACCCAGCAATTCTTCTCGCAGAAGCACGGTATCCAGGTCTATCGCATCGTCGAGAGCCTGGGCGCCACCGAGGGCGCGCCGGCGGCCGGCCTTGCCGATGTCATCGTCGACATCACCACCACCGGCTCGACGCTGCGCGCCAACCATCTCAAGGTGCTGGTCGACGGCGTCGTGCTGCGGTCGCAGGCGTGTCTTGTCGCATCGCGAAAGACGCGTTCCACGGCCGACGAGACGATGCTGCGCGACATAGCGGCCAGCATGGCCTCGGTGAAGGGATAGCTGGCGGCGGACAAATTTTGTTCTTGCTTTGTGCCGGCCACTATGCTACAAATACCGCTATGGTGATGATTTGCGCCCCCCGCCCTTCGAGGCGGGGTTTTTCGTTCTGCGCCATTCTCACGACCCTGCCATTCTTATGACCGTGGAAGGCGGCGCGGTCCGCCTTCGAAGCTTGGCCCTACCTTCGGCGGGATTTCCACCGTCCCGGCAGGCTGATAGGCTCGGATGTTCTGGGAGGAGAGAGCGATGCCGGTCAATCTCGACGAGCTGAAGAACGCCACCAGTTTGCGCGGACGCGGGGCGCGCGCCGGCAGCGTCTTTGTCGCGCCCGTCGACGGCAAGGCGCACGTCTCGGGCGAGCGTGGCGTGCCGCTGCTCAACAAGACCATTCCCGCACTGTTCTCCGACACGGCCGGCAAATACGGCACGCTCGATGCCGCCGTCTTCGTCGCCCAGGACAAGCGCTTCACCTGGAGCGAGCTGTCCGACACGGTGGATGCGCTGGCCGCCGGTTTCCTGGCGCTGGGCCTCGAAAAGGGAGATCGCGTCGGCATCTGGTCGCCCAACCGCTGGGAATGGCTGGTGACGCAATTCGCCACCGCCCGCATCGGCCTGATCCTGGTCAACATCAACCCGGCCTACCGGCTCACCGAGCTGGACTATGCGCTGAACAAGGTCGGCTGCAAGGCTCTGGTCACCGCGGCCAGCTTCAAGACCTCGGATTATCTCGGCATGATCGAGACGCTGGCGCCGGAGATCGCGACGGCCACGCCCGGCAAGCTCAGGGCACAGAAACTGCCGGCGCTCCGGATCGTCATCCGCATGGGCGAGGAGAACTCGCCCGGCATGTTCAATTTCGCCGATGTGCTGGCGATGGCGGGGCGCGACGAGCATGACAGCCTCGACCGCATCTCCGAAGGGCTGAAGCCGGAGGACGCCATCAACATCCAGTTCACCAGCGGAACCACGGGCGCGCCCAAGGGCGCGACGCTGACCCACAACAACATCCTCAACAACGGCAATTTCGTCACCTCGGCCATCAGGTTGACGGTCGACGACCGGCTTTGCATTCCCGTGCCGCTCTACCATTGTTTCGGCATGTCGATGGGTACGATGGGCTGTGTCACCAAGGGCTCGACCATGGTGTTCCCTGGCGAGGGCTTCGATGCCGGCGCCACGCTGAACGCCGTGGCGCAGGAACGCTGCACCGGCCTCTACGGCGTGCCGACCATGTTCGTCGGCCTGCTCGACCATCCCGATTTCGCCGCCTTCGACCTGTCCAGCCTGCGCACCGGCATCATGGCCGGCTCGCCATGCCCGATCGAGGTGATGAAGAAGGTGGTGTCGCTGATGCATATGTCCGAAGTGACCATCGCCTACGGCATGACCGAGACCAGCCCGGTCTCCTTCCAGAGCAGCGTCGACGACCCCTTGGAAAAACGCGTCTCGACTGTCGGGCGCGTTCATCCCCATGTCGAGGTCAAGGCCGTCGATGCCGATGGCGCAACCGTTGCCGTCGGTGCGCCGGGCGAACTCTGCACACGCGGCTATTCCGTGATGAAGGGCTATTGGGACGACGAGGACAAGACCCGCGAGGCGATCGATGCGGACGGCTGGATGCATACGGGCGACCTCGCCACGATCGATGCCGAGGGCTATTGCAACATCGTCGGCCGGGTCAAGGACATGGTCATCCGCGGCGGCGAGAACGTCTATCCGCGCGAGGTCGAGGAGTTCCTCTATCGACACCCCAAGGTGAGGGAGGTGCAGGTGTTCGGCGTTCCCGACGCCAAATATGGCGAGGAGCTCTGCGCCTGGATTGTGCTTAAGCCCGGCCAGATCGCCACCGAACAGGAGATCAAGGCCTTCTGCGCCGGCCAGATCGCCCACTACAAGGTCCCGCGCCACATCCGCTTCCGCACGGAATTGCCGATGACGGTGACCGGCAAGCCGCAGAAATTCCTGATGCGCCAGGCGATGGTCGAGGAACTGGGGCTGGTGACGCAGAAGACCGCGTGAGGGGAGCGCGGGGCGGGAAGGTGCGGTTGCCGAGACGAGTGTGAATGTCGCATTTCGGGGCCGAAAGCGGACTGGCAGGTTATAGGCAATGCGCCTGCCAAAGTGGACAATCGCTGGGGTGGTTGAATAGCCGATTGCTGCTGCGCCGCGCCGATTTGATCGACCCATATAGCGTGCGAACGGCCGTCCCTCAGCCGGCTTGCAGTCGCCTAGCCGTCTTCCGCGAAGTGGGTGCGAATTTCCGAGCGCGCGAGCCGCTCTGGAAGTTTGCGGTCGGTGGTGGAACCAATTTCTCGGACTTACGTTGCAAATAGCTATTTGCGGCTCTGCCGCGATATCGGGAACTGAGCAGTGGGACTGTCTTGGCAACAAGGTCCTCTCTCGACGGGAGCCGTCGGTCGGTTTCTCGTCCCAGAAGCGTTGCCCAAGAGAATGTTATATGTGGAACGGCTGCGCCGGCGCATGCGCGTATTGTTTGGCGGGGTTTGGGTTGCCGAAAGCGAGGACGTTCTCCTACTGTTTGAACCCGCCCGCTACCCGGTAGCTTATTTTCCGGAGTCCGACATTTCAGCACATGTGTTGGAGCGGACAGAGCAGATCACCCAACATCCTGATCTTGGGTCTACTTCATGGTACACTGTCCGGGTAGGCGAGCAACACGTGGCCGCCAGAGGAGCGTGGCAACACACGAACCTCCCTGCCCATGCAACAGAACTCCAGGGACGATTGGCGTTCGCATGGCGCGCCATGGATGCCTTCTATGAAGAAGACGAACGAATCCTGGGTCATGCTGCCGACCCATACCATCGCATAGATATTCGACAGAGTTCTCGTCACCTCGTGGTCCGCTACAACGACCGCGTCGTTGCGGATACCAGGCATCCATTGGGCCTTTACGAATCCGGGTTCGCTCCACGCTGGTATGTCCCTCGTGATGACATCCACGAGTCCTCCCTCACAGCGGTAAAGCTTCAGACGTTCTGTCCCTACAAAGGGCTCTGCAGCTATTATTCTATTGGCGACGCTCGTCAGGCGGCATGGTCCTACACCGACGCCTATCCCGAAGTCCGCCGCATTGCCAACCTTGTGTCGTTTGAGCCGGACATAGTTCCGGTCTTCCTCGACGACGTTCAGCTTCATCTCGAGCCTGGCCAGACGGTCGTCCCTCACGGTCCTGATCGAAATCTCAATGTGGCCGAGTTGGAGCGGGCACCTGGTGGAGGCCCCGAAATGATTGCCGGCGGCTAGCTACCGGTCGCGATTAAACGGAGCGGAGCATGGCGCGACTATTGTCCGTGAACGTGGGGCTTCCGCGCAACATCTCTTGGAATGACCGCACCGTATACACCGGCATTTTCAAAAACCCGGTAGCCGGACGTTGTCGCGTTGGCCGATTGAATTTGGACGGTGACGGTCAGGGCGACCTCGCCGGGCACGGGGGCGAGCAGCGGGCCGTCTTCGTCTATCAAATCGCATCATATCGCTACTGGCAGAAGCACCTGAACAGGACCGACTTCGTCTATGGTCAGTTCGGCGAAAACTTCACGGTCGAGGGCTTGCCAGACGATGCAGTTTGCATCGGAGATCGATTTCGTATTGGAGGCGCGCTTTTCGAGGTCACTCAACCTCGCGTCACATGCTACCGGGTTGGCATCCGCATGGACGAGCCCCGAATGCCGGCATTGCTGACTTCCAGCGGCCGGCCAGGATTCTACTTCCGAGTTCTGCAAGAAGGCGAGGTAGGAGCGGGCGACGAAATCCTCAAGGTGGGCGAAGCGAATGAACGGGTAACCGTCGCTGAGCTGAATGCACTGCTTTATTCACCGGAACATCCCCGCGTCGAATTGGAGCGCGCGGCGCGGATCAAAGCGCTTTCGCCAGGATGGCGGGGTTCTTTTGAGGCTTTGCTGCGCAGCCAATCGACCGGCGTAGAGAGCGGCAATGCCGGGCTCGCTCCGCCAGCCGCGTTACACCCTGCTGCTCCCGGATTTCAGCCGCTCGCGGTGGCTGATCTAGAGCAGGAGTCCGTGGACGTCGTCTCTCTGTCGATGCGGCATCCCGATGGAAAGCCGCTCCCGCCCGCTCTACCTGGTCAATATATCGTGCTGCGCCTTCGCCCGACCCGTTCCAGTGCTGCGCTATTTCGCAGCTACTCGCTCTCGGGCCCACTCTCGGAAGAGCGCTACAGAATCAGCGTCAAGATCGAACCGCACGGGACGGCCGGCCTTTTTCTGCGGGATCATGTGCGGATAGGCGATCTTGTCGACGTAAGCTCGCCGCGCGGAAGCTTTACATTGCAGCCTGGGCAGAGCCCCGTGGTACTGCTCAGCGCAGGCATCGGCGCGACACCTCTTCTGGCAATACTATACGCGCTGGCGGCAGCCCGGGACACGCGGCAGGTCCTCTGGCTATACGCGGCTCGCGACAGACGGCACCATCCTTTTGCAGCCGAAGTCCGCCGTCTGATGGCCAGTCTCCCCCATGGTCGCAGTTATGTCTGCTATAGCAGGCCAGACCCGGTCGACAGACTCGGCGTCGATTTTGATGCAACCGGCCACCTATCACCATTGGTCTTCAATAGTGTCAGTATCCCGCAGGACGCGGACGTCTATCTCTGCGGACCTGTCGACTTCATGGCAGACATGAAAGAGGCGCTAGCCGCATCGGGCGTCGCCCCGGATCGCGTTCGTATCGAGATCTTCAACGGGAGCGAGCCGCTGAACCCCGGTGTTGTTGCCAGCGAGCGGCGCGCGCCACATCTGCCGGAAGGCGACACCGATGCCGGTCCGCTGGTCTCCTTCGCTCGAAGTGGTGTAGCCGCCCATTGGAACCCTTCAGTGTACCGGAGCATTCTGGAGCTGGCAGAGGCCTGTGACGTTCCCTCCCGGTGGTCATGCCGAACCGGTGTTTGTCACAACTGCGAAAGTGGGTTGATATCAGGCGCGATCGCCTATGAGCCTGAACCGCTTGAAAGGCCGGCCGACGGCAACCTTCTCATTTGCTGCTCGCAACCGACCCGTGATCTAGTCATCGATTTGTAAGCTAATCGAAGGGGACGGACTATGAAGTCTGGCACAGCCGCGTTCGGAATATTATCGCTTGAGGTTGTCACACTGCCGATAAGCGATATCGATCGTGCGCTCCGGTTTTATGTGGACCGGGTCGGCTTTGCGCTCGATGTCGACTATGCGCCGAACACCACCTTCCGTGTGGTCCAGCTCACGCCGCCTGGCTCCCACTGCTCAATACAATTCGGCAAAGGCGTTACGGACGCGCCCGCAGGGTCGCTTCGCAACATCTATCTTGTCGTTACGGATATTGAGACTGCGCGAAGCCGGTTGCTCGAACGCGGAGTCGAAGTCAGCGAACTCAAGCACAAGGCTCCGATCGACGGCTGGGGTGGGGCGTTCGCCCCAGGTTTCGACCCCAACCACCGAGACTATGCCAGCTTCGCGGGCTTCTCGGATCCAGATGGCAACACTTGGGTGCTGCAGGAACGGGGACACCCTGATGTGTGATGCGCGAGCAGCGCTGTGAAATCGCAAAAATGCTGCGGAGTTAGGCCTACTTTTGTCAGTTTCGCCGCGTTTCAGCCATTGGCGGTTCGGGATTCAAATAGCCGAGCAGACAGCAGATGCAGAGACCCAAGCCCGCAAGGGGGTACTTCAGCGCAATCATTGCAGCCACGCCGAAGAGGGCCAAGGTCGTAAAGGATCGGACGCGCATGAGCCTGCGTACTTTGGGCGAAATCTTGACGCTGCTTCGCCGATCGAGCAACTCCCAGATCAGCCCGATGTAGGTTGCATTCACCAGAGAGAAGGCGGCTGCGTAAAAGGCTACGGGCTGCGGCTCGAGTTCGCTCACCGCCATCCAAGCAGTGGATAGCGGAGCAGTGAGATCGAAAACAAATGCGCGAAATTGAACCACATGAGGTGCGGTGTCGTCTCGCGAGCGTAGCGCATGAGGTAGTGGTGATTGGCCCAGACGATGGCGATGAAGATGTAACTCACAGCGTAACTCAGCCACGTCGGCCACAGGGATAGCAACGCAACGAAAGTCGGCTGACCGGGTGGTCTCAACTCCAGCACCAGCACGGTGAGGAGAACGGCGAATACGCCATCAGAGAACATGCTCAGTCGTTTCTAGAGTCGCAGGGCAAGATATTTGCGTCAATTGGCTGTCGACTTACCTATCTCGGCTCGGAGTTCCGGCATTCAGGGTCTTGCGAGATAGCGTCTTCCCGTGCCACTCAAACCAAGCGCCAATCGGGAAGGCAATGAAGATCGATGATCCGCTCGGATCCGGCTCACATCTCTGCCGCCATGAACGCAGACGAAAACGACCACTTTCGGGAACGTTTGAAAGTTTGCTGAATGGCGGGAAAGAGGCGCATAGCAGCCGTCCAACAAACGCGCATTCGCCTTGCGCCGACCTCAAGCCTGAAGGGCACCGCCTCAGCCCCCCACTCCTTCACCGCCCCCTCATAGAGGGGGCTCGACGAAGAATGATAGAGCACCGGCAGCGGATCGATCAGCGCGCCTGCCATTCATAGACGTTCGGGCGCTCGGTAAGCGCGCCAACCGGCACGTCTTGTTTTCGCCTGCCACATCCGCTTCCGAGGCGCTCGCTCCGCGTGAACGGCTGAGCACTTCCCGCGCCGCGTCTAACGCGGGAAGTCTCCGTCTCTCCCGGCCTTACGCCTTGGCGGCGTTGTGTGCAGCCTCGAACACATCGCGTGCGGACGTCGTACCGGCTACGTGCTCCGTACTCGCGACGCCAAGGTCCATCCATCCCGCGTTCACGGCTTCGAACATTTCTTCGGCAGGTCCGGAGTGGCCTTTCGGGATGCCGAATTGCTCGAAGGCTTTCGCCCACCCTGCACGCGGGATTGCAAAGGCTTTCACGTCGCGATTGAGGACTTCACCCAGCTGTCCCGCGACGTCATCGGCGGTGACCATCGAACCAAGCTCGATGACGCGCTGGCCCGACCACGCCGGCCCGGTCAAAAGGGTTGCGACCTCCGCGCCGATGTCGTTCGTCGCGACCATGGTCGATTTGCGGTTTGTCGGATTGTAGTAGACCGGTAGCGTTCCGCCCTGCGCGACCTGCAAGCCGTAGAGGAAGTTTTCGAAGAACCCGCCGGCGCGCACAAATGCGATTGGCGATTTCAGGTCGCGAAAACCTCGCTCCAGAAGCGACAAGGCCGTGATCACTCCGTGTCCGCCGGTTCTGTTCGCGCCCATCGACGAAAGCGCAACCACGCGCGGCGGCGCTGCCTTGGTGAGCGCCTCGACATAATTTGTAATCACGCCCTTTGCTTCCTTGTAATCGGGCGAGGGCGCCCAGACAGGGGGCAACATGACGAACGCGCCTTCGACGCCTCCGAGCGCTTCCTCGATGGCTGCCGAATTATTCCAATCGCCCTCTACCAGCTCCACGCCCTTGCTCGCCCAGTTGGCTGCCTTCTCGCGATTGCGGACAAGCGCGCGTACTTCCTTGCCGTGCGCCAGCAGATGTTCTGCCGTTGCGCCGCCAACTTTTCCCGTGATTCCCATGACTAGAAACATGTGTTTTCTCCTGATGTTGAGGGACAGGGCACTGCCCCGGTTGGTTCAATGGATGAGTGGTAGAATGGCCCGGACTCGGGGATCGCGCAGATAGAGGCCGCCCCATGCCAGCGCGCCCAGAAGCAGGGAAATGATCTCCGGCGGCGACCCCAACTCACCAATGCGGACGTGGGCGCAGATGGCACCGCCCAAAAAGCCCGTCACCAGGATCGCGCCGAGGACGGCGGTGGCCGGAATGGCGTAGAGGATGGCGCAGGCGAGTATGATGGGACCCACGACACGGGTCAGGTCCAGCGCGAACCCGGTTTCCTGCAACATGCTCGCGATCTGTGCCGGCGCAAAAAGCTGGATGGTGCCGTCTGCCACCAGAACGATAACGACAAGCGCGCTCATGATCCGGCCGGTCCACAGGGCGCGATGCAAGGTCACGGTTTCGGCTGTCTGACGCGGGTTCATGGTTTCGGACACTTGTCGTTCTCCGATGGGGAGATCCCATATCCGAAACTTACTGTGCCTCCTGAGTGTGATAAACACCGAGGAAATGAACCAACTGTTCTCTTTCTGGAAAACAATACGAGGCACGAATGCAGAATCTCGAGCACGTCCTCATTTTCATAACGGTCGCGGAAATGGGCAGCTTCACCCGCGCGGCCGATAGCCTGGGCATCCAGAAGGGGAGGGCCTCGACGGCGGTCCGGAAGCTGGAAGAAGATGTCGGTGCCAGGCTCCTGCACCGGACGACGCGCAGCGTGCGGTTGACGGAGGACGGGCGCGCATTTCATGCCCGTGCCCGCGATCTGCTGGCTGAAGTCGATGATCTGCACTCGATGTTCGCGGGCGATCGCGTGGCGCTTCGCGGGCGTTTACGGGTCGATCTCCCGACCGAAGTGGCGCGCACGACGATCGTTCCGGCCTTGCCGGATTTCATGGCGGCTCACCCAGAATTAGAGCTGGAGATGTCGAGTACCGACCGGCAAGTCGATCTGGTTCAGGAGGGGTTTGACTGCGTCTTGCGACTTGGTCCCATCGGGGACGAGACGCTGATTGCCCGCCCGCTGGGCCTGTTGCGCATGGTCAACGCCGCCAGTCCCGCTTATCTGGCGCGCTATGGCGTCCCTCGGTCGCTGGACGACCTCCAGCGCCAGGAACATCGGACAATTCATTTTTCGACGATGCTGGGCGCGAGACCGCATGGATGGGAATATCCGGACGGCGACGGCTACGCGACGCTTCAGTTGCCAGGCGCGCTACACGTCAACAGCGCGCAGACCTACGACGCTGCTGCCGTCGCCGGCCTTGGCCTGATTCAAGCGCCACTCCTGGGGATTGGCCAATACTTGAAGAGTGGAGCGCTGGTGGAGATCATGCCCGATTTGCGTCGCCGGGCGATCCCCGTGTCCTTCGTCGTAGCACATCGCAGCAATCTGTCGCGCCGCGTCCGCGCATTCATGAAATGGATCGAAGATGTACTGGCGCCGTATCTCGAATAGCGGGACGAACATCTTCGTCCCGCCCGAAATTGCCATCCTGAGTATGTCTGCCGGTCGGCGGTCGCGGGCCAACAGAATGCGACACTGAAAACAACCGGGTTCGACATGAGATCTCGCTGCTCGCAGCCTATCCGGAGCCGCCCGTCTGGACGAAATCGAGGAGAGAGGAACCGTCCTCTCTCCCCCAAGTCCTCACGGGCGAACACGGATGACCGTTTTCCCCGCGCGTCGTTCGGTCGAGTTGAAGGCCGCGATCGCCTCGTCGAGGGTCGCGACTTTGCCGATGTTTGTCCGCAGCCGTCCGTCCCGCACCCGCTGGACGATTTCGCTCAGCTGGGCACGATCGGACTCGACGACGAAGTCGACCGCCAGGGCATCCACGGGCCGCGTCTCGGCCGGGCCGACGACGGTCACGAGCGTGCCTCCGGCTCGGATCAGGCCCGCGGACCGCTTCTGGATGTCGCCGCCGATGACATCGAACACCAGATCGACGCCGCGCACGTCTTCCAGGGTGTCGTTCTCGAGGTCGACGAATTCATTCGCACCGAAGTCGAGCGCCTTCTGGCGGTCGGCAGGGCGGCCCGTGCCAATGACGTAGGCACCGGCCTCTCGTGCGAGCTGCGTCACCATCGACCCAACGGCGCCGGCCGCACCATGCGCAAGGACGCTCTGCCCCGCCTGAAGACGGCCGTGCTGAAACAGTCCCTGCCACGCGGTCAGGCCCGAGATCGGCAGGCTAGCGCCCACCGTGAAGTCGACATCGCCCGGCAGTGGCGCGAGGTTGCGGGCCTCGATGGCGATATACTCCGCCAGGGTGCCGTCGCGATACCAATCGGCGAGGCCGAACACCCGCTGGCCTACCGAGAGCCCGGTCGTGCCATAGCCGAGGGCGGTGACCACTCCGGCCAGCTCGTGCCCGGGGATCGATGGCGTCCGGTCGCCGTCGACGCGATCGGTCCAGGTCGAGGGCCACGTCAGCTCGGTCGGGACGAACCCCGACGCATGGATCTCGACGACGACATCGTTTATCGCCGCCTGCGGCTCGGGCCGCTGCACCAATTTCATCCCGGCCGTTCCTGCAGCCTGGTCCGTCACTACGATCGCTTTCATGGGAATTGTCTCCTCAGACATTTGTTGGTTCGGGGTAATTTACGGGCGTGGAAGGTCTTCAATCTCTCACGCAATCAGCCATTGGCGCGGCGCCTTCCACGAGAGCGGCAGTTCTTGCCATCCTTGTCTCCGTAAGATCTGGAGTTGCCGGGGATTATGCAAAGTCCAGGACATCGGCCACCGGCATGCGCGGCTTCTGCGGCCAGTTGCCGGCTCGCTCCGGCCCGACGGTCAGCAGCATGACCGGCACTTCGTCTTCGGCCAGGCCGAACTCGCGGTGCACCGCCTCGGCGTCGAAACCGATCATCGGTGTCGAACCCATGCCCAGCGACCGGGCCGTGTAGATGATCGCCGCGGTGCCGAAGGTCGCGGAGCGTACCGCCTCGTCGCGCTGGCGCTGCGGCTGATCGTCATACAAACCGCGAGCGGGGATCTCCCATTCCGGCACCAGGTGCGCCGGCATGATGCCGGCCTCCACCACGGGCGCCAGGCGGGCTGGGACGGTGCTGGCATCGGCCAGCCTGCCGATGATGATGAAGGTCACGGCCGCATCGGTGATCGCCGGCTGATTCCAGGCGATCGGGCGCAGCCGTGCCTTGGCTTCCGGCGAGCGTACGGCGATGAAGCGCCAGTTCTGCAGGTGGAAGGAGGTTGGCGCGGACGTGCCGATACGCACCAGGTCGCGGATTTGGTCGTCGCTCAGGGTGGCAGCGGGATCGTAGTACTTGGCGGCGCTGCGGCTCAGGATCGTTTCGATGACGGCATTCGTCGCGAAAGCGTTTTCGCTCTTCCCGGTTTGCGCGAAGATCTGGGCGGCTACGCGGGTTGCGGGTCCGGTGGTGGCGAGGCAGTTCATTGGATGGCTCCCTTATCAAGTGATTGCGGAGCCTAATCTACGGGGAGGAGTGATTATCTCGAGACTGAATAAGCTCAATATGATGCGTGAAAGGATCAAATTGCCTTCCAGATACCGAACCGCGCATCTTACTCGCCCTTGTGCACCAGTCGCCGCCACTCCCCCGGCGTCATCCCCATCCTTTCGGCGAAGACACGCCGGAATGCCGAGACGGATTGATACCCGACGGTCTCGGCCACGGCCTCGGTGCTGATCGCCGGCTTCTTCAACTCGTTGGCGGCCAGGCTCATGCGAAGATCGGTCAACAAATCGAGGGCGGAGCGACCCAGCTTGTCCTGGAACTGGCGCATGAACGTAGCGCGCGACATCCCGCACAAATCGGCCAGATAGGGCAGTTTCCAAGGCCGTGCCGCATCGGCGAACATCGCGGAAATGGCTGGAGCAAGCCGTGGATTGCCGGCCAGGGCCAACAAGCCTTCGGGGGCTTTCCCGGATTGGCTCGCCGCGCGCAGTACCAGTGTGAACAGGGCCGAAGAAAGCGCGTTGAGAATGGCGCGTCCTCCGGCTCTGTCACCGGCGGACTCCATTCGCATCAGCGTCACCAGACCGGCCAGTTGGCTGGAGGCGGAGCCGATGCCGTTTTCTTCATCGCCGTCCATGGACCGCGCCACCAGATCCGCAGGCAGGTAGTTGCGGACCAGCCGATCATGGGGCGGTGCGATAAAAAATCGCCCACACAGCAGATCCAGCTGCTCGCCCCGGCCATCATTCTCGCTCAGCATCCATCCGGCAGCCCCCCGGCGTTGCTGGGTAGGGATTGGTATTTGCCCGCTGCCGTCGTGCAGCACATGCGCCGCGCCGTGAGGCAGCAGCACAATATCCCCGCTCACCAGCTCCCTTGCTGCTCTCGTGTCCGGATCCTCCAAAATGGCCCGGCCCCTGACGATGACATGGTAGGGAATTTCGTTTGCGGCAGCCTTGCTCCAGGCAATGCGCCACGGCGCACCGTAGGCGCAGCGGACCTCGAGCTGGCCGGTAACGGTGATGATTTGCAAGAGATGGCTGAGCCAGTCCACTTCAGACATTGGACCTCGAAAACCGGAAATGGTGAAGCATCTTATCGCAATTGTGCACTGGTTCTATCTGTCGCTCACATTTCCAAACCCGGCTACGCTCGCGCCTGGATCGCGAGCGAGCCACCGAGCGCCGCACGATCGGAACAGGGGGCCTGTATCAGGCGCCGCGGCCAAGTGCAGTTTCTTTCGCCTTTCAAAACGGATGCACGACCCAACCGCGCAGGCTATATTGTCGCATCGGGCCGACGTCATCGAAGGGGAGGGCATGACATGCAGGCAATGCCGATAGCGCACCACGTCGCCCAACCCGAGGTCGTGCCCTCCGTGACCGGCTATCCGGCCGCCGTCCTGTGCTGGCTGCTTTCGGCTGGCGTCTATATCGCGGCCAAATGGGTGGCGCCTGAAATGCCGCCCTGGGGCCTCTGCTTCTGGCGGCTGACGCTTGCCTGCGCCATCCTGCTGCCGATCGTGCACCGTCATCACGACGCGATGATCGGACTGTTGCGAACGCGCGTCGTGGAGGTCGTCGCGGTGGGGGCGATCGGCCTCACCCTGTGCCAAGGTATGATCTACCATGGCCTCAACGACACCGACGCCACCACGGCCGGCATCATCATGGCGCTGTCGCCTGTCATGACGATGGTGCTCGCCCGTTTCGTGCTTGGCGAGCCGCTCGGGCTGTGGAAGTCGCTAGGCGCGCTGGTTGCGCTCGCCGGGATGATTTTCATCGTTGCCGACGGCAACCTGACGGCGCTGCTGCAGCTCAAGTTCAACGCCGGCGAGCTGTGGATCGTCGGCAGCGCGTTCTGCTGGGGCCTGTACACCGTGCTTTTGCGCCGTGCCAAATTCGGCATCGAACTCCTGCCGATGGTCGTGCTGCTGCTCGGCGCTGGTGCGCTGGTCGCCTTGCCGTTCCATGTGTGGGAATTGTTCAACGACGAACGCTCCGCCATGGACGTCCACAGCATTCTCGCGCTCGCCTATCTGGCAGGTCCGGGCGGCGCCTTGATGTACTATCTCTACAACAAAAGCGTGGAAACGCTCGGCGCGAGCCGAGCGAGCATGCTGCTCTACCTGCAGACGGTGTTCGTCGCTGTGTTAGCCTATCTGCTGCTCGGCGAGGGCTTGCACGATTACGATCTGGTCGGCGCGGCCTTCATCGTCACCGGCATCGTACTCGCCACCGTGGTCAAACCCAGGCCAGCTCAACCACGCGTGGCGTAGATAAATCGAAGGTCAGGACGGTTCACTGTCGAAACAGGCGCGCAGCAAATGCAACCCTTCTTCGATGCGGGGCGTCGGAATGGCGCCATACCCCAGCATGATGCCGGCTCGCGGTATGGCGTTCACGGCGAACCGTGACAGGATCTGGACGGCGACGCTCCGATCGGCTGCGCGGCGCGCGACCTCGGCGATCTGGTCCGCCGACATTTTCCGGGCAAGAGCGGTGAGATGGAGCCCCGTTGTCGATCGGATGAGTTCGAGATGATCGGCAAAATCATTGGCGATGGCGTTCGCGATGATCTGGTGCCGTTCCCGGTAGATTGCGTTCACCCGACGGATGTGACGCGCAAAGGCGCCCTCATCGATGAAGCGCGCGAGCGCTGCTTGCGCCGGGGTCGATGAATGCCAGTCGCTGACGAATTTCGCTTTGTGCACGGCCGCTCGCAGCGATGGCGGCGTCAATATGAAGCCCAGCCGAAGCGTCGGCAGCATTGTCTTCGAGAAGGAGCCGACGTAGATGACCCGGCCTTTTGCGTCGAGCGTCTGCAACGGCTCGAGGGGACGGCCCCCGAAACGGAACTCGCTGTCGTAGTCGTCTTCGATGATGGCCGCGTTATTTCGCTCGGCCCAGGCCAGCAGCGCCTGCCGGCGCGGCAGCGTCATCGTCACCGAAAGCGGAAATTGATGAGACGGCGTGACATACACGGCTCCGACTCCGCGCGGTAGCGCATCAACGACCAGGCCCTGGCAATCCACCGGTACACCGACCACACGAATACCCAAGGCCTTGAACAAATGCCTCGGAGGACCGTAGCCCGGATCTTCAATGGCAATTGCATCGCCCGGTGCCAGCAGGACGCGGGCCAGGACATCCAGTGCCTGCTGCGTACCGTTTGTGACAATGATGTCGTCCGCAGCCGCCCCGATCCCTCGGGAGATGCCTATGTGCCTGGCGATTGCGACCCTGAGATCGTGATGTCCGGCGGGATGCTCGTAAGTGCCGGCGGTCGCTTCGCCCGAACGCAGCGCCCAAACCACCGACCGCCGCCACGCCCCGTGCGGAAACAGCGAAGCATCGCAAAACCCGGCGTGAAAGTCGAACCGAACCGGCTCGAATGCGGGTGGTGGGCTATCGCCTCCCAGATCTGGCGTGGCTGGAGCACGCCGGTAGATCGGCGTCCGGTCTTTTCTCGCCCGGCCGGCACGACCAATTCGCTGATGAACGTCCCAGACCCCTGCCGGGATGTCACGAACCCTTCCGCGGCGAGCCGTTCATAAACCACGGTCACGGTGGCACGCGACACGGCAAGCGTTCGCGCCAGTTCGCGGCCAGGCGGCAGAGGGTCGCCGGGCCGCAGCCGTCGATCCAGAACGGCGCGCCGTATCTGACGATAAATCTCGCCGCTGAGATTCTTGCGCCCGACCAGGCTTATGTGAAAGGTGGTCATTGTTCAGCAACTGGAATTGGTCTGACGCAGGCACTGGAATTCAGCCTGCCACCAGTCCTCCTGCGTCCTGCCGGCTTAGCGGCAGCGCCTTGCAAGTGTCGTCATGCCAATTGGAATTGGACTGGCCAAGAATCCATGAATTGGCACTTCTATCGGTCCTCTAGCCTCCTTACCATTGCTTCGGCGGCAAGGGAAGAAGCGGATGGCTGGCTATGGGAGGCTGAAATGCCTCGAGCGGAGACTCGAATCCATCACCCGTCGAGCGTGCGACTACCTTGGTCTGTGCCGAAAACCACAGTCGCGGCCCTCAAGACTTGGCAATTATCCGTCTCAAGAGGTCGGGCAATCGCGGATTTGTCCCCCGAGCTGTTGAGGGACATTCGGGTCCATGCCATCGATCTGCCGGACCACGGGGCCGATCCTACGCCGGTCGCCAGGCTGACCCTATTGCGCCCCATCGGCGCGGCCTTGCGAGCACAAGGCCGCCGCCGCGTGCTGGTGGACCATTCGATCGGCGGCATTTTCGAAACCCGCGCCGTCGAGATCACCGCGCGGCTCGGAAGCTGCGGACCAATCGTCAACATTTGGGGAGAGTGCCATGCCCAACCATCAGCGCTCTGCTACGCGCACGACAACACTTGCCCACCAGCCCGGTTCGATCCCGGGCGAGACAGGGCTGCGCGCGGCCGACCGACCAATCGTCACCAAGCAAGAGCTTCCTTCCGCTGTCCCACTGATGGCGCTTTCGACCGGTTTCTGGGCCTTCAAGACTCTGGCCGCCGCGCACGAGTTGGACCTCTTCAGCCGCCTTGCGAGCGGCGCCGCCATCACGGTTGCCGGTTTGGCGGAAGCGCTCGGCCTGCATCAACGACCGGCCGAGATGCTGTTGACCGGCTGCGCTGCACTTGGGCTCCTGGAGAAAACGGACGGCCGCTATCGCAACACGCCCTTAAGCGAAACTTATCTCGTGAAGGGTAAGCCGTATTACTTCGGTGGCTTCGTGCAGATGGCCGACAAGCGACTCTATGCGGGCTGGGGAAGGCTTGCAGAGGCGCTGCGCACGAACCGGCCAACCACATGGGATCCGGCAGTGCAATCCTCGATGTTCGAGGGCGAGGATCCTACGATGCTGGCGCTTTTCTGGGAGGCGATGCATTCGCTTTCCACGATGACCGCGCGCAAGCTCGGCGAAGCCGTGGATCTCAGTCATTTCCGCCGCCTCCTGGACATCGGCGGCGGATCGGGCGCGTACGACATCGAGCTTTGCAAACAATATGGGGCGCTGCGTGCGACCGTGTTCGACTTGCCGCATGTGGCCGCGATCGCCGCGGGAAAGATCGCCGAGGCCGGCTTGACCGACCGCATCGAGACCGCGGACGGCAATTTCTTCGAACAGCTTCCCGGGGATCACGACGTGCATCTCCTGTCGATGATCATGCACGATTGGGACGAGGCGAAGAACCGCGCCCTGCTGCGCCGATCCTTCGAGGCTTTGCCAAGCGGCGGCGCGGTCGTCATCAGCGAGCTTCTCGTCAATGATGAAAAGACCGGCCCGGCGCCGGCCGCGCTGATGAGCCTCAACATGCTGATCGAGACGGAAGGACGAAACTACACCCCGGCCGAGTATTCGGCGTGGCTCGAGGAAGCCGGATTCAGGCACGTCGAGACGGTCTGGTTCGATGCTCCCGCCGCGAACGGCGCCGTGATCGGCCGCAAACCGTAAGGCGCAACGTAGAGCGGATCAGGTGCGCCGCAATCGGCTGGCCGGGCTGCGTAACGGCAGCCCCCGACGGGAGCACGACAAAGGGCATAGGAGAAGCCAAGAACAACCAAGGGAGAAAACCATGTTTCCAGCGTCAGTTCGTCTCGCATTGCTCACGGCCTCGGTCGTCGCCCTTCCATCATACGTCGCCGTGGCCGACGACGCGCAGGTCGCGCGTGGCGAGTACCTGGTCACGATCGCCGGCTGCAACGACTGCCACACGCCCGGCTACTTCTTCGGCAAACCCGATATGTCGCGCTTTCTTGGCGGCTCGGATGTGGGCTTTGAGATACCTGGCGTCGGTGTCTTTCCCGGTCGAAACATCACGCCCGACAGGGAGACCGGCATCGGCAGCTGGACCCCGGAGCAGATCGTCGCTGCGATCCAGACTGGCCAGCGGCCGGACGGCCGCACCCTGGCGCCGATTATGCCCTGGCCTGCTTTTGCGCATCTCACAGCGGACGATGCCATGGCCATCGCGGCGTTCCTGCAAAGCGTGAAGCCGGTAAGCAACAAGGTCCCGGGCCCGTTCAAGCCTGGCGACACGGTGTCGACATCCAGGATGCGGATCATCCCGCCGGGCGGAACCGCTGCCGCTGCACCGAAATAGGCCGAAAACCGGCCTTCCACCGGACGTCGTGTTCGACGCCGCCCGGCGTCGTCCCGGAGCATGGCCAAAATGGCATCCGCGCCGGCCTCGCCATTCGCGGCCAGTCCCCACAACCATTTGCACACGCGGAACTGACGGCGGCAGATGCCGCATCCGCGCATCAACTGCTTCGTGCAAGCGCGCCGATGCTGTCGAGCAGCGGCTGTTGGTCGCCGACCCAAAACCAGTGGTCGTCACCGGCGATCTCGATGAACCGCGCGCCCGGGATCCCGGCGGCCAGGAGCCGCCCTGCCTCGACGCGCACGGCGCGGTCGCCGGACCGGTGCAGGACCACCGTCGGGGCCGAGACTTTTGCGAGCAGGGAACGGACATCGGTATCACGCAGCGCTTCGAGCAGACCCGCGACCGCGCCGGGGCTGGAGGCTGCCCTGAGCAATCCCGCCCACCAGGTCTCCGCCTGGCGGTCTCCGGAGAGGCTGGGGGCGAAGGTCTCGATTTCCGCCGGGCCGCCCCAGCCGGCGATCAGCCGCTGCTTCCACAGATCGTATTGCGCGGCGGTCAAGGCGAAGGGATAGTCCGACGCGCGGCTGCCTTTCGCGAGCGAGCCCCACAGGACAAGGCCGATGAGCCGATCCGGATGATCGATGGCGAAACGGACACAACCCGGCCCGCCTTCCGAGGCGCCGATGAGCAAGGCCCGGCTGCTGCCGGCCGCGTTCATGACTGCCAGAATATCCTGCGCTGTCGTTTCGACTGTGGCACGGACACCGACACGGTCGGAAAGTCCCATGCCGCGCCGGTCGAACAGGATCAGGCGGCCCAAGCGCGAAACCGCTGATATCCAGGCGCGGCAGCGTCTGTCTTCCCAGATACGCTCGACATGCGAAATGAAGCCGGGAACAAGCACGATGTCCGTCGGTCCGCTGCCGACGATCTGATAGCCGAGATGGATGCCGTCTACTTCGACGTAGCGCGTCCTGGGCACGTCCAAAGTGACATCTTGAGTTGGCTCCCGCACCAGGGCAAGCGTGGCCGGGTCCGGCGCTACGCCGAGTTCGTCTCGTAACAGCCGGACACAGCTTTCGGCCTGGCGCTCGGCTGCCGCCCTGTCCCCGGCCGCCAGGTGGGCGCGGATCAGGTGACGGTGCGCACTTTCGCTCAAGGGGTCGAGTGCCGCCAGGCGCGTCGCATGCACCACCCCGCTGCGTGGTTCGCCGCCGGCGATCTTCGCTTCGATGGTACGCTCCAGCGTCTGCACCAGTCGGCTACGCAAGGCCTCGCGCCTGAGACCCATTCGTCGAATTCCGGACAATCCGGGAGTGAGAAGCCGCCGAGATAGTCGCCCTTATAGATGTCGGCCGCCTCGTCGAGCGGGCCGACATTGCAGGCATGCTCGAAAATCTTGGAGTCGAGCTCGACGAAAAGCGCCGGGTGTAGGCTGAGGGATGCCCCCGTGGCGGCGATGACCTCCGTGCCGAACGCGATGCGAATTTTATGCAGTGTGCGCCGAAGGCGTGCTCGTGCGGCTTCTTCGTCGGTTTCGGGCCACAGAAGCGTGGCGGCGACCTCGCGCGCCACGGGCCCGCCGGCCTCGGCGACATAGATGAGGAGCGCGGCCGCCTTGCGCAAGGCGAGCTCCACCGGCTGCCCGTTCAGACGGAACTCCGGAAACCCCAGAAGTCGGAACTCCAATCTTTCCATCGACCCGTACGCGGCCGAGCGGGGACGTTCAGGGGACGCCGGCCTTCTATCCATCCCACGACGTCGGGCCGATCGGGCCCGATCAGGAGACTCCTTGGAGCGAGGAATGTCACCGGTCAATACTCTCAGCCAGCATTGCACGTCCGAGGCCATTGCCGGGGGTGGCGTTCCCATCGGCGTCAAGAACGCAGGGAAAGGAGGCTGAGACATGTGCCAATCCTGTCTCTCCTGGTACGCACGCTGCATTGCTCCCTACCTCGTCCACGCCGGCTGTTCGGCAAACGTGTTCGCGCGCATGCGAAGGCGCCTGATCCCGCGGGCGCAGGGCATTGTCGTCGAAGTCGGCTTCGGGTCCGGCCTGAACCTTCCCTATTACGACGCCGCCAGGGTGGAGCGGCTGGTCGGCATCGATCCCGACGGCACAATGCTTGGCCTGGCCGAACCGAAGATCCGTTCCCTGCCGTTCGACGTCGACTGCATCCGGGCCAGCGGCGAAAGGCTGCCCTTGATCGATGACCTCGCCGACACGGTCGTCGTCACCTATGCCTTCTGCACCATTCCCGACCCTGACGCGGCGCTGACCGAGATCCGCCGCATATTGAAACCTATGGGCCGGCTGATCTTCATCGAGCACGGCCAGGCCGAGGGGCCGCGCGGCCGCAGATGGCAGGAGCGGCTGAACAAGCCGTGGGGACAGATCGCCGGCGGCTGTCATCTCAACCGCCAACCGCTGCACTTGATCCGAGAGGCGGGCTTCCGCATCGTTGAAGAGGAGCGCGGGCGGTTCCCGCTGCCCTTCTGGCAATTGGGAAGCCACTACGCCGGCGTCGCGGTGCTCCGACAGGGTGACGGGCCATCACCCCAGGCCAGATCGTGCATTACGAGGTCCCACGCACATCCGCTTCCGCGCGGAATTGCCGATGACGGTCGTCGGCATCCCGTTCCTGATGCGCGAGGTCACAGAAGATGGCGTGAGGGACAGCTTCTCGCACCGGAGTTAGCCGACATTCAAACCGGGTGCATCCACGTCTCAGATGGGGCTTTGCAACCCTTCTGTTATCAGCGTTCCGATCATTGAATCATAAACCGCGAGCTGAACGGCAGGCTGGCTGCGCCGACGGCTTTCGGGCTGATGGTCACCCGCGCTGGCAACGCTTGGACAGCGGCAAATTCCCGGCCGATATCGGCGCACAAGGCCTTGGCGATTTTCTGCGGCGCATAGCTGGACAGGAGGACCGTCCTGAACTCGACAAACTGGGTCAGCGCCGAGATCGATGCTTTCAGGCGGTTTGAGCATTCCCCCAGCCATTCGGTGTAGGCCTCTCCAAGATCAGGCCACTCAGGGCTGCTGCTCCAGATGATTTCGGACGAGCGTCCGCGCATGGCCAGTTCGCTTTCCAGGCGCATGAGGCCATGATCGAAGCTGGCACTGGAGTTTCCCTTATAGATCTGGTGGTTGAGGATGAGCCTGCTCTGCAGCCTAGCTCCGAGATAGAAGAACAAATAGTCGTTCAGCGGCTTTGCGACGCCGAACATGCTCTCGCCGCCGGCCGCCGCGGTGATGTCGTTCTGGACGAAGACCGGCAGCTTGATCTGCTCTTCGATCTCGCTTTGCAAAGCCTTCAGGGACGTGCTCGATCCGTTGCCGGTTGCAGCCATGGCGTCGACCTCATCGGGAACGGCCAGCCCGATACCCGCGACCCGGCTGCGCGCCTCGACCGGCAGGCTCGTCATGGCTTGCCTGATCGTCGCAAGCAAATCGCTGCTTTGCGGAAACGGATTGGCTTCATCCGCGGGCAACTGCGTGTGGAAGCGCACGGTGCCGATGAAGTCGATGAGCGCGATGTCGATCCTGCGCCGGCTGAAGCCGACGCCGACCGCGTAGGCGCCTTCCGGGTTGAGTGAAAGCGGGATGGTGGGGGGCCCGACACGGCCGCGCTGCGCCTCGCCCTGCGAGACCAGCCCTTCCTGTTCGAGGGAGCGGACGATGACCGAGGCCGTCTGCGCCGACAGACCGGTCTTCTCGCCGATTTCCATCCGCGATATGCCCTCGTTCTGAAGCAGCAGCGACAGCACCAGACGCTCGTTGTAGCTGCGCACGCTCAACGCGTTCAGCCCGCTCGCACGATCGGCGATGCGCAAGGGATTGGGTGGTGCAAACCTCATGTCAGGCAAGGGTCGCCCCATCGGTAAGAGCGCATTGCCGGGCGGCGGTATGGTTGCTCATGTCGAGCGGCTCCAGCCGATCGCATCGACCGCGCGGGCGAGTGCGATGCCAAGCAGTCTGTGCGCTTCGGCATCGATGTGAAATCCGTCCGCTTCGCTGCAGGACACCACCGAGCCAGCATCGAAAAAGTGCAGTTCGAGCGAATCCGCCAGCACCTCGAACTCGAGCGCCAGCAGCCGCGATTTCTCCGGTGCGCCGGCGAAGATGGACTTCCACTCCTTGACGTCGTCCTGCATCGGCGGCGGTGCGACGATCATGATTTCGGGTGTGGTGCCGCCCGGACCGGGCGCCAGTTCCTTGATGTCGTAGACAAGGCAGCCGATGCCCATAGCCACTTCCGACGGCGGTTTGTTGAAGCGGATCTTGAGGTCATTGGTGCCGAGCATGATGATGACGAGGTCGAGCGTCGCATGGCTCTGCAGACAGGGGCGGAGATAGGTTCTACCGTTCTTGTGTGTCCCCTCGATCGGATCGTCGTGGACGGTGGTTCGACCGCTCAATCCTTCCTCGATGACATACCAGTCGGGGCCTAGCTGAGCGCGCAGTATCCCCGGCCAGCGCTCAGCCGGGCCATAGCGCTCGAGCGGCCCCTTGCCGGGGATCTGGCCGTGCGTGTTGGAGTCGCCGTAGCACAAGACTGATCGCATGATTTTCCCGCCGGGACTGACCGCGCGCCGGTGCAGGACGAGCGCTCTTCATGATGAATAGCGGAGTGGCGAAAGGCAAGCAACGGAATAGTCATTCAACATGACTAACTATTGACAGGTCAAACCCACTATGCTTCTAAAGTGCCCGGAGGAGTTCTCGACCGTCATCATTGTCCAGCCGAAATTGGGCCTCGACACACATGTGTTCGGGGGCGGGAGAATTGCGTGCATAGGTCGGTTCGCGACGACAAGCATGCATCGGGAGAGCGTCTCGCGGCCCGTGCGCGTCCGTACGGCCGGAGCAACCACAAGGAGGAGTTCAATGTTAGGATTGCTGAAAACCGTCGGGCTGGGGATGCTCGTTGTATCAGCGCTTGCCGTAACGTCCCTGGCGCACGCGGAAGATGTCAAGCTGATGGACGGCGTCGCGCCGCGCCCCGACGACACGCGCATGACCGAGGCCGGCGCATTCAAGAAGGATCCCCCTTGGGTCATCGGAATGAGCGACTTCGGCGTCAACGCCAACACCTGGACCGTGCAGGTCGCGCATGAGGCGGAAAATGCCGCGGCAAAGGACAAGCGCATCTCGAAGTTCATCCTCCTCGATGCCGGCTTCGATCAGAAGAAGCAGGTAGCCGATATCGAGGATCTGATCGCCCAGCATGTCGACGCGATCATCGTTCAGCCGGTGACCAGCACGTCGGCCAACGCCAGCATTGCCAAGGCGGTCGCCGCCGGCATCCCCGTCATCCTTCACACCGGCCGCATCGATTCCGATGCCTACACCACCGAAATCCAAGGGGGAGCCGAGCACTTCGGCAAGGTAATGGGCGACTGGCTGGTGAAGACCGTTGGCGACAACGGCAAGATCTGGGTCCTGCGCGGCCTTGCCGGCCACCCGGAAGACACCAACCGCTACAATGGGCTACTGGAATCGCTCAAGGGCACACATGTGCAGATCATCGCCGAGGAGCATGGCGACTGGCAGTATGACAAGGCCAAGAAGCTGTGCGAGACGCTCTATCTGAACAATCCGCAGGTCGACGGCATCTGGTCGTCCGGCGCCGACATGACGCGCGCCTGCGTCGATGTCTTCAAGCAGTTCGGCACGCCGATCCCGCCGATTTCGGGCGAGGGCAACAATGGCTATTTCGGCCAGTGGATCACGGATGGATTCAAGTCGATCTCTCCGGAATACAGCCCGGCCCAGGGTGCTGCCGGCGTGCGCGCCGCTGTAGCCCTGCTCGAGGGCAAGCAACTCTACAAGCGCTATGTCTACAACCCTGATGGCTGGGACAAGGACAAGGCCGCGAAATACTATCGCGACGACCTGACGGCCAATGTCTGGTGGCCGAGCGAACTCCCCGAAGACAAGCTCAAGGAATATTACGGCAAGAAGTGACACGCCGTGGCCGGCGGGGAGTGGACAAGCGTCCCCGCGGGCCCTTCCAGTGGTGAAGCGAGGGTTTAGTGGCCAATCTTATCGAGATGTCGCACATTTCGAAGGCATTCGGGGGAAGCAAGGCGCTCCACTCCGTTTCCCTCGATCTGAAGGCCGGCAGCGTTCACGCCCTGATGGGCGAGAACGGCGCCGGAAAATCGACCTTGATGAAGATCCTGGCGGGCGTGTATCAGCCCGATTCCGGCGGGATCTTCATGAATGGGGAAAAGCTCGATCTGAAGTCACCGCGCGCCGCGCTCGATGCCGGCATCTCGACCGTTTTCCAGGAACACTCGCTGCTGCCTAATCTGTCGATCGCCGAGAACATGTTTCTCGGCCGGGAGCCGACGAACCGGTTCGGCTCGATCGACTATTCCGCGATGAACAGCCGAACCGCCAAGGCACTCGGCGAACTCGGTCTCACGCTAGACTCCTCGCAACTCGTTTCCAACCTGACCATTGCCGAGCGGCAATTCGTCGAGATCGCGCATTGCATCCAGGCCGACGCCGGCGTGCTTATTCTCGACGAGCCGACAGCGGCGCTCAACGCGGCCGATGTCGATGTGCTCAACCGCAATATCCGCCGCCTGCGCGATAGGGGAAAGGCAATCGTCTACATTTCGCATCGCATGGAGGAAATCTTCGAGCTGTGCGACACTGTGACGGTGCTGAAGGACGGCGCACTGGTCGGCACCAGAACGGTGTCCGAGATCACCGCAGACGAACTCATCGCCATGATGGTCGGGCGCGAACTCCAGGACCTGTTCCCAGATCGCACGGGCGACAGGGGCGGCGAAATCCTGCGCGTCGAGAATCTCAGGATCACCGAGACATCGCAGCCTCTGTCGCTGACGTTGCACAAGGGCGAGATCGTCGCCCTCGCCGGGCTTGAGGGACAGGGCCAGCAGCGCTTCTTGCGCTCCCTCATCGGCCGCTACCATCCTTTTGCCGGGACGATTTCCATCAACGGCAAAACGCTCGACATGCCGCTCTCGACATCATCAGGCGTTCGCCATTTGCAGCAGCTGAAGGTCGGTTTCGTCCCCGAGGACCGCAAGGAGGAGGGGCTCTTTCTCGCTTTGCCGATCGCCCACAACATCGCCATCGGATTGCATTCGAGGCGACGCGAACTTGCGCCGGCGCGGCCCTATCGAAGCGTCATCGCCCGCATGATGGATGTCATGAACATAAAGGCGACAGGGCCGTCCGCTCCGGTCGGTTCGCTGTCGGGCGGCAATCAGCAAAAAGTGCTGCTCGGCCGCTACCTCGCCGCGGATCTCGATCTTCTCCTGGTGGAAGAGCCGACCCGTGGCGTCGACATCGGCGCCAAGTCCGAGATCTACCATCTGCTGCGCGACTTCACCCGCAAGGGTGGCGCGGTGCTGGCGCTGTCGCGCGAGACGATCGAACTGATCGGGCTGTGCGACCGCATCTATGTCGTCCACCACGACACAGTCGTGGCCGAAATGCCGGCAGCACAGGCGACGGAGCACAAGATCCTCGACGCGGCCCTGACGGGCGGCTCGGCGCGCCGGCACTAGGGGCCTTCCATGTATCGTAGCCTGTCCAACATCGTGAGTGGCCGGAACACACGGCAGGGCCAATGGGGCCTGCCATTGTTGGTTGCCTTGCTCATTTCGCTGTGGCTGTCGGTTCAGACGACGCAGTTCGCAACGGCCGAAAACCTTTTCAACCTGGTTGCGCAGGCGATGCCGCTGGTCATCGCGGCGGCCGGACAACTCGTTGTCGTGCTCGTCGGCGGGCTCGATCTATCGGTCGGCTCGGTCATCAGTTTCACGACGGCGGTGCTGGCGCTCGACCAGCCGGCGATCGTGCTGATCCCGGCGGTCTTCGTGCTGGCCGCATTCATCGGGCTGATCAACGGCCTGGCGATCACCCGTTTCAACGTCCATCCAATCATCGCCACGCTATCGACGCAGTACATTGTCCTTGGCATCACGCGCATCTTGCGTCCCGTCTCCGGCGGCACCGTTCCGGAGATCGTCATTGCTGCCGTCTCAGGCAGTTTCCTCGGTATTCCTTATCCGGTCTTTTGGGGAATCGTCGTGATGCTGTTGGCCTGGAAGCTGCTCTACGGATCGCGATACGGCCTGCATCTGTTTGCGATCGGCGGCGGCATCGCGTCGGGGGCCGAAAGCGCTGCCCGCAATTTCGGCGTCTCCGATCGCCGCAACATCATCCTCGCCTATGTGGTCTGCTCCTGTTTCGCGGCCGTTGCCGGTGTCTTCCTGGCCGGGCGCATCGTGTCGGGTGATCCAAATGTCGGGTTGCTTTTCGAACTCGACACGGTCACCGCCGTGGCACTTGGAGGCACCCAGCTTTCAGGCGGAATCGGCAGCCTGCACGGCACGGTGATCGGCGCGCTTGTGATGGCACTGCTGGCCAATGGCATGAACCTCGCCAACGTCTCGCCCTTTGTCCAGACGGCGATCAAGGGCGGCATTCTCTTGGCCGTGGTCGGGCTGCAATCCCGCAAGAAGATGGGGCTCTGAGCGATGACTGCCGTTCTCGCAAACCCGATCGCCCGGCGTCTGCTTCGCATACCGCCGTCCTACTTTGTCTTCCTCGTGCTTCTGGCCACGCTGTGGGTCGCACGGCCGAACATGCTCAACCTCAACATCATGGGCATCTTCATCAGGCAGATCGTTCCGCTCGGCATTCTCGTGCTGGGGCAGCTCGTCGTCATGCGCGTGAAGTCGATCGACCTCTCCGGCGGCGGCATCATCCTGCTGATCAACTATTTCATCTCGTCGGGCAGTTTCCCGGGCGCGTCGCTGCCCTTCTTCGTCGTACTGGCGCTCGCCACGGGCCTCGTCATTGGCCTGTTCAACGGCTTCATGATCGGCATCCGGCGGGTGTCGGCCGTCATAGTCACGCTGGCCGTCAGCATCATCCTGGTCGGACTGGTGCAGTTCCTGTCGAGCGGCAATCCACCCGGCGATGTGCCGAGACTGTTCAACGACCTCTACAACACGAAGTTCCTGTCGGTTCCGACGCCGGTGCTGTTCTGGATCATGCTGACCGCCGCGGTGTGGCTGCTTCTGTCGCAGACAGTGTTTGGTCGTTACGTGGCCTCTGTCGGCGAGAATGCCGAAGCGGCCCATTTTTCCGGCGTGCCGGTCCAGCGCACGGTCATCCTGGCGCATACGCTCGCCGGCCTGATCGCGGCGATCGCGGCCCTGGTACAGACAGGTTCAATCGCCGTCGGCAGCGTGCGCGTCGGTCTCGACCTGCCGATCCTGGCAGTCGCGGCGACGATCCTTGGCGGCGTCGCCTTCGGTCGCGGCGACGGCGGCGTCTGGGGACCTTTCTTCGGCTCGCTGTGCTTCGCGCTTTTGTTCGTCGTGATGACGGTGCTCGGCATCGACGAACCCGGCAAGCTCATCGCCCAGGGCGTCATCATCCTCGGTGCGGCGATCTTCTACGGAGTGCGCGTGCGAACCTCCTGAATCGAAACAAGGCAAGCCGGCACCGGCGTTAGGGCTGGATCGATAGATCTGCACGTTCAGACAACTGCAAACAGATGGAGAAACATGGATGTCACCGCCAAAAAATATCATGTGCTACGGCGACTCGCTGACCTGGGGCTGGGTTCCGGTCAAGGAAGGGTCGCCGACCTACCGCTACCCCTATGATCAGCGCTGGACGGGTGTTATGGCGGCGGCGCTGGGAGCGGGCTACCACATCATCGAAGAAGGTTTGAGTGCGCGCACGACCTGTCTCGACGATCCCAACGATCCGCGCCTCAATGGCGCCAATTATCTGCCCTCGGCCATCGCCAGCCATCTGCCGCTGGATCTGGTCATCGTCATGCTGGGCACCAATGACACGAAGTCCTATTTTCGCCGGACACCCTACGAGATCGCCAACGGAATGGCGAAACTGGTCGGGCAGATCCTGACGAGCGCCGGCGGTATCGGCACGCCTTATCCGGCTCCGAAGGCGCTGGTCATCGCGCCGCCGCCGCTGACCCCGATGCCCGATCCCTGGTTCGAGGGTATGTTCGGCGGCGGCCACGAAAAGTCCAGGGAGCTGGCCAGGCAGTACAAGGCGATGGCGGATTTCATGAAGATCGACTTTCTGAATGCCGGCGATTTCGTCACCACGGACGGTATCGACGGCATCCATTTCACCGCTGGCAACAACGCCGATCTCGGCCGCGCGGTCGCCGACAAGGTCAAGTCTATTCTTGAGCCAAGCCGAGCCAGCACCGCCGCCTGAAGTCGCGACGCCCGCCGGCTTGCGCAACAGGCCGGTTTGCAGGCGTGTCGCATTCTTCCTGTATGCCATTATGGACCCAACGATGAGCCCGGTCCGTAATTCTGCCCAACACGTTCCGTGGCACTTGACCCACTTGCTTTTATGAAGACGAGCTATCCACTCAAGCCGTTCAACAAGCGCACATTCGAGGTTTGCCTGGGCTGATAGCCAGCTTGGGCTCTTCGTCCTTCACACCGCCTGCACCGCCGCCGCCAATCCTCGTATGATCTTCGCCAGCTCCCTGCACTCATTGTGCAAGGTGCTGTTGCGCCGCCAGGCAAAGCA
Organism: Mesorhizobium sp. B1-1-6; assembly: GCF_006443035.1. Taxonomy (NCBI): domain Bacteria; kingdom Pseudomonadati; phylum Pseudomonadota; class Alphaproteobacteria; order Hyphomicrobiales; family Phyllobacteriaceae; genus Mesorhizobium; species Mesorhizobium sp. B1-1-6. The sequence continues at coordinate 166,465 of NZ_VFWR01000005.1, read as the reverse complement.
GATCGTGCGCTGCGGCATGGGTTCCTGGAACGGCACGATCTTGAGATCGGGGATAGTGCCGGCAGGTCCCGTGGCCATTTCCGGGATCAGCGTCACGCCGAGCCCGTGCGCCACCATCTGCAAGAGCGTGGTCAGGCTGGTGGCGCCGTAGCTTGCCATCGCCACCGGCCGCACATTGCCGCAGACAGCCAGTGCCTGTTCGCGCAGGCAATGGCCCTCCTCCAGCAGCATCAGCCTTTCCAGCGCCGGGCTTTCAGGCGGCACCGGCGGCGAGGCGAAAGCCGGATCGCCTGACGGCACGGCCAGGAAAAACCGGTCGGGGAACAAAGCCTCGGTCACCAGGCCGGGATGGTCGAGCGGAAGCGCGGCGATGAAAGCATCGAGCTTTTGCGACGCGATGTCCTCGACGAGCGAGGCGGTCACCGCCTCGCGCAGTTCGAGCATCAAGTCCGGGAAATGCATTTTCAGCTCGGGCAGCGCACGCGGCAAAAGGTAGGGCGCGACGGTCGGAATGATGCCCAGCCGGAAGCGCCCTCCCATGGCAGGGCGGCCACGCCGGGCGATGGTCTCGACCTCGCGTATGTCGGAAAGGATGCGTTCGATGCGCGGCAAAAGGGCTGCCGCCTCGTCGGTCATGCGCACCGATTTGCCGCCGCGTTCGAACAGCCGGCAGTTCAGCCGCTGCTCCATTTCCGCGATCTGCGAGGACAGCGCCGGCTGGCTCACGCCTGCAAGTTTCGCCGCACGCCCGAAATGCAGCGTCTGCGCAAGTGCGTCGAAATAATGCATCTGGCGGACGGTTAGGCCTATCATAAGAAAATCCTATTGAAAGGAACAGGAAAGGCAATTTGTTTTTATCGGCAGGCTGGCCTAGTCTGGAATCATTCCAGGATGGCGGCGCTGGCTGCCCGGAACCCTCGGCAAAATTGGAGTGCAAGATGGACGCGAAAACCGACGACAACAGCGCGGGCAAATGCCCTGTCGCGCATGGACCCGGTGCCAGGACCAACCGTGACTGGTGGCCCAACCAGCTGGACCTCGGCGTTCTCCACCAGCAGTCGAACCTCTCCGACCCGATGGGCGAGGACTTCGACTATGCCAAGGAATTCGCGAGCCTCGATCTCGACGCGGTGATCAAGGACCTGCACCATGTCATGACGGATTCGCAGGATTGGTGGCCGGCCGACTTCGGCCATTACGGGCCGCTGTTCATTCGCATGGCCTGGCACAGCGCCGGCACCTACCGTATCGGTGACGGCCGCGGCGGCGCCGGCGCCGGCCAGCAGCGTTTCGCACCGCTCAACAGCTGGCCTGACAACGCCAATCTCGACAAGGCGCGCCGCCTGCTGTGGCCGGTCAAGCAGAAATATGGCCGCAAGATTTCCTGGGCCGACCTGCTGATCCTCACCGGCAATGTCGCCCTGGAATCGATGGGCTTCAAGACCTTCGGCTTCGCCGGCGGCCGCGCCGACGTCTGGGAACCCGAGCAGGACGTCGATTGGGGATCGGAAACCAAATGGCTCGACGACGAGCGCTACTCCGGCGACCGCGAGCTTCGCGGCCATCTCGGGGCCGTGCAGATGGGCCTGATCTACGTCAATCCGGAAGGCCCGAACGGCAAGCCTGATCCGCTTGCCTCGGCACGCGACATCAGGGAAACCTTCGGCCGCATGGCGATGAATGACGAGGAGACAGTGGCGCTGATCGCCGGCGGCCACACCTTCGGCAAAACCCACGGCGCCGGCGATGCCTCGCTGGTTGGCGCCGAGCCGGAAGGCGCCGGCATCGAGGCGCAGGGCCTCGGCTGGTCGAGCAAGCACGCGTCGGGCATTGCCGGCGATGCCATCACTTCGGGGCTCGAGGTCACCTGGACCACGACGCCGACCAAATGGAGCAACAACTTCTTCGACAACCTGTTCAATTACGAATGGGAATTGACGAAAAGCCCGGCCGGCGCCCATCAGTGGACGCCTAAGGGCGGCGCAGGTGCCGGCACGGTGCCGGACGCGCATGATCCCTCCAAGCGCCGCGCGCCGGCCATGCTGACCACCGATCTCGCGCTGCGGGTCGACCCGGCTTACGAGAAGATCTCGCGGCGGTTTCACCAGAATCCGGATCAGTTCGCCGATGCCTTCGCCCGCGCCTGGTTCAAGCTCACCCATCGCGATATGGGCCCGGTCGTTCGCTACCTTGGCCCGCTCGTGCCGAAGGAGGAGCTGATCTGGCAGGATCCGATCCCGGCCGTCGACCATGAACTGGTCAGCGAACAGGATATCGCATCGCTGAAGGCCAAGATCCTGGCCTCGGGCCTGTCAGTTTCCGAACTGGTCTCGACCGCCTGGGCTTCGGCCTCGACGTTCAGGGGTTCCGACAAGCGCGGCGGCGCCAATGGCGCCCGTATTCGGCTGGCGCCGCAGAAGGACTGGGACGTCAACCAGCCTGCTGAATTGGCCAAGGTGCTTGCCACGCTCGAATCCATCCAGAAGGCGTTCAACGCGGCACAGACCGGCGGGAAAAAGATCTCGCTGGCCGATCTGATCGTGCTCGGCGGCGTCGCCGCGGTCGAGAAGGCGGCAAAGGATGGCGGCAACGAGGTGAAGGTGCCGTTCACGCCGGGCCGCATGGATGCCTCGCAGGAACAGACCGACGTCGCCTCCTTTGCCGCGCTTGAGCCGAAAGTCGACGGCTTCCGCAACTATGTCCGGGGGCCGCAGCCGATGTCGATCGAGGCGATGCTGGTCGACCGGGCACAGTTGCTGACGCTGACCGCGCCGGAGATGACGGTGCTGGTCGGCGGCCTGCGGGTGCTCGGCGCCAATACCGGCAAGTCCAGGCACGGCGTGTTCACCGACAGGCCGGGCACGCTGACGAACGACTTCTTCGTCAACCTGCTCAGCATGAACACGGTCTGGGATCCGGCCGCCGGTTCGGATGAGATCTACGAAGCGCGCGACCGCAAGACCAAGGCGGTCAGGTGGACCGGTACCCGCGCCGACCTTATCTTCGGCTCGCATGCGCAGCTGCGTGCGCTGTCTGAGGTGTACGGGTCCGCGGATGCCGGGCAGAAATTCGCCAGGGATTTCGTCGCGGCGTGGACCAAGGTGATGAACGCCGACCGGTTCGACATCGCTGCCTGATCCGAGCAAGGACTTCTCGACCCAAGAAAAAGGCGCGGGGCTTGGCCCCGCGCCTTTTTCTTGTCCAGGCTTCCGAAGTCAGTCCTTTTCGAAGACGCGCGCCTTGGCGACGACGCCGGCAATGGCGCCGCCGATCAGCGGCGCGACGATGAACAGCCAGAGCTGGCTGATCGCGGCGCCGCCCGAAAACAGCGCCGGGCCAATGGAACGGGCCGGATTGACCGATGTGCCGGTCACCGGGATCATGGCGAAGTGGATACCCGCCAGCGTCAGGCCGATGACCAATCCAGCGAAGGCCGTCGCATGCCTTTCCGCGGTAACGCCGAGGATCACGGTGACGAAGGTGAAGGTGCCGATCAACTCCCACAGGAACGCGGAAGAGACGCCCCATTTCGTCTCGTCCCAGCCATTGGCGCCGAAGCCGCCAGTGTGTCCCCCGACCTGGCCGGAGACGATGATCCACAGCGCCAGCGATGCCAGGATGGCGCCAATGATCTGTGCGATCCAGTAGGGGATGACGTCCTTGGCCGGCAACCGGCCGGCAAGGAACACGCCGAGTGTCACAGCCGGGTTGAGATGCGCGCCCGAAATGGGGCCGATCGCGTAGGCGGCCGCGATAAGGCCGATGCCGAAGGCCAGCCCGATGCCTTCCTGCCCGAGCGGCAGCGCGCCGCCGAAGCCACCCGTCACCACCGACGCGGTACCGATGAACACCAACAGAAATGTGCCTAGAACTTCCGCCAGATAAGTCTTCATTGCCATCTCCTCGTGACGATCCGCCGGTCCACGCTTTCCGCGCCGCGAATCATGGCGGCAAGAGTATTCCCAACCGAAAAACTTGGAAAGCTGAGCTGTCGCATCCCTACCGTGCTTGCAGCCGCCAGTTAAGAACATTAGAGAGCTTGCATCTATTGACGATCTGCTGTTGACCGCACCGGAAGATTTACTGCTCGAGCGGTTTTCGCCGATCCCAACAGGCGGCCTGCCGTCGCGAGAGGGGGCGGGGTTCAATCTCACCGTGAAAGGCTCTAAGAGCAGACCGAGATGATGCGCTCGATTTGGTGGACTGAAGAATGCGACTAGGCGGACGGCTGGCTGCGGCCATCGAAGTGCTGGAAGACATTGGCCGGCGTCACCGGCCGGTGGCCGATGCGCTGAAGGACTGGGGCCTGTCGCACCGTTTCGCCGGCGGCGGCGATCGTGCGGCGATCGGCAACATCGTCTACGATGCGCTACGCCGCAAGCGCTCGGCAGGCTGGCTGCTGGGCGAGGACACGCCGCGCGCCATCGGCTTCGGCGCCCTGCTGCTCGAATGGGGCCAGACCGCGCGCTCGCTCAACGAAGCGCTCGACGGCGACAGGTTCGCGCCGCCGTTGCTGACGGCTACCGAACTCCAGGCAACCGACGAGCGGCGGCTTGCCGACGCCTCGCCCGCGGTGCGCGCCGACATACCGGATTGGTGCGAGCCGCTTTTGCAACGCGCGTTCGGTGAGGCCTGGGTCGAGGAGGGCGCGGCGCTCGCCACCCGCCCGCCGCTCGACATCCGCGTCAACACTTTGCAGGCCGATCGGGCCAAAGTGCTGGCGGAACTTGCCGAAACCGGCGCCAAGCCAGCCCAAATCGCACCCCAAGGCATTCGCATACCGCCGATCGACGGCGACGGCCGGCATCCCAACGTGCAGGCCGAGCCGGCTTTCCAGAAGGGCTGGTTCGAAGTCCAGGACGAGGGATCGCAAATCGCCGCCGCTCTTGCCGGCGCCGAGCCTGGAATGCAGGTGCTCGATTTCTGCGCCGGCGCCGGCGGCAAGACGCTGGCGCTGTCGGCGGCGATGGGCAATACGGGTCAGGTCTTCGCCCATGATGCCGAGAAGGCGCGGCTGGCGCCGATCTTCGACCGCATCCGCCGCTCGGAAAACCGCAACGTGCAGATCGTCACCAAGCCGGCGGAATTGTCGCCGCTCACTGGCCACATGGACCTCGTCCTGGTCGACGCGCCTTGCACCGGCAGCGGCACCTGGCGGCGGCGCCCGGACGCCAAATGGCGGCTGACGCAAAGGCAGCTCGACGCCCGCAAGGGCGAGCAGATGGCGATCCTCGATGCCGCAAGCAGCTTCGTCAAGCCGGGTGGCCTGCTGGTCTACGTCACCTGTTCGGTGTTCGACGAGGAGAATGGCGACCAGGTCGCAGCGTTTTGCCAGCGCAATGGCGGTTTTGCCCCGGTCGACCATCGCCGGCTCTGGGACAGCCGTTTTCCCGGCCATGAAACGGCGATGCGGCTCGGCGCGCTGGGCGGTATCTGCCTGTCGCCGGCGCTGAGCGGCACCGACGGTTTCTACATCTGCGCGCTGCGTAGGGCTTCCTGAATGGAGCGGAAGCGAAACTTGCGCTTCCGCTCTCGAGATCAAATTGCTGCAGTGCAGCATTGGATGATTGCTTGCCGCTCACGCCTCTGCAATAAGCTTTTCCGGCAAAGGTGAAAGCAGCGACGGCCATGGCAGCAAAGATCGTACCCGCTCCGGACTATGAGGACCGCGTCAGGGCGTCCTTCGCGCGCCAGCAGGCGATGGCGACCATCGGCGCCGAATTGACGCTGGTGACGCCCGGCATCATCGAAATCGAAATGCCCTATTCGGCCGCACTCACCCAGCAGCATGGTTTCCTGCATGCCGGCGTCATCTCGACCGCGCTGGACTCGGCTTGCGGCTATGCGGCCTTCTCGCTGATGCCGGAGAATTCCGGCGTGCTGACCATCGAGTTCAAGGTCAATCTGCTGGCGCCGGGCAGGGGCGAGCGCTTCCTGTTCCGCGGCTCGGTGACCAAGCCTGGCCGCACCATCATCGTCGCCGACGGCCAGGCCTATGCCTTCGCCGCCGACGGCGAAGCCAAGTTGATCGCCACCATGACCGGCACCATGATGACGATGGTGGGCCGCGACGGGATTGCTGGGTGAATGGCCGGTTCGCCGCAGGCGAATTCATCGTGCCAGTGGCACGATGAAAGGCCACGAACGCCGGGAGCTGCCGGAGGCAGCGGGTCCCGGCGAGCAGGTGGTGGAGACAGCAGGACAGGGAGGAGTAAATCATCATGACCGATAAAGTGTCGCGCCTGTCCGGCAAGAACGTCCTCTTCGTCATGGCGGTGCAGGCCGAATACGGGCCGCATCTACAGCGGCTGTTTACCCCGCTGATGACCGGTGTCGGCCCGGTCGAGGCAGCCGTCCGGCTTGGCGCCGAATTGTCTTGGCTGAAGTCGCAAGATGCGCTGCCGGACCTCGTCGTGTCGCTCGGCTCCGCCGGCAGCCGGACCTTGGAGCAGACGGAGATTTACCAGGCCATCTCGGTCAGCTATCGTGACATCGACGCCTCGCCGCTTGGCTTTGAGAAAGGCGCGACGCCGTTCCTCGACCTGCCGATGACGGTGTCGCTGCCGTTGCGGATTCCGGGGATAAAGCAAGCCACGCTGTCGACCGGCGGCGCGATCATCACCGGCGCGGCCTTTGATGCAATTGCGGCAGACATGGTGGACATGGAGACCTTCGCCTGCCTGCGCGCCTGCCAGCTGTTCGAGGTGCCCCTGATTGGGCTGCGCGGCATTTCCGACGGCGCGGCTGATCTCAGGCATGTCGGCGACTGGACCGAATATCTGCACGTCATCGACGAAAAGCTGGCGGATGCCGTCATGCGCCTCGAACAGGCGATCGGCTCGGGCTTGCTTTGGACGGGTTCTCCTGGTGACGTGGCGGGACCGTTCTGAAAGTCGGGTTCGCAACCCATTGCGTCGACTCGTTTCTTTCTCTAAACGCTCGCCATGAAAACAGCCAATCAACCCGACACCGTCCTGATTGTCGATTTCGGCAGCCAGTTCACCCAGCTCATTGCCCGCCGCATCCGCGAGGCCGGCGTGTTTTCCGAGATCGTGCCGTTCCAGTCGGCCGAGGCGGCATTCAAGCGCATCAATCCAAAAGCCGTGATCCTATCCGGCGGTCCGGCCTCGACCACGGATATCGGCAGTCCGCGGGCGCCGCAGATCGTCTTCGAGGCCGGCGTGCCGGTGCTCGGCATCTGCTATGGCCAGATGGCCATGTGCGTGCAGATGGGCGGCGTTGCCGAAAGCTCCAATCATCGCGAATTCGGCCGCGCCTTCGTCGAGATCGAGAAGGAAAGTCCGCTGTTCGAGGGCCTCTGGGCAATCGGCCAGCGTCACCAGGTGTGGATGAGCCATGGCGACCGCGTCATCTCCTTGCCCAAGGGGTTCGAGGTGTTCGGCAAGTCGGAAGGCTCGCCCTTCGCCATCTTCGGCAATGTCGAGCGCAAGATGTATGGCATCATGTTCCATCCGGAAGTGGTGCATACGCCCGACGGCGCCCGGCTGCTCAGGAATTTCGTCCACAACATCGCCGGCATCGAGGGCGACTGGACGATGCGCGCCTACCGCGAGCACGCGGTCGAGGCGATCCGCAAGCAGGTCGGCAAGGGCAAGGTCATCTGCGCGCTCTCGGGCGGGGTCGACTCCTCGGTCGCCGCGCTGCTCATCCACGAGGCCGTCGGTGACCAGCTCACTTGCATCCTCGTCGACCATGGCCTGATGCGTAAAGACGAGGCCGCCGGCGTCGTTTCGATGTTCCGTGAACATTACAATTTGCCGCTCATTCTGGTGAACGCGTCGGATCGCTTCATCGGTGCGCTCGAAGGCGAGGCGGATCCCGAGAAGAAACGCAAGACCATTGGCCGGCTCTTCATCGAGGTGTTCGAGGAAGAGGCCAAGAAACTCGGTGGCGCCGATTTCCTGGCGCAAGGCACGCTCTATCCCGACGTCATCGAAAGCGTCTCCTTCACCGGTGGCCCGTCGGTGACGATCAAGTCGCACCACAATGTCGGCGGCCTGCCCGAGCGCATGAACATGAAGCTGGTCGAGCCGCTGCGCGAACTGTTCAAGGACGAGGTCCGCGCACTCGGCAAGGAACTCGGCCTGCCCGAGAGTTTCATCGGCCGCCACCCGTTCCCGGGCCCGGGTCTTGCCATACGCTGCCCCGGCGGCATCACGCGCGAGAAGCTGGAGATCCTGCGCGAAGCCGACGCCATCTATCTCGACGAGATCCGCAAGGCCGGCCTCTATGACGCCATCTGGCAGGCCTTCGCCGTGCTCTTGCCGGTGCAGACGGTCGGCGTCATGGGCGACGGCCGCACCTACGAATTCGTCTGCGCGCTGCGCGCCGTCACCTCGGTCGACGGCATGACGGCAGATTTCTATCACTACGACATGGCCTTCCTGGGCGCCGCCGCCACCCGCATCATCAACGAGGTCCGCGGCATCAACCGCGTGGTCTATGATGTGACGTCGAAGCCGCCGGGAACAATTGAGTGGGAATGATTCAGGCCCACTCAAACGCCGCCGAAAATACGCCAATCCGCGACTTAAGTACGTCGGAGCAATGAGGCTCGTGACGGTGTTTTTTGCCTAAGGCATAGAGGAAAAAGGAATTTCCTGCCACGAGCCTCCAAATTGTACTGACGGTACTTTTCAGGACGCAGTAGGGTTGTTGACGGATGCCGCCCTTAAGGCGCTGGAACCACAGAATATCTACAAGATTGCTGGCCGAGATGGCCTATATGTCCGGGTCATGCCCGGTGGGGCGATCTCATTTCGGCTTGATTACAGGCGCCGCCTGAACGACGCCAAGAGTTTTGGCGAGTAGCCTAGGTCATCCCGAACGCGGCAGATCCGCTATCGACCGGGTGTTCTCGCGCCTCCTGTCTGGCGTGGATATCGGCTCCGCCGGGGCCGAAAGCGTGCCGCGCCAAGCACGCGCACTCAGGCCTCTAGTGGTCGAAACGCTTCATCCATCCGAACGAATCGGTGACGGGGCGATATTCGGCGCCGAATGCACCATCATAGCCGGCGTCCGCGATTGCGCGCAGGAGCCAGCCATAGTCCACCTCGCCGTGATCGGGCTCGCTACGATCCGGTACGGCGGCGAATTGGATATGGCCGATCTTGTCGGAAAATTGCCTTACCGAGTTAAGCAAATCGCCTTGAATGATCTGCATGTGATAGCAGTCGAACATTACCTTTACCGCACCGTCTGTCGCATCGATCACACGCAATGCGGTGGAAAGGTCGGAGAGGAAATAGCCCGGCGCATCGCGCGGGTTCAGGGGCTCGATCAATATGCCGATGTTGTGCCGTGCCGCCGCCTTCGAAGCGTACCGCAAATTGCCGGTGAACGTCGCGAAGGCTTCGTCACCGATTGCCTTTCCTGCCATCACATGGATGTTGCGACAGCCTGTTACGGCTGCCCATTCAATCGCCTGGTCGATCGCCGCGCGCGCTTCCGTTTCACGGCCCGGCAGCGCGGAGAGGCCGAAATCACCCGCCCCGACATCCCCCCGGGCCGTGTTGATGCCAAGCAGCGGAAGACCGGTTTCGGCGAGCAGCGCCGCGACCACCGATGCGTCGGTATCGTACGGCCAATGCATCTCGACCGCCGCGAAACCGCGCCGCTTGGCCGAGCGGATCGCATCCGGAAGCGCTAGGTCACGAAAGAGAAATCCCAGATTGGCCGAAAGTTGCATCAGTCGTCCCACTCCACGTCAAAGTGTTCCACCAACTCGCGAATTTGCGGAGCCGCGAGGATCCTGGGCCGCAAGCCCTGGGTGAGAAGCGTGAGCTTGGCCGTTTCCTCAAGTTCCTCCATCGCGTAGGCGGCGGCTTCGATATCCTTGCCGGCGACGACGGGTCCGTGGTGGGCCAGCAATACGGCCGACCGTTTCCCAGCGAGTCCGCGCACGGCGTCTCCCATCGCCGGATCGCCGGGCCGGATGTAGGGCAGCAGTTTCACCTTTCCCAGCCGCATGATCGAATAGGCCGTCAGCGGCTTGAAGACGCTGTCGGGATCGATGTCGGGCAGAAGCGAAACCGCGACAGAATGGGTCGAATGAAGATGGACGACCGCTCCGGTGCGCGCGCCGCGTGTCTCGTAGAACGCCTGATGCAGCGGCATCTCCTTCGTCGGCTTGTCGCCGTCCAGGAACCGTCCCTCAGCGTCGAAGAGCGACAGGCGGGCGGGGTCGAGCGCGCCAAAGGACGATCCTGTCGGCGTGACGAGCAGCCGACCATCGCCGAGGCGGGCGGAGATGTTCCCCGAGCTTCCCGCAGTGAGGCCGCGCGCGAACATGGACGCAGCGATGCTGCAGATCTGATCCCTGAGTCTTGTTTCATCGCTCATCGTAGAACGCCTCCCGTAAGGACGTCGGCTGCCTTTTCGAAGAACCCGGCCGAACCGAAATTGCCCGATTTAAGGGCGAGCACCATATCCGGGTCACGGGCCTTCAACGCCGGAACACCGGGGTCGATCTCCGGTCCGATCTCGAATGACGAAATGTTGAGCGCCGATACGACGGCCCCCGATGTCTCGCCGCCCGCCGTAACCAGCCGGCGTACGCCACGCGCCGAAAGCTGACGCGCCAGTTCGCCGAAAAAACCTTCAACCGCCGTCGCGACGCGCTCCTTCCCGTAGCGGTTCTGTGCGGCGGCGACGGCTTCGGGATCGGCCGACGAGAACACCAGTGGCAAGCCGTGGTGCTGATGGCCGATCGCCCACTCGGCATATTCAACAGGATTGGCCGTGCCGTCCACGACCGCATCCACCTCCACAATGCGCGTCGGATGGTTTTTCCGGTGCTCGGCAATCTGGCGCCGGCTCATGGTCGAGCACGAACCGCAAAGCGCGGCCCCTGGCCCCTGTATTCCCTTCCAATGCGTGGCCGCCGTGCCGATCAACCCGGCCCGACGAAAGTTGGCCGGAAGTCCCAGCGCTATTCCCGAACCGCCGCTGAGCAGGACATCGGCTTCGGCAGCCTCGCCAATGGCGATAAGGTCCTTGTCCTGGATGGCGTCGACCACGACGTAGCGAGAGCCGCTGGCGGATGCCGCCTTCAGAGCATCCCTGATCGGGAGGGGGCCTCCCGCTACGACATCGTAGGGGGCATGGCCGATCCCGCGCGCAGTCTGTCGCGCAAGCCAACGCCGCAGATCGGGATCCGTCATCGGCGTAAGCGGATGCTTCTCCATGCCGGATTCGCTCAACAGCCGATCGTTGACGAAAAGATGCCCCTGGTAGATCGACCGGCCGGTTGCGGGAAACGCCGGACAGACGATCGCGCGTGCCGCTCCCAACGCGTCGCCAAGAGCGTCCAGCACGGGACCGATATTGCCTTCGGGCGTCGAGTCGAATGTCGAGCAGTACTTGAACAGATATTGGCGGCAGCCTTGGCGTCGAAGCCATTCCAACGCCGCGAGCGACTGCTTCACCGCCTCCGAGGCGGATATCGTTCTGGTCTTCAGGGCAACGACGCCCGCGTCAACCGAGCGGTCGGAGGCGGTGTTGGGAACGCCGTTGTACTGGACCGTGCGCATGCCCCCCTTGGCAAGCGTGTTGGCCAGGTCGGAAGACCCGGTGAAATCATCGCCTATGCAACCGAGAAGCATCGGAATTTCCCACATTCAACTTTCACGAAATGCCCGCGATCGTGCGCTGCCTCAAGGGGTGGTTCGAGGGGCGTCGTCCGCCAGGTAAACCGCGATCAGTTCGTCGACCGTGCTTTCGGCCACAAAGCCCAGACTGGTGGCCAGCCTGGGCGTGAAGGATTTCGGCCAGCCGGCAATGATTGCCTCGATCGCCTCGTCCGGCGTGCGGTCTATCAACGCCTCGGCTTCGGCCCCTGCCACGCGGCGGAGCGCGGCAATCTGGTCGGAGACCGTGGCCGCGACACCCGGCATGTTCAGCGTGCGCCGGGCACCCAGCGCGGATGTATCGAGCATCGCGGCATGGATGAGGAAGGCTACCGCCGAGCGCGGGCTCGCCAGCCAATGCTTGACGGTCTCCTTCACCGGCAGCACGGAGCGCTGCCCGGCGAGTGGCTCGCGCAGGATGCCGGAGAAGAAGCCCGAGGCTGCCGCGTTGGGAATGCCGGGCCGAATGACGATCGTCGGCAGGCGTATCCCGACGCCGTCGAGGAAGCCGCGGCGCGAGTAGTCGGCCAGCAACAGCTCGGATATCGCCTTCTGGGTGCCGTAGCTGGTCAGCGGGGCAAGGATGTAGTCGTCGGGAATAGGGTCGGGCAGAGGCGCGCCATAGACAGCAACCGAGGAGGTGAACACCAGCCTGGGGATATATTTCCGCCGGGTTCCTTCCAGCCGGATCGCCTCGAAAAGAGCGCGCGTGCCGTCCATATTGATGCGATAGCCCTTCTCGAAATCGCGTTCCGCTTCGCCGGACACGATGGCAGCGAGATGGAAGATCACATCCGCGCGGCGCGCGGCCAGATCCTGCGCTGTGCCGGGAGCGGAAATATCGGCGGCAATGGCTTCGACAAAACCTATGTCACCGGTTGGCACCGGCGGCTTCGTCACGTCCGCCAGCGTCATCCGGTCGATCTTTCGATCTCCAAGCGATGCTGTCCGCGAAAGCTCGGCCGCGAGTTTGCGGCCGATCATTCCACCAGCGCCAATGATGAGTATATGCATGGATGCTCCGTTCTCTTCCGGGACTGGTTTGTGATGCCGCTTCAGACCTGCCTGAGCGCGCGCACGACTGCGTAGGCTTCGAGCGACAGGGTTTGCGTTCCGTCATGCGTCAGCCGATCGAGCAGATCCGGTTGGCGCGATGCCGCGACGAAAGATGAGGCGTCAAGAATTGCAGCGCGCGCGAAGCCTTCGGGGAGGCGCACCTCCAGCGCGTTGGGCGAGGGGTTGCATAACCACAGCTCGGTGCCTTTTTCGGTAACCGCCGCGATCCCTCGCACTGCGCCAGGGACCGACGATTGCGGCGGACGGAGCGGGCAGCCTTTGAGCTTCGCCAGGCCTCGCACGATGTGCCAGACAGGATAGAGCTCGCCCTTGCCTTCGAACCAGGGCTGCGGAAACGACGTCGGCACGGAGAGGACGCCGAACGGGCCGACCGCGGCGCCGAGCGCGATGGCCGCCGCGCCGCCTTCCGCGAAGGCGGCGAAGTAGCCGAGGTTCCAGGCCGCTCCCATGACGCCCCGCTGGCGCGGATCATTGAAATTGACCGCCTGCCGGATGTTGGCGGGATTGGCGACCGGCGCTTCACCATAGGGATTGTCGCGCAACCCGATTGCGGACGGCCCAACGGAATATGGGCGGCCCTTGGCGATCGCCGGCACGGTCCTGGCAATATGCGGCAGGCATTCCAGCGTCTCCATCAAGGAGCGGTCGTCACCAGCATGAAAGATCGCCGCCGTCGTGAATGTCACGAGGTCTATCGCCTCGGCCGGGGGACGTTTGCGGTTGAGCTCGGTGAAGAAGCTGAACATGCCTCCGCCGATGCGAGATGCGGGGAAGGCCGCGCGCGCGGCCGCATAGAGCTTCGCCGCATCCGGCGCTGGCGGCCAGATGCTGCCGGGCAGCGTGCATTTGAGATCGGGTGCGGGCGACACCAGAACCGTCGTGAAGCGATGATCGAGTCTCGCGGCCATTTTGCCCAGGGAGTCGATTTCCGCCGCGGCGCCAGCATCGTCGACGTGCTCGACCACGGCTTCGAGCCAGGGTTGAGCGCCCATTGCGACGGCGACCTCGACCTGCCTCGCCAGCGTTTCGGCATCATGGCCGCGCCGCGGATCGTGATGGCAGATAACATGGGCAACGCCGAGCTGGTGCAGCGTGTCGAGATGCCGCAATGCGGCCGAAGCATCCTCGGGCTGGAGCCCGATGCCGAGAGGGGGCATTGCGCCCTCCGCCTCGCCAAGCGTCAGGGCGGCGACGCCTCCCGCCTGACGCAACGGACCCTTGGGAGAGCCCTTGACGGTCAGGGTGATCTTCTGTTCGACGACCTCGCCGGGCTCGATCCTGTATGGCCAGGGCAGAGCGAGGGGACGAACATAGGTCTTGTAGGAGGCGTCGGTCCAGTTCCGCTGGTCCTCCATCTCGAACGCGTCGCCCTCCATAAGGCAGCTGACCTCCAGCCCGCCGGGAGTACGGTGCGAGATTTCACGCAGATCCATCATCGGCTGCACCGGATCGATCTCCACAGGAAACCGTGTCTCGACCCTCTCGCCGCTTATGTGCGTGATCGTGGCGGCCGCGCCGCTTATGCCCTCTATGGGATGCAGGACGACAAAGCCGGTCCGGTTCGTGAGAAGCCCGGTCGGCGTGGTTCCGCGAGCCGAATAGGTCAGAACGCCTGCCGCGGTACCAGCGATGCCCACGTCATAGCCGAAGGTCTCGCCTTTGCTGGCAACGCTTGCGCGATAGGCCACACGAAAGCGATCGTCGTCCTTTTCGACGACCAGGTCGGTGATCTTCGGAATGAGCGTCGCCCAGTCCTTGTCGCGGACCACGAACGAGATTGCGCGGATCACCTCTTCGCCATGCATGCGGCAGTCGCGCAGGTTCGCGCCGTCGAAAAGCACGCTGAGGGGCCCGGCGCTCAGTAGCCGCTCCTCTGCCGGTAGTTCTTCGGTGCCGTAGAGGCGGACGGCGCGGGAAGGATCGGACTGTGTCATAGGATTCTCCCGGTCTCAAACGCGGCGCGATTTCCAGGTGATGAGGCGCTCGGCCAGCAAGGCGAGGATGATGATGGCGCCGATGGCGGTCCCCTGCCAGAACGGCGAGACGCCGAGCAGGTTGAGGCCATTGCGGATCATCACCATGATCAGAACCCCCATCAGCGTGCCGAATATCGTGCCTCGTCCGCCGTAGAGGCTCGCGCCACCGATGACCACGGCCGCGATGGCGTCGAGTTCAAGCTGGTTCCCCCCGATCGGGTCAGCCGACATGATCTGCGCCAGCGAAAAGGTCATCGCCGTCGCCGAAAGGGCACCGGACGCCACGTAGGGAAAGATCGAGTAGAAGAGGGTGTTGAGGCCGGCCGCCCGGGCGGCTTCGATGTTCGAGCCGACCGCGTAGATGGTTCGCCCGCCCTTGGAATATGTCAGCCACGCCCAGGTGGCGAGGTAGAGCGCGATGAGGAAGATGACGTTGGCGGGGATGCCCAGCAGGTTCGTGTAGACGATATTCTGCAGCCCCATGGGCAGTCCCGAAATCGAGCGCTGTCCCGACACGATGTAGGCGAGACTGCGCCCCATCGCCATGACCCCGAGCGTCACCACGAAGGGCGCCAGGCCGAACACTGCGATGAGAACGCCGGAGAAAAGCCCGATCAGGGCGCCGCAACCTATGGCGAGCGCGATCGCCACCGGAATGGGGAATTCCTTCAGGAGTAGGGCGAGGATGATGCCGGTCACGCCCGCGACCGACCCGACGGAAAGGTCGATGCCGCCAGTCAGGATCACCAGGGTCATGCCGACGGCAACTATGCCAAGCACCACCGATTGGTCGAGTATGTTGAACATGTTCCGCTCGGTGAAGAAGTGCGGCGAGATGAACGACAGGATCACCGCAAGCACCATGGCGAGGCAGAGCATCCGGAACTCAAGCGTGCTGGCGAATCTGGGCATCGCAAAGGATCGTGTGGGCGCGTTCATGCGTCGATCTTTTCGTCTTGAGGTGTATCGAACAGGCCGGCGATCCGGGCCGACAGGGCCCCGGCGTCCGGCAGCCTGGAGCCGGCCGGCAGGCTGAGCCCGATCCATCCCAGATCGTGCCCTCGGCGATTGGACAGTGGTGCAAGCAAGGTAGAGCGGCCGTCATTCTCGGTCACGATGCCGGGTTGACGCCTTCCAAGCGCGAGGGGGATTGCCGTCTCCTGCGCAAGATAGACATGCCCGGCCGCGAGTCCCATCGTTGCACCCGGCGTACCCTCGGCGAGGGCGAGGCAGACGAACCGGTCGTCGTCGATCAATCCCCAAAATGCCGTGCCGCCATGGCCGGCGACAAGATCGCGCAGGAATGCCGTGTTGCGCTCGGCTGAGCTTCGGGGCGCGGCGAGCAGCGTCAGGCTCTCTTCGCTCAGTCGCGAGGCGGGCAGGTCGGCGATGGTATAGCCGTCACTCACCACGACGACCCGCTCGCAGATCCCCAGTAATTCCTGGAAATCCGAGGAGATCACGACTACGGCTATCCCCCTTTCGGCCACCTCGCGCAGCAGTTCGTAGATTGCCTGGCGTGTCCCTATGTCGACGCCTTTCGTAGGCTCGTCGAGGATGAGCACTTCGGGCTCGATCAGCAGCCAGCGCGCGATAATGATCTTCTGCTGCATGCCGCCGGAGAAGTGCAGAAGGTTTGCATCCATGCGGTCGGTCGGAAGGTCGAGACGCGAAATCAGCTCGCTGGCCTGCTTGCGGCGCGCCGAATGGCCTCGCCCGAAACCCCTGTGCTTGCCCATCTGGGCGAGGAAGAGATTTTCGCCGACCGTCATGTCGGGCACGATGTTCTGGGCCCGCCGGTCCTCGGCGACCATTCCGAGACCGGCGCGGATTGCCGCGATAGGGCTGTTGGGGGCAATCTCCTTGCCGCGGACAAGGACGCGCCCGCGGCTGCGGTGGCGCAGTCCGAATATCGCTTCGGCGCTCTCCGAGCGTCCAGCTCCGACAAGCCCGCCGAGGCCGAGAATTTCACCCCTGCGCACCGTGAACGAGACGTCACGCACGAAAGGCGGGGCTTTGAGCCCAATTACCTCCAGAGCCACCGGCTGCTCGTTAGTGGTCACTCGCGAGACGGCCTTTCGATACACATTTCCGATGTCGCGTCCCACCATGTGGCGGATGACGTCGGCCTGCGTGAGCCCCGCCGTGGGCACGCTTTCGGCCACGGTCTTGCCCTCGCGCAGGATTGTGACGCGATCGGTGACTGCGAAGACCTCCTCGAGCCGATGCGACACGAAGGCGAGTGCCTTCCCGCTGTTTTTCAGCCGCCCCATGATCTCGAACAGCCGGTCAACCTCGATCGGCGAGAGGGAGGCCGTCGGCTCGTCGAAGATGACAAGATCGGCGTTGAGGGCCAGCGCCTTGGCTATTTCGACGAGTTGGCGTTGCGCTGCCGAGAGCCGGCGCACCTCGATGTCGAGTGGCAGTACGTGGTCGTGGCCAAGTTCCGACAGGATGGTCTGCGCCCTGTGTCGCAACTGGCTGAAAGACAGACGGCCCGGCATCGCGTAGCTGGGCAGGAAGATATTCTCCAGCACGCTCATGTCGGGCGCCAGGCTGGTTTCCTGTGCCACGAGGGCAATGCCGGAACGCAGCGCGTCGCGCGCGGATCCGACGGTCAAGGGAGCACCCTTGAAGAGTATCTCGCCCGACGAAGGCGGCAGGTGTCCGCAAACGATCCGTGACAGCGTCGATTTTCCCGCGCCGTTCGCGCCCAGCAATCCGCAGATCTCGTACCGGCAGAGCGCTATCGACGCGTTGCTGAGCGCGTAGGCGTTCCCAAACAGGCGGGTGACGCCACGAGCCACGAGAAGCGGCTCGGGAATCTTGCTGCTGTCTACCATCCGAGGACACACTCCAAGTGGTACGAATAAAGCGTCCGGGGGAGGGTGCCCCCGGACGGCCTATGTCGGCCAGGCCCCGATTACATCTCGTTGGCGAAGACCGTTTCCTTGATGGTTGGAAGCTCCTGCTCGATGTTCTTGCTGGTCACGATCTTGATCGGCACGAGGATTTTCTTTTCGGGAGTCTTGCCGCCGAGATGGTCGACCATCGCGCGTCCCGATTCCTGCCCCATCAGATATGGCTGCTGCATGCCCGAAACGACCAGTTCGCCCGACTGCAGCAACGGCACGAATTCCGGCACGCCGTCGAATCCGGCAACCAGCACGTCGCCGGTGAGGCGGGCCGCCTTGATTGCCTGCAAGGCGCCCAGCGTCGGGCCGTCGGTCTGGACGAAGAGGCCCTTCATGTCCGGATTCGCGGTCGTCATATCCTGCGTGAACTTGAAGGTTTCGTCCGCGGTGTAGGTCTGCATCTGCTGCAGCCCGGCTTCCTTGGTGATGCCAGCCTCTGTCATCGCGTCCTTGAAGCCCTTGGTGCGGGCCTGGCCGTTGAGGCGGGCCTGGCTGATGCCGACAATGCCCACGCTGCCGTCCTGCTTGCCGGCGGCCTTCATTGCCTCGGCCAGCGCTTTGCCGACGCCGTTCGCGCCCTGATAATTGTCAGAGATGATGAAGGACACATAGTCGCCGCTGTCCGTGCCGATGTCGGCGATGACCACGGGAATGTTTGCCTGCTTGGCGAGATCGAGCACGGCCGGCGCGGTCGAGCTGTCTGTCGGAGAGATGATGATCCCGGCGACGCCGCGGGCGATCGCGTCCTTGGCATTTTTAAGCTGGGTCTGGGCATTGTTGCCCGAATCCAGCGCCTGATAGGTGTAGCCTCCCTTGGTTGCGACATTCTCGATGCCCTTGGAGAGGTATCGCCAGAAGGCAAGATCAAGGCCTGGAGTCAGATAGACCAACTCCTTGGATTCGGCGAGAGCGGCGGTCGCCGTCCCGGCAATGCCGGTCAGCGCGACAACGCCCGCGAGGGCTGCGGTGGCAAAAAGGCGTCTTGTCAGCATGGGAACTCCTCCTGTTGTGCTGCATGGTTGCCCGGCAATCCGCCCCTATTCTTATCCCTTTCGAGCGGATTGCGTTAAAAGCTGCTTGGTCGTGGTGTAGATGCGTGTTTCGTGGACCGCGAAGGCCCTTGCGGCCGCCTCGGAATCGCGCGCCTCAAGTCCCGCAAGAATGGCACGGTGATCGGCGATGCTCGTTGCGATGCTTGAAGGCTGGGCGACTGCTCGCCGCCGATGGTCGAGAAGGTAGGAATAGAGATCGGCGGCGATATCCGCCAGCGCGGCATTGCCGCCCGCCCGATAGATGGCCGTGTGAAATTCGCGATCGCAAATGAGGAAGCGAACGGGATCGTCGATCGCCGCTTCCTGCGCCTCGATCGACTTTTGCAGGGTCTCGAGCGTCGCGGCTTCAACCCGGACGGCCGCGGCCCGCGCCACCTGATCTTCGATCAGCAACCGCGCCTCATGCACGTCGTCAAGACTGTATCTGGAAATGTCGCGATAGCGGGCCGATTGAACCGCGAGTTCCCCGACTTCCGTCGAGGCCACCACTGTCCGCGTGCCCTGGGCGACGGAAAGGATGCCCTTTGTGGAAAGGATCAGGATCGCGCCGCGCACCGTCTCGCGGCTTACCGACAAAGCGCCCGCAAGTTCACGCTCGCTTGGCAACGGGTCCCCCACGTCAAGAATGCCGGTCGCAATGAATGTCGCGATCTTCTGGACGACGAAGTCCTTCATCGAATGCTTCGGCACGCCGCCAAGCGCACTCCCGTCGTCGGTCAGAATCGCTCGTAGGTCCATCCGTCCTTACATCCGAAGAGGTCTAGTGGTCCGGTATATGTACCAGTAGGCCTGCTTCAGCTGTGCGTCAATAGCGAGACGCGGCCGTCAAATCTCGGTCGACAACACGATATTGTTTGTGAGCGGTGAGAACGTTCTCAGCCCGCATGCTCTCCGGCACAGCTTCGCCACTCACCTGCTTGAGCAGGATGTCGACATCAGCGTCATCCAGGTGCTGCTCGGGCACAGCAAGCTCGAACGACAGCGCTCACCGGCGGAGCGGGAGTCTTCCTTTCCATCGATTTCAGGCTGCTCGTGTTCTAACGCTAATAGGGCCAACTTCCGAATAAATCGATATGAACGCCCGATACTCGTGATGGATAGGAGTGGCGGGACCATGCTAGCCACGAGGCAGACAGACCGCAGGCCTGTCGTGCTTCACTCCAGCTTAAGCGCTTCGGCTCATATCGAAGGTCGCCGCCGGATGGCGTGAGGTTTATTCGAAAGGGAGAGTCTCGATGTCTGGACACGGGTATGAGGGCGGGCGGCTCGATCTCCCCTTCGTTGGGCTTAGCACCTTCGGTAAACGGCCGATCTGCCTTGATTGGGACAAGATCGATGCGGATGTCGCCGTGCTGGGTGTGCCCTTCGACATGGGGACCCAGTACCGCTCCGGTGCACGTTTCGGCCCGCGCGCCATCCGCGAGGCCTCGACGCTGTTTTCCTTCGGTCATGCCGGCGCTTACGACCATGAGGACGACCAGATCTATCTGCCGCTCGACAAGGTACGGATCGTCGATATAGGCGACGCGGATATCGTGCATACCGATACCATGGCCAGCCACGCGAATACGGAAATGGCGGTCCGCAAGATTCTTGAACGCGGAGCGCTGCCCGTCGTTCTGGGCGGCGACCATGCCATCAACATTCCCTGCGTCAGGGCGTTCAGCGAACATGGCCCCATTCACATCGTGCAGATCGATGCGCATCTCGACTTTGTCGACGTGCGTCATGGCGTGCGCGAAGGACACGGCAATCCGATGCGCCGCGCGGCCGAACAGTCGCATGTCAGCGGTCTCAGCCAGATCGGCATCCGCAACGTCTCTTCGACCGCCCGCGACGGTTACGAGGATGCGCGCCAACGCGGCTCGACGATCCTTTCCGTCCGCCAGGCGCGCAAGCTCGGGGTCGAAGGTGTTCTGGCGACCATTCCGGAAGGCGTACGCTACTATGTGACGATCGACATCGACGGTTTCGATCCGTCGATTGCGCCGGGCACTGGCACGCCTAGCCATGGCGGCTTCCTGTATTATGAAGTAATGGAAATGCTCCGGGGCCTTGTGAAGCGCGGCGACGTCGTCGGCATCGACCTCGTCGAGGTGGCCCCGGCCTACGACCCTTCGGGCATCACCGGCTTTCTCGCAGCACAGGTACTCCTGAACTTTCTCGGCTATATCTTCGTCGAACACGAAGCGCGCGGACGCTGAACGAAAGGAATTCAACGATGCCAACAAACGCAAGTAACGGTCAGGTTCACGTCATTCCTGCCCGCCAGGGCGTGGCGACGCGCGTTGCCCAAGGCCAGGTGATCACCGTCATCAACACCCACGGCACCCAGGTGGTGGACACCTGGGCCTTCTGCGCCGACGATATCGCGGAATTCATGTCGATGGAGCACAGTCGTGGAGCCATGCTCAAGGTGAACCCGAAGAACGGCGACACGCTGTGCAGCAACAGGCGGCGTCCGATGCTGACCCTGATACAGGACACGTCGGGTGGCGTGCACGATACGCTGATCGCCGCCTGCGACCGCTATCGCTACCAGCAGTTGGGCCATGTCGGGCACCACGACAACTGCACCGACAATCTGGCGACGGCCCTCGGCGCGGTCGGGCTGACGCCACCCGAAACCCCTTCGCCGCTCAACCTGTTCATGAACATTCCCGTCGGCGAAGACGGTTCGGTCACCTTCGAGGCACCGGTGGCGGGACCGGGCTCCTATGTGTCGATGTGCGCGGAAATGGATTTGATCGTCGCGTTCTCAGCCTGCCCCCAGGACCTCATTCCGGTAAACGGTCAAGGCTGCGTTCCAACCGAAGCGCATTATCGGATCGACGCCAAGGCGCCGCGCCTTCAAAGCGCAGCCCAGCATTCAAACCATTGATCCCGAAAAGCGGCTCCCGCTTTTCGGGATCAATGCATAAAGGAGTTTTTACATGCCGCGTACCTTGGGCATCGTGTTTTTTGCGTCGGCGGCTTCCCCTTTTCCGGCGGATTTTTCGGCGCTCCCCACCCTTTTGCGCAGTTCCTGAAAAAAAATCCGCTGCGACAGCGACGCTTTCTTGTGCTTTGGCGCGATGATGACGAAGGGCGAGCGGATCTGCGCCTCGGGAATAAGCAGCGCCTTAAGCCGGTTGTTCTGTCTAAACGTGACGGTCATGTGATCCGGCAGATAGCCGACGAAGTGGCCGCTCAGGATATACATCGCCTGCGCCTCGATATTCGAAGCATAGGCGCCGACATGCGCGTTGGGGAAATGCTGCAATTCCGACTTGTTGGCATAAGGGCGCACCACCATCTGCGATGCTTCCACATCAGCCTTTGTCACCAGCTTGCGGGAAAACAGCGGGTGGCGCTCGCTGCAGTAGAGCGAGTTGATTTCATAATGGAACTCGGTCTGCGAATAGCCGGGCAGCAATTTGATGCGGGGGGAGATCGCGAAGTCGATCCCGCCCTTGGCGGTTTCCGCGATAAGCTGTTCAGGCGAGCCGATGGTGATGCGCAGATCGACTTCGCTGGCTTTCTTGATGAACTGATGAATGACGTCATCGAGGCCCAGGGCTGAATCGGTAACGGTGGCATCGACGATCCCGACGCGCAGCACACCCGTCGCCTTGGAGCGCAGTTCGCCCAGCTGCATCTCGAACGCCGACAGCGCTGAAGTCAGCGAATGGGAATATTCATAGACCGCGGTGCCCCTATCGGTCAGTTCGAAGCCGCGCCTGCCGCGTTGGCACAGCGAAAACCCCAGCCGTTCCTCCAACGCATTGATTTGGAAACTGATCGTCGACTGGCTCATCGCCAAAGCAAGCTGCGCTCCGGTAAATCCGCCATGCTCGACCACCGAGCGGAAAACCCTGAGCGCACGAATGTCGGCAACCGACAGACGCATTCTGACACTCCTCCCTGAGTCTCTCAGACGGTGTCGGGTATCAGCCTTACATCGCCAACTTCGATGTATAGTCTATTCCTTCCATGTTTATCAAAGATTCAATCCTGCCATGCTGCCCTACCAGATGGTGCCGTGCCGTCATGCCACTGGGGAAGCAAACAATCGGGCCGGCATTGCAGCCGGCTGACGACCTGGAGGTTTAAGGCTCGTCACGTATGCGAGATTCCTGAGCGCGTACAGAAGCCTCGGACTCCAAATAATCCATAATAAACGGGAACATACGAAACTGGAGGAAGTTATGCGATCCGCTTTGAAACTGTGCACTTCGACGCTGTTGGCCGCGTCGCTCTCGCTCGCCGTGGCGAGCTTTGCCACCGCCTCCGATCTTCTGGATCGGATCAAGGCAAAGGGGGAAATCACCATCGCGTCCGAGGCCCGCTACCCGCCGTTCGAATATGTCGAAAACGGCAAGATCGTAGGCTACGGAGTTGACCTCTTCGAAGAAGTCATGAAGGCGCTGCCGGACGTGAAGGTGAACCGGCTCGACCTGCCGTTCCAGGGCTTGCTGCCCGGTTTGCAGACGGAGAAGTTCGATGCCATCATAACGTCCGTCACCGTTAACAAACAGCGCTATGATACCTACAGGCTGTCTCTGCCAATCGCCGACGCGTCGTTCTCCTACGTCAAGCGCAAAGGCGACACCGCCTTGAACACGCCCGAAGACCTGAGCGGCAAAAATGTCGGCACGCAGGCCGGCTCGGCACAGCTCAAGGGCACCGAGGCCTTTTCCGAGGATTTAAAGGCAAAAGGCCTAGCGCCGATCGCCAACATCCAGACCTATGTCGACTTCAATGAAGCCTATGCCGATCTCGCTGCCGGGCGCACGGATGCCGTCGTGAATTCCCTGCCCAATCTGCTCTACCTGCAGACGCAGCGCGGCGACGTCTTCGAAACCATCCGCACAACGTTCGGGGACCCGACCTATTTCAGCTGGGCCTTCCGCAAGGACGACGACAGCAAGGCGCTTGCCGACTTCATCGATGACCAGTTCCGCAAGCTCGCCGCCGATGGAACCATGGCCAAACTTCAGGAAAAGTGGTTCGGCTTCACCATGAAACTGCCGACGGACGCTCTGCCCGAACCCAAGAGCTGACGAGTCGGCATCCAACGCCCGGATAAAGGTGAGGCTTTCCAGCCTCGCCTGCCTAACAACGCACAGGCTGCAAGCCTGGCCTCAAGTCCATAAGGTCTGACGACTTGGCAATGTTCGCCCTCATCCAGAACAACCTGCCCATCATGCTCTGGGGCGCGGGCATGACCATCCTGGTGTCGGGCGTCGCCATCATCCTCGGCATGCCGCTCGGCCTCGTCCTGTGCTTCGGCGTCACCTCGAAGAAGACGTGGCTGCGCTACTTTTCGCGCATCTATCAAAGCGTGTGGCGCGGCACGCCCATCCTCGTGCAGTTGCTGATTATCTATTATCTGCTGCCGCTCATCGGCATCAATGTAGCGCCCATCCTCGCGGCCATCCTCGCGCTGACCCTGAACACGATCGCCTTCCAGGCCGAGATATTTCGCGGCGGACTTTTGGCCATTCCACCAGGGCAACTGGAGGCGGCGCGCATGGTAGGCATACGCAAATGGGCGGGGCGCCAGCATATACTCGTGCCCCAGATATTGCGCCTCGTCATCCCGTCGCTGGTCAATGAGACCATCAGCATCCTGAAAAACTCATCGCTGGTCTCCGTCATCGCGGTGACGGAACTGATGCGGGTAAGCCAGCAGATCGTCGCGACCACCTATCGCCCGTTCGAAATCTACATCACCGCCGCCGTCATCTATATCGTCATCAATTTCCTTCTGTCGCTGATCGGCCGCATGGCCGAGCAACGGCTGGCGCAGAGGGCCTGAGCCATGGCGCAATTCTTCGACCTATGGGTGCAATACGGACCGCTGATGCTGGCCGGCCTGGCGACGACGGCCTGGATCTGCGCACTTGCCACAGCCCTCGGACTGGCGATCGGCCTGTTGCTCGCCTGCCTCGAGAGCACGCCGTTCACGCCACTGCGCTGGGCCGTTCGTGCCTATATCGAGATCATGCGCGGCCTGCCGATCCTGATCCTGCTGTTCGTGCTCTATTATGGCGGCCCGAGCATAGGCCTCCGGCTGAGTGCCGAAGCGGTGGGTGTTTTCGGCCTCGGCTTCTATGGTGCCGCCTATTTCGCCGAAATCTTCCGCTCCGGTTTCCAGTCGATCTCCAAAGGCCAGATCGAGGCGGCGCGCATGGCCGGGCTCTCAGGCACGCAGATCATCCGCCATATCAAGCTGCCGCAGATGCTGGTCATGATCACGCCACCGATGGTCAACCAGATCATCATCCTCATCAAGGAATCCGCGGTGCTGTCCATCATCACCGTTGCCGAGCTGACCAAGAACACGACGCAATTCGTCAACGAGACCTACGCGGTCATCGAACCTTATCTCGCCGCCGCCCTACTGTACTGGCTGCTGGTCGAGGCAGTCGCGCAGCTCGGCAAATATGTTGAGCGCCGGGTGCGGTTCTAGGCCGCTCAACCACCAATTTGGGAATAAACGATGGCCACTGAAACCACCGAGCCCGTCATCAAGATCCGGAATCTGACCAAGGATTTCGGCACATTCGCGGCCCTGTCCGGGATCTCGCTCGACATCAACCTCTCCGAGGTCGTCTGCATCATCGGACCCTCGGGGTCGGGCAAGAGCACGTTGCTGCGTTGCGCGAGCTTCCTCGAGGAATATACGAGCGGCGAGATCGAGATCGAGGGCCGGTTGCTCGGCTACAAGCGCGGTGCCGAAGGACTGGTACGAGAAAGCGACCAGAACATCGATTCCGTGCGCCGCAACGTCGGCATGGTGTTCCAGCACTTCAACCTATGGCCGCATATGACAGTGCTGGATAACGTGACGCTGGGATTGCGTCTTTCCAAGCGCGCTCCCGCCGCCAAGGCGAAGGAAAGCGGGCGCCGTGCGCTGGCCAAGGTCGGCCTCGCGGATTTCGCCGAGCGCTACCCCTCGCAGCTTTCCGGCGGCCAGCAGCAGCGCGTCGGCATCGCCCGGGCGGTCGCGATGGAGCCGCATGTGATCCTGTTCGACGAACCGACCTCCGCACTCGATCCCCAGCTCGTCGGCGAGGTTCTCGACACCATGAAGCAACTGGCCGTCGAGGGCATCACCATGGTGGTGGTGACGCACGAGATGGGCTTTGCCGCCCAGGTCGCCGACCGTGTCGTCTTCATGGACCGCGGCAAGGTGATCGAGCAGGGCCCGCCCGCCAAACTCTTCAACGATCCGCAAAGCCCGCGCTTGCGTGAATTCCTCGACACTTGGAGACAGCGCAACATGCTGTTCCAGAGCGAGCCCACCGCCGGCCAGTAGGGCAGCGGCACAATCGACACGACAAGACGGAGGACCGTACCATGAGCGAAGGTTTGAGCCCGGCAGGTGTTCCCCGCATGTATGGCGACGTGCCACCCTTCATGGCATTTCCCTATGTGCGCGATCTGGCAGGTCTTTCCGCCGACGCTGTGGTGGTGGGCATGCCCTATGACGGCATCGCCACCTTTCGCGGCGGCGCGACCCGCCGCGCCCCGCAGGAAATCCGCAAATACTCGCTTCTTTATGGCAGCTACAGCTTCGACTGGGACCTCGACATGCTGGCCCATATCACCGTCGCCGATGCCGGCGACATCGATGTAGTGCCGGGCGACAATGCCGCCAGCTACGCCCGCCTCGAAGCGCGGCTTGCCGCGGTGCTGGTCAACGGGGCGGTGCCGCTGACCATCGGCGGCGATCACGGCATCAGCTATCCGGCGGTACGCGCGGTCTCCGATGCCGGCGACACCCCGGTCGGGCTCATCGTCTTCGACACCCATCTCGATCTCAGCGAATCCTTCGGCGGCGACCGCCTCACCCGCGCCTCGCCCCTGCTGCGCATTGCCGAACTCGACAAGGTGGCCCCTCGCCGCATCGTTGTCATCGGCGCGCGCGGCCCCCGCAACCTGCTCGAATGGACCCCGCTCTACCGCAAGCTCGGCATCACCGTGTTTTCCATGGAGGAAGTCGAGCGCCTCGGCATCGAAACGGTTGCCGAACGCGCACGCGCCATCGCCAGTGCCGACGGCGCGCGCCTCTATATCAGCCTCGACATCGACGGCGTCGATCCAGCCTTTGCCCCGGCAACCAACAGCCCCGAACCAGGCGGCCTTACCTCGCGCGAGATCATTCGCGGCGTAAGGATAGTGGCCCGCGACGGCTTTGCTGGGTTCGACCTCGTGGAGGTATCGCCGGATTTCGATGCTTCCAGCGGCACCACCAGCATCCTGGCCGGCCGGCTGCTGGCCGAGGCCCTGTTCTGCCTCGCGGCCAAGCGCGCCGGCAAGCAGAACGCCTGGCGCGACGCCCACAGGTCCGACTTCCAACAGAAATAGCACCACCTTCGGAGTGCGCCTCGCGGTCAAGCGACCCGATGCGCCAACAGGACACAAGACCATGAGCATTACAAATTTCCAGCCACTCGATTCCGGCAGCGTTCCGCGTTTTGCCGGCCCTTCAACCTTCATGCGCCTGCCCATGGCTACCCCCGAGCAGGTCGACATCGCGCTGATCGGCGTCCCCTTCGACGGCGGCACCACCAACCGGCCGGGCGCGCGCCATGGACCGCGCGAAATCCGCAACCAATCCAGCCTGGTGCGGCGCGTCCACCATGTGACGGGCGTCTCGCCTTTCGAACAGGTGCGTGCCGGCGACTGCGGCGACGTGATTGTAAACCCGCTCGACCTGCCCGGCTCGCTGGACACGATCAGCGCCTTCTTCGAAAACGTCCACCACTCCGGCGCCCGGTCTCTAGTCGTCGGCGGCGATCATCTGATCACGCTGCCCATCCTGCGCGGCATCGCCAAGGAACCGGCCGGCCTCATTCACTTCGATGCCCATTCCGATACCTATGACGAGTTCTTCGGCAACCGCTATAATCACGGCACCCCGTTCCGCCGTGCCGTCGAGGAAGGCCTGCTCGATCCCAAGCGCATGGTCCAGATCGGCATCCGAGGAGCGATCTCCGATGTGGAAAACTACGATTTCGCCCGCGAGGCCGGCATCCGGATCATCTTCATCGAGGAATTCATGGAGCGCGGCGTGGGCACGGTGATGGCCGAGGCGCGCTCGATCGTCGGCGACGCGCCGACCTACGTCTCGTTCGACATCGACGCGCTCGATCCGTCTTTTGCCCCCGGCACCGGCACCCCGGAGATCGGCGGCATAACGACGCGCGAGGCCCAGAAGATGATCCGAGCGCTGGCCGGCGTCGACATCATCGGCGCCGATCTGGTCGAAGTCTCGCCGCCGCTCGATCCTTCGGGCGTCACCGCGCTAACCGGTGCCACCCTCCTGTTCGAGCTTCTCTGCGTCATGACGATGCAAATACCGGCTAAATGAGACCCATGTGTGGAGTGCGCCCCTCGGACCGGACAGGATGAACAAGCAGAATTGACTTGGAAGCCGGGCTTTCGAAGGATGGAAGCCCATGGTGGCTTATCGCACGCACAGCATCGAGTTCAAACGTCAGGTAGTGCAGGAGTTCCTGTCCGGCGAGACGCTGCATGGTCTCGCCAAGCGGCACGAACTGCCGCGTAACCTGATCCGCATCTGGGTTCAGAAATACGAGGCCGGCTCCTTCGACGAAGACGTGGCGGCGGCCGACACGATGCAGACCTATGAGGCGCGGATCGCAGCGCTGGAGCGGCTGGTAGGCCGGCAAGCCTTGGAAATTGAGTTTCTAAAGGGGGCTCTGAAAAGCGCACCACGTCCGAGAAGCGGGACTACATCCGGATCAAAATTTCTCCCGCCTCCAACGCCCCTGCTACCGATTGAGCCCCGGAGGCGGGGCAAGGAAGCCATAGTTGCGTCGGGAACAAGCGGCGAGACCGATCCGCCGATCTCGAATTCCCATCCGAAGAGTTCCGCGTAAAGCGGCGCAGGTTCGCAGGATCACGCCCTATTATTTCAAAGTGGATGATTGGCTTGGCCATGATGTCCAACCTTTTAGACGGTTCGCAAAACAGTCGCAGCCCGAGCGGCAGCGGCTGCTGGCTCGGCAGGTGAAACACCTCCCAGGTCGCCCGCATCTGGCCACAATCGTTCTGTGCGACAACACCGCGGGACCGTCAGATCGGGGCGACGATGCGGAGAAGGCAACGGTTCACCGACAAAAAAGGCACGAGAGAAAAGAGCGCACCTCGGATGTTGCGCGCGAGTCGATCGAGGTCGAGCGGGCGGCACGGGATGCGAAGACAGCTCGGCTCCGAGAGCAAGGGCTGATGACTGAGATTCGCAGCTCAGCACCTAAGAAGGTGCAGCCCCGATAACTGCTTAAGGGAGGCAGCGATGCTCGATACCCATACAGACATTGCGCGGGCGGCTATTGAAGCCACCTTCCTGCCACGTCGCGCCGCATTTCCGCGCGATATTGATCACTCCCGACGCGTGCTCGCGACATCACGCGAGCTTCTGAAACGCCTGCGCCAAAGCCATGGCGATGACACCTCCCGAGCTTGGGAGGATGCAGACCCGGTTCCCTTCGCTATCTCAGCGTTCGATGCCGATGTTCTCCGGGCAGTGTTCAAAGATTTGGTGTTGGGAACATACGCGCCCAAATGTCGATGGCGCGATCTGGCTAAGACCCTGGTACTCGAATACGCCGGGTGCGATCAGGTCGAAGTTGGCTTGCTGGATTGGATCACCAGGAAGTAAGTACCTTGTGCCAAGTCGAGTTGAGCGCGTGTTCTAGAGATCCACCAGGCGCGCCACGAGGGGGTTGCGACGTCTCGACTTCAGGAGTTTATCTCAACTGTCCGAATGGCGATTTGACATACCCAACCCGCCGCCAGCTATGGCGGAGGTCGGGTTCGTTCTAGGTCTCAGTCGTAGACTTTGACGATCTTGCGGGTGCCCGGGTCCACCAAAACCGTGCGGTTGTCGATCACCACATACCGGTATTTGACATTGGGGACCTCATGGAGCTCGACCGTGTCCGGCAGAGCCGTGCCGACATTCAGCTCAAGTCCGAGAAGGTTCACGGAAGCCAGCGGTTGCTTCTTCACGTATTTGCGCACGACGGTGTCCTGTTCCGGTGTGATGACAACATCCTGTGCCGCAACTGCGCCGACGCCGGCCAAAAGCAATAGCGCGGCAGCGGTGCTGGTAAGGTGGATCCTCATGGTTTTTCTCCTGTTGTTCCGGCGACAGCACAAGTCTTCTGTGCGCCAGGCAACTGAACACGTCGGCAGGCCGAACGTTCCTCGATCAGGCTTCAGTCGGAATCCTGACCAGACCAAAGGCCGATCACAAAACGCAATGGTCTTATCTCTTGAGACTAGGCGGAACGGCTTAGGGCTAGGCTAGTTGCTTCTCCAGACTCGGAGAAAGCAGATGGATAAAAGCATTGGCCAAGCGCGTTGGTTGCTCGCGCCAACTTTCGCCGCAGCCGTCACATTTTTGGTGATCGGCATATTCCTTGGCTGACATGTCGTGGATCGGCACAGCTACGTCCCTTCCTGTGCTGATAGGGCCCGCAAGCCGCTTCGGTGGCTGGCGGGCCCTCTATTTCCAGTATGTTTGGTGAGCAAAAGACAATGACATCGATCCAGAGAACCAATGAGAGTGGCAACGCAAACCAACCGGCAAATGACAACGATGATCATGCGCCTGCGCTACTGGACGCTGCTTCTTTGACGAACGAGGAAAACATTGCCGACCTTGTCAGGCGAACCGAGCGCGTGGCGATTTTGGTGGTGTTGGGAATGGGGGGCTGGTTGATGTTAGTCCCCGCTATCTACCTTGTACTGAGCCACCGAATATGAATGAACAATTACGCCAGCATATCCTAGGATCGCGCATCTTATTGGGCTGCAGCACCTGATCTGGAACTCGAGCGCGGCCCATTGTTGACCGGCTCGCTATCGTCCATACGCGCAGCAGACGTAGCGCCGGAAACTTCAGCGCACCTCTGCCGCCGTCAACGCAAGCTGCGCCGCGATGGACTGACGCGACGTGGTCCAACCTAAAACACACCACCAATGCCTATGCCGCCACTGATGTCCGGTGGGGGAGGCGCGGGACGTCTCGGGGCGGCCTGCGAGCGTTTCGCAGTCGTCCGTACGGAGCCGTTTCGTGAAGGGGCGGCGTCCGACGCTATCTTAGCCGGCTTGGCCTTCACGATGACCGGCTGCTTGCAGATTCTGCCTGAGCGCAAAAAGAGATCGCCCAGCAGTCCGACGCTCGGCTCCGTCGTCGCCGCGACTTGCTTGGTATTCTTGTAGTAGTCGGTGAGAGCACGGATTGAACCCGTGCCCCAATCTCCATCAATCTGCATCCGGTAGCAACCCAAGCGACGAAGTTCGGTCTGAACGTTGCGCGCAAGATCGGCTGTCTTGTCTTTGTCCGCCTCGCCCATGGATGCGCCGACAATGAGCGTTTCGAGACCGGAGACGACGCTTTGGCGAGCGTCCTCAACCCTTTCGGTCGGAGACAGATTGGCGACCTGTGTGCCAACCGGCTCCGGTGAACTGGCGGACGGTGCCGGAATCTCGACCGACCGCAACGTCTGTCCGACGATTAGCACGGCGGTCTGCAGGTCATTGGAGGCAAGCTCGACTTGCAATCTCTTCTTTGCCGCGGGGTCCGCAAGGATGCGTGAAAGGCTTGCGCTCAACTGTCCCGGATCGAGTACCTGTTGCTCCGTGAAATAGAACTGCTCACGCAGGTTCGATTGATCCCACGGCACTTGACGGCCAACCGTCAACGCTTCGGTTTCGTTGCGGACGCGGATCATCATATCCGAAATGCTGAGCCCGGGGATCTCGAGATTCTTCAGCAGCGCAATGGTGAACGGGCTGTTTTCGCCGCCGCCATCGGCCGTGACATTGCCTGGCTGGGTGGCAAAGGCAACGAACGTGTTTTCACCGACTTCAACTTGCGCCAGACCATTGCCGGCACCGGCACCGAGCGGATTGTTGCGGCACGCGTCCAGGAATATGAACGTCTGGCGGTCGCGGCGCGCGAACCGCGCGATCACATCATTCAGCTTGATGGCCGTGGCGGTGAGTTTTTCCAGGCTTTCAGGATCGGGCGTATCGACCGGGAGCAGGTAGTTTTCGCCGTTCAACTGCACGCCATGACCGGCGTAGATAATCAAAACTGCGCTGACGGTAGGCAGCCTTGCATCAGCTTCTCGAAAGATTCTGGAAAAATCTTGGGTCGAAAGATCGGTGCCCGTCAGGACCTCAAAATTTAGCCGCTTCAAGCTCTCTGAGAGCTTTGCGGCATCATTTGCGGCATTGGGGAGATGCTCAAGTCGGCTGCTTTGATAGTTCGAATTCCCGATGACGATCGCTAGCCGGTTGCGTGGCTGCGGCGCCGCGCTCGGCTCGACCGCGGCGCGAGCACCAGCTGAGCCAAGAAGCAGAAAAATGAGAAACAGTGGGACACGAAACAGAAGTCTGTTGCAGTGGGTCATATCAGCATGCTCGCTCCGGCCTGCCTCAATCTTGGTCCAGCAACTTCCCAACGCACCACGACGCAACCACAATCAGCCTGAGCGCCTGCCCTCATACCGGCGAAGGTCACCAAAATTTATACCAAGAATCCTGTCAAAGATAGGGAAAAGGGATTTGTATGCGATCAGTCATTGGACTGTGGAGGACAAGATGCCGACCAAGATCAATCTTGCGCTGCCGGTTTATGGAGCAGCCTACAAAAGCGTGTTCGTTCGCAGCTTGTTCGCGGTCTTAACTCATAAGAGCCTGTCCAACTACGCCTTCACGTTGTCGGAAATCGAGTACACGGATATTCCATTTTCGCGGAACTATCTGCTCACGAATTTCTACTACAATAAACCGGATTGCAGCCACATTCTGATGATCGACAGTGACATGGGCTTTTCACCTGATCTTATCGCGGCGATGCTGGCGCTGGACAAGCAAGTCGTCGGCACCCTGTATCCGCGGCGCCGGATCGATCTGCGCAAACTCCACTCCCTCTCGACACTGCCCTTCGACAAAGCCTTTGCGCAAAGCCTGGAGTTCATCGGAACCGTCGTCGAACCTCGGCAAGAGCAAGAAGGCTTTGTCCGGGTAACGTCATGCGGCACGGGCATCTTTCTGGTCTCCCGCGACTGCGTGACGGCCATAATCGAGAAGTTACCCGAGACGGTGGACCGGTCTCGTTACAGAAAGAGCAAGTACACCGCTCAGTTCGAGAATTTCCTGACGCCGTTTGCGAAGATTGTGACGCCGGAACTGGACCTCCCTACCGACTTCTCGTTCTGCTACCGCTGGGTTGAGCAGTGTGGTGGCGAAATATGGGCAAGCTACCATCGCAAGATTGCACATGCGGGAGATCTGACTGTTTCGGCGGCCTATTCTGATCTTTAAAGATGCCTTTGAAGTTTGGCCACTGCTTTTGACAGGCTCATTTAAGTTTACGATAGTGTCCTTGTCGCCACAGATAGCCTTATAGTCTCCTGAGAGCGAACGCCAAACCATTGCCGCCCAGCAACGCGACGCGTACAGTGCCGGTTAAGCAGTCAACGATCCCATGAGATGGATCGTTGATCTATTTAATTGCCTTGATTTGTGACGGTATCGATTTCTCGTAAGGTGGGGTCGAATGAGAGTGTCGCGCGAGGCCTATCAATTGACGGGAGTCTCGTTGCTCGCCTTAGCGGCGGCGTCCACGTTCCAAGTCTCTGGCGCGGCGGCCTGCTCCGCTACTGCAAACGGCGGCGGCACTCCCTTCCAGGCGACATCGGTTACCGTGAACTGCACGACGACCGGGGATTTTCAGGACGTCGATGGCGTATTCACCACCCGATTTAGCGGGTTCGAGAACTCGTCGGAAGTCATCGTCAACGACTACGACGGCAATGGCGACGACGTCGTGAGAATTTTTGGCGGCCTCCTGACCGATAAAGCGGCGACAACACCCGGTGTAGGCGGCCTGCCTGCGGGAGGGTCGACCTCCTTACAGCCGGCGGACGGTACAATCGAACTCCTCGGCGGCAACGACCGGTTTGAGATGTTCTATGGGGATTTCTTGGGGGTTCCGTACGCCCCAACCGTCGCGGCCAATCTCAATACCGGGGCCGGGGATGACCTGGTCGTCATTCAGGCCGGCAGTATTCAGGACATTGACCTTGGAGATGGTGCCGACAGCGCCGTGATATTCGGCGACGGTACACAGGTTGGCAATGTGACCGGCGGCAGAGGTGACGACCTGTTATCGATCGGCATCCTCACTACCGAGGAGGGAATTTTTTTCAGCGCGCCGACCGTCGGCGTTCTCTCCGGGGGCGATGGCAATGACACCATCATCATTGCGGGGGGCACAGTTGATGCCCTGGATGCCGGGGCTGGCAATGACCGGGTCAGCGTCAGCGGCAGTGCCGCGGTCGACCTCGACCTCGACGGAGCTGCCGGAAACGACACGATAGTGGTCGCTGGCAACGCCACCATTGGCGGCAGCATATTCGGCAATGACGGCGACGACACCGTCAACATCAACGGCGGAACCATAGGCGCCACGACAGGCGGCAACATCACCGGCGGCCTAGGCTTCGACAGCGTCTCGGTCGTCGGCGGCGACATAAAGGGCGGCATCGACGCCGAACATGTCCATTTGTCGGGTGGCACGATCGAGGGTGACATTACCGGCCTTGGACCCAACACGCTAACCATCGATCATATCGGCGCCGTCGAGCCGCTCATCCTTAGCGACGGGGTGCTATTCAGCGGTACAGGCGCCAACGGCACAGTCGTCGGCACCGACCTTGCCGCCGGCGGCAAGAGCCAGAACTTTGCCGGCTTCGACAATTTTTCGGCCGACCATTCGACCCTTCGCTTCAGCGGTGGCACGCAGGGCATAAACCAACTCAACCTCGGTAACGGTTCAACGCTGTTCATCAACGGCAACGTCACTATGCCGGGTTCGATCATCGCGACAAATTCCCTGATCAACATGATGGACGGTGTCGCCGGTGACGTGTTGACGCTCGGCGGCCTCGCCCTCAACAGCGCCGCCATCAGCCTCGACATCAACCAACAGACGCTACGGTCGGATCAACTCGTTGCCAATGCGTTTTCGGCCGCCGGCACCAGCACCATTATTGTCAATCTGCTGGGCACCCCCCAATTCGCCCAAGTGACCAATATCCCGATCATCGTCTCGGCCAGCGGACCGGTTGCCGGCACCTTCCGTCTCGGAAGTATTTCCGGCACGCCCGGTTCGCTTTTCAGCTATGAGATCGTAAACGGCCCGAATGGCGGCTTGTTCCTGCGTGCCACGCCGGCCAGTTTCGGCATTGCGGCGGCGCCGACCAGCGCGACCAACGCGGGCGCGGTCGAGGTGGCACTCGACGCTCTCTACGGCATAAACCGCGACGCGATAGATGCTGACCTCCACCTTTCGCCTGCATCCGGATCTGGAATGGTACCGGTTTCTTCGAGTTTCGGGGTCTTTGCTTCCGGCCAGTTCGCTCATACCGAGCATGACGGCTATAACATCAGTGGCGGCGGCTTGAATGGCCCGGGCCCGAGCTTCGATGCCAATGATTTTTCGGCCGCCATCAGCCTGGACTTCAATGCCGCCAAGCATTTCCAGTTCGACAATGAGTATGGCCTGAACATCGGTGTATTCGCCGGCTACGCCTCGACTGACGTCAATCTCGGGGCCTTCCAGGGATTTGATGCCATAGGGGAAGGTAACAACAAGGCCGGACTGTTCGGCGGCTACGCACTGTTGCGCAAGGACTACAATTACGCGCTGGTCTCGGCCTCCGGTTTCTTCGGCCGAAGCGACGTGATGAACGGGGTGCTTGACACCACCGGCAGCTATGACACCGAGGGCTACGCGGTCACGGGATCTGTCGGCCACATCTTCGCGCTGGGCGAACGCACCCGTTTCGATCTGCGTGGCGGCCTGCTTGGTGTTTCATTCCGCGGCGATCCCTACACTGACAGCGGTGGCAATCAGTTCGGCAAGAGCCGGCTTTCATTTGGCGCCATCAAGTTCGAGCCTGGCATTTATGGCGATTACACGCTGAGCAACGGTATGGTGTTCAGCCCCTATGCGCGTGGCGAATTGCAGCAGCGTTTCGGTTACAAGAACACGACCGAGATCGGTACCAGGACGATCGCCTTCGACGATGCGGATTTTTCCGTGGCGCTATCGGCGGGGTTCAACCTGAAAGTCTCGGAGTTGACGACCGTCAACGGCGAAGTCCGTGGTAAGGCGTCGTCGGATAGCTCCACTATTGGCGCCAAGCTCGGACTTAAGATAGCTTTCTAGCGGTTCCTCGATCCGCGGATCATCCGCGCCCGCGCTGAGTTCCTGACGTGTCTGGGATGGGAATAGCAGGACCTTCAAATCCCCCCGCACTCAGGCAAGGTGCGGTATCGCGATGCCGGGATCGCGGGCTGGCCAAGCACACCAACCGGGATGCTCGCCAATTGGCAGCAAGTGCTCTATGCTCTGTGGAGACACCGCATGGTCGTGATGTCGATACGGGGTTCTGTTGTCGTAGGCAGGGGGAGCCATGTTCGAAGTTCTCGGAGTCTGGCGCAAAGCACGGTCAAGAAGCAGAGTCGCCGCGAAGACGCTTGGCTTGATCGTTTCGTTGTTCGTGTTGTTTTTGCCCGGACTGGGAACGGCGAACGCGCAGACGAACTGGGCGCTCGATCCGACCGCTTCGGTCCTCACCTATCAGTCGGTCAAGAAGAACACGATCGTCGAAACCAACAAGATCAGGAATATTTCCGGCAGCCTCACTTCGACCGGCGACGCCAAGGTCTCCTTTGACCTCAACTCAGTCGATACCGGGGTCGACCTGCGCAATGTCCGGATGCGGTTCCTCTTCTTTGAGACCTACAAGTTTCCAACCGCCGAACTGACAGCGAAAGTGGATCCGGCGGCATTTGCCGACCTCGCCACCAAGCGACGTATGAAGGCGGTTCTTCCATTCCGTCTCAACCTGCATGGGGTCGACAAGGATCTTGAGGCCAATGTCGTGGTGACCATGGTCAGCGACACCATGGTGTCGGTCGCCTCGGAGGCCCCTGTCGCGGTGCATGTGGAAGACTTCGGTCTATTGCTCAATGTCGACAAACTCCAACAGGCGGCCAGTGTGACCAACATTGTTCCTACCGCATCGGTGTCGTTCGATTTCGTGTTCACGGCCGACGGAAGCAAGCCGCCCCCCGCCCAGACCGTTGCGGCAAGCACCGAGGTCGGGCCCGTCGCCACCGATGCGACGAAGACCAACTTCAACGATGAGGAATGCCTCAACAGGTTTGCGGTGCTGTCCCGTACCGGGGCGATCTATTTTCGCCCCGCGAGCGCGCGGCTCGATGCCCAAAGCCGCCCGCTCCTCGCTGAGGTCGTCGGTGTCGTCAGCAAATGCCCAGGCCTAAAGGTCGAAGTTTCCGGACACACCGATGCCGATGGACCGGTTGCAGAGAACAAGCGCTTATCGGAGCGCAGGGCCCAGGCAGTGGCCGACGCCATTGTTGGAGCGGGCATTCCGCGCACGCAGATTACGGCGACCGGCTACGGCGAGGAACGCCCAGTCGCCGGCAACGACACGCCGAAGAACAAGGCGCTCAATCGGCGGATCGAGTTTTCCGCCACCAAGCTCGTCAACTGAGGAAGGATCTGTTGTCCCGGTGGGTTTCGATCTGATCGCCCGTCGCAGTAGCCTTCTGCGCGCAATCGGGCTCGCGGCAGTTGCGCTGCTTTTCACTTTGACGGCAGCCGATGCCGAGCGCCGTACAGCGCTGGTACTTGGCAACTCCCAATATCTGCACGCCCCGGCACTCGCCAATCCGGTGCGCGACGCCAAAGCCATCGCCGAAAGCCTGAAAGATCTTGGTTTTGAAGTCGTTTCCGGCTTCGATCTGACCAAGTTGCAGACCCAGACGACAATAGCGCAGTTCGCAAAGCAGGTGCGCGGGGCGGACATCGCGCTTTTCTTCTATGCGGGCCATGGCTTGCAGGTTTCAGGCAGCAACTATCTTCTTCCGATCGATGCCGCCCTGGAGGACGAGACTTCGCTCGACTTCGAGGCGGTGCCTGTCGATTTCGTTCTGCGACAGATGTCTCGCGAGACCAGCATAAGGCTTATTTTCCTCGACGCCTGTCGCGACAATCCTCTAGCCGAGGTGCTGGCAAAGACCGCCGGCGTCAGGGGAGCAAAAAGCGGCCTTGCGGAAATCTCGATCGAGAATGGCGGTGCCGGTACGCTTGTCGCGTTCGCCACCAGTCCAAATCAGGTCGCCTACGACGGATCCGGCAAACATTCGCCGTTCACCTCGGCGTTGCTTGCGCACATTGGCGAGACAAATGTGTCCATCACTGAGGCGATGAACCGTGTTACCGCCGATGTGTTCAAGGCAACCGCTAGCAAGCAGCGCCCCTGGAGCAACGTCTCGCTGACCACCGAGGTCGTCCTGCACAAGGTTGATCTCAACGCACCGCTGATCGTCGGTGAGGCGGGCGTTCCCGGACCGCAAGGCGACTCGGATACGCGCAATGCCACTGCTAATCCGTCGAGCTCCGCCAATGACGCCCAACTCGCACTCAATGTGCTCCGTCAGAAAATCCCAAAACTCGCCTCTGACGACCCGATCTTTTTCGACGTTCCGATCGATTTCGGCGACCCCGAAATCGATGGGAAGAGTATTGCGGAGCTCATAAAAGGCGAGCCACGCTTCAGTCCGGTGGAGGGCCTCGACAATTCGGTATGGCAGGGCAAGCACTGCGACGGCTGCCATGAGTGGAACGAGACCCGACTGTGTGATCAGGCGAAGAATTTCGCCGCCAACGATGTCTCCGTTCTGCGCTTGCAGCATCCGCTTGGGACACGCTTCAAGGTGGCGCTCGCCAAATGGGCTCAAGGGGGTTGCAAGTAGGCGGGACGGAGGGCGTCCTCCAGTTCTGTGGGTGCCGGTCGTGTGGGCGAGTGCCCCTAAGATGCATCCGTTGACTGGTGGAGGGCCTCGATCTCGGCCATCTGGATACCGATTTCGACGAACGCCGACAGCACCGAGAAACGGTCCACGAGCGCCACGCGTGCCAGACCGGCCAGAATTCCGGCATTGATTGCATAGGCAGCAGGAGAATGCTGCAAATCCAGTGCCGGCATCGCGGCCACGGCTGACCGATCTTCACGCGATCCCGCAGCTAGGATAATCCAGCCGACCGGGGTTGTTGGCGATTTTGCCGCGGCGGCTCTGACGTCTGTTCGATGGCGGGGGCTGTCGGGTTCGCTCACCCAGTCGCGGACAAGACCGAGCAACCGGTGATCGGTCTCATCGAAGAGGTCGCTCAGATGGCTTAGGCATTCGTGGGCCCACCAGACTGCGGCCCGCTCGGGAAGCAGGTAGGCGCAAAATGTAATCGCTTCCTCAGGAATGCGCCCGGCGAGGAGGTCGCGGCAAAACGCGATCGAGTGCTGTTCGGTCGGAGGAGTGCGCATGTCCCTGGTGATAGCGGGACAAGCTGCGAAAAGATCCCGTGCCGTTTTGAATCGGAGCCCATGGGCCATGAACGCCGCGCTTTCATCGAGGAACTTTGGCCACTCAAGCCTCAGGCACGGCGCGGGTCAAGTCTCAAGCCGTGCCACGGCCAAAACAGTCGCGATGATCGCACCTCCAACGTTTGGCCACAGACAATTGCGCTGGAATTTGATATGTTCGCGGTCGATCAAAATCGGATACTCAAACAGGAGGAGCGCTATGCAGTGGAGTCGTTCAGCCTTTGTGTTGGCGGTCGTGTTTTTCTCGAACCATGCTTCCGCCGATCCGGCTCGGAAATCAGAAGACATCGTGAAGTTTTTTGCCGGCGCAGCCGATCTTGGCAAATCTCGAGGAATTTGTGTCGGTTCCGAAGAGGAGTGCAACAAGAGCAACACCAATGGGCAGCAGGAAGGCAGATCCAACCTCGACATGCTGATCAATTTCGGGCTGGATTCGGCCCAACTCGACGCAACCGCGCGCGCTGAGCTCGAAGAGTTTGCCAAGGCTTTGAAAGACAACCGGCTGAGCACGTTCAACTTCGTCGTCGAAGGCTACACCGATGCGACGGGCACGCTGCGCTACAACGAAGGTCTGTCACAACGAAGAGCGAAATCGGTGGCAGCTTTCCTGACGGCCAGCGGTGTCGAGGCCGCGCGCATCAACGCCGTCGGCATGGGCGAGAAGAACCCTCGCAACGCCAACCCGTACGATCCTGCCAACCGCCGCGTGGAAATGCGGATAAAAACGCAATAACCGTCGAAACTGCGCGGCAAACCGAGGGGGAACCCTTCTGCGCAAGAAACTCATGCCAGACCTGACGCTCAGAGCGTATTTGGGATCGAGCCCATGAGAGCAGTGATGGCCTGTTTGTATTTTTCGAACTCCGGCGACGTCTGACGGATTTCGGTGGTCGTTGTCTGTGACCCGGCGTCGGTTGCCAGATGAGTCAGCTTCTGGCCCATTTTTCTTTCGGCCCAGTCCACCACGTAGCTGGCTGTCTTGCCGGTGAGGAACGGGTTGGCCTGGATGACGGCCGACCCCAGGACAGCGCTCAGCTGCGCCGAACCTGATGCCGACAGAACCTGATGCGCGCCTTCCATTCCAAGGAAATGACAGAGATAAAGCCGGCCGGCCGTGATTTGGTGGCCGCGCTGGCGCAGGTAGGCCTCGCCTTCGCGCGCCAGGTTGCGCACCATCTCTCGCGAGATCGTGGCGTCGTAGCGCAGGGCGAGTAGGTCGTCGGTCGACAGCGTGCGTGCAAGCTCCGGGCGGTAGGTATTCATCATCCTGATCCAGGTCTTGGTTATGAACTGGCCGGCGCCCGTCGCGGAAGAATTAGGATTCTTGGCGCGAGCACTACCGCCACTTTCGACGTGAACGATGCGCTCGGTGAGCGTTTCGACCGCGGAATCGTTCGATGCGACCGCGGTAACCGTGCCCAAGGGGTCGATCGCCTCGCCGTTTTGGTAAAGCTCGAAATGCAGGTGAGGGCCGGTCGATAATCCGGTGGTGCCGATATAGCCGATGACGTCGCCTGCCTTGACCTTGGTGCCGACGCCGGCTTCGATTGCAAATTTCTGCATGTGCGCATAACGCGTCTCGCGGCCGTTTTTGTGCAAAATCTTGACCAGATTGCCGTAGCTTCCCCCATCGCCCTGGAAGGTGATCTCGCCATCGAAGGCGGCTGCGATCGGCGTGCCGACGGGTGCCGCCCAATCGACGCCCTTATGGATGCGCACGGTCCCCAGAATGGGGTGCTTTCGTGGTCCGAAGGTGGAGGTCATGACGCCATTCACCGGCGTGACCATGCCGTTGGTGACTGTCAGCGAGCGTACCTGATCGTCACCTGTAACACACGCAAACTGGCCGTCGCTTTGCTGGAAGACAAAACAGTCGAGGCTTTTCTCGCTCCCCTGCACGCCCACATACAGAACCCGTCCCGCGCCCTCGTCCTTGCCCCTGGGCGTCTGTGAATAGATCATCACCAGACGCTGGTCCTCGCTTGCAAAGGCGTCCAGATCCTGTCCTCTCGAAAGATACATGATCGCCTCGCCGATCACGCCGGTTGGAACATTGTTGCGGGCTGCCGTCGAATAGATGGCGTCGAGCAGACGATACTGTCGTTTATGCGTACCTTCTTCCTGTGCGCCCGAATAGTTGAACAGATCTTCGCGAACCCAGGGATCAACACCCGACACGAAGGCGCCCGCGCCGTTGCGCGTCAGCGTACCGACGAACAGGTTCTTGGCGTAGATCGAAACCTGCATCAGGGACATTGCGCTCGTGTCGCGCGTCGGCCTGAACCCTCGCATCGCAACGACGTAACCCGCTGCCAGGCCGTCCCGGTGGAAAAGCGCGCTCAGGGCCTCGCCTGCCAGCTTGGCATCCTGCGCGGAGAAGTGCGCATCCAACGCTACGCTGTCCAGACTGCGATCATTGAGAACCTTCACGAACGTGTCTTCGGTCGCCGCGAATCGCTGGTACTCATTGGTGACGGCTACGACGCTCGTGTTGTTCTCGATCTCGGTCTTCTGGAATGCCGGCAGGGCTGCATCGCCCGCATCGATCGTCTCACCCCATCCGGCTTCGGGATCGTCGCTGTCGGCTTTCTGACCGGAAGCCGCTTCAAGTTCCCTGGCGGGAGGCGAGGGTTGAAGATCGTTCTCCAGATCGCCCGATGGCGCGGCAGCGGTTTTTCGTTGCGCTTGGAAGAATGCGAAATCCTCCTGCGTCGACGGTATCGTCGTCATGAATTTTTCGCTGGCGCTCAGCATGACGTCTGACAGGACTTCGAGCTGGGGAGAAACGTCGGCCTGATCGAGTTCTGCCGGACGCGGGACCACTCGGCCTTTGGTTGCGGCGCCGGCATCTGGCGCAAGGGTGATCCACATCGGGTCCCCCGCCAGATCGATCAGCGCTGGCACGTAGACGGATGCGTCGGCCGGCACATCGTCCGCCCCCTCGACCGCATGCAACTCCTCGTCTTCGTCGCCGAATGACCAATAGTCCGCGGTCAGGTAAAAACCGGCGGCCACGCAAAGCAGCACAGCCGAGGTCAAACCCACCATCAATCTACGCCATAGCGTGCGCCTGCGAAGGGCGGCGCGCGCCTGCTTCTTCTGTCTGAAGCTCGTGTCGATATGGTGTGTCACGGATTGCTTGCGGTCAGAAAGAAGGTCCACCGCACCTGTTCGAGGGTGTCGACTTCCAGAAACCGGGCGGTGATGTGGCCGCGCTGCCAGCATTCGTCACTGCCGCGGATCGAGAAACGTCGCCGTTCGATGCACATTTCGGTCAATCCGGCGAGGATGGCATGACCAAACACGTCAGTTGCATAGATGTAGACGTAGCGGTTGGTCAGTTCCTCCCGGATAACGTTCACGCATTGGTTTGCGCCGATGGTCCACCATCCATCGGTCTGGTCCGCATTGTCGACCTTCTGGCCGACGGCGAGATTGACGACATCGAGTGTCTGATTGCAGACCGTGAACTCGGCTCGCGCTTGGCTGGACAACAGCAGGGCGAGGGGAGCGCCCAAAATAATCGCGAGTTTCATGCGCGCCCTCGGGGCAGATAGGGCTGGAACCGGACCTGCTGCTTTTCGGGCAGGGCAGACCAAGCGGTCAAACACCAGCGGTGGCGTTCCATGCTAGGCCCACGCTATCCGCCGAGCCGGAAATACTTGGCAGTGGCTGAGAACCGAGATCCGTCGGTCTCGACTTCCTCGATGATTTTGGGCAACAGCGCCGAAGCCGGCGTGGGATCGGAGAAGGCAGCCGACTGAATGTCGCGAGGGCCCGTGATCACCAGTATTATCTGCGGCACGGACTTTCCAGCAGCCTTATCGGCCGCGCCGAGACCAATCGGGATCCTGAAGGTCGCCTTGTCCGACCCGGTGACGATGCGGTCGTCGAGATTGAACACCATGCCTTTGTGGTCGATCAGCAGAACGCTGGAGATGAGTCCTCTGCGCGTTACCAATGTACCGCTAATCGGCGTACCGTTCGGCACGGATGTTCGGTCGAGAACAAGCTGCGGCTGGTCGGCCGCGGTCTGTCCCAGAAAGCGCAGAAAATTGGTTACCTCGCATTGGCTTGGCTCAATGAGGCGGACGCTGATGTCTGGCTCGACATGGAATTTTGCCTGGAAATCGCCGAGCATGCGTTCGAATGGCTGGACGGCCGTGCCAAATCCTTCGATTGCGGCGGCCTTGTCGGTAGCAGATGTGACGGCGGCATAGAAACAGTCGCCGCCGCCGAAGGCGCGAACCCAGGCGACGCGTTGAGCGATATCGTCGACCGCCGGGGGGATCGCTGGTTTGGGCACGTTCAACGCTACAACGCGTTGGTTCGGCTGCTTGCCTGTCGGCAATGCAGAAATCTGGCTGTTGCCGTTGGCATCCACCGCTGGACCTGCATTCGATTTCAGTTCCGGGATTGGGGCGGCCGGCGGGCTGGCCCGTGGTTCGGGCTTTTTGGTCTCGACAACCTCCGTCTCAGCCGGCGGCGGAGTTTGGACCGTTTCGGCTTCTGGCGGGGTTGGAGCGGTCGTAGCGGGCGAAGTCGGCTTTTGCCTATCGCTGGCCGTCGTGTCGGGCTGGATTGCCGGCGATGCCCTTTCGGGCGGCGGCGCGTTCGTCGCGATTGGCTTCGGCGGCGCCTCGGTTCGTAGAGGTATGTCGACGGGCTTGGCCGACGGCAGTCTTTGAGCTGCCACAGCATGTGGCTTATCCTCGGCGGGCGGTGTGCCGGCCTGCGTTTCCGGCTGCGCCGGCGGAACAACCTTTGGCGGCTCGGGCGCGTTCGCTACATCCTGCGTAGCGGCGGGCTGTGACGTTTGGGGCGTGGGCTTTGCTGGCTCTGCCGCGGAAAGCGACGTCTTGCCGACAGTCGGCGTCGCGGGCGTCATGACGCCGCCCAGATAAAGGCCGCCTCCAGAGGCCACGGCTAGCGCCGCCAAGGCACAGAGCGCGATCGTTCGGGTCCTTGTGGATTTGCCAGGCACCTCGGCCATGGCCGTACGTGCAGCGCCGAGGGGGGGCGGGCGCGGCGGTCCAGACAAATGCGCGGGCCGCACATGCTGGACGAAGCGCGGCCTACCTGAACCCGTCGCGTCTGCGTCGTCGTGCCGCTCGACCTCATTCTTGCTGGCTGGAGCAGCGGCTTGCCCTATCGGCGGCAAACCCGGCCTAACGCGGGGTGTGAGGGAA
The DNA here is from genome assembly GCF_006443035.1 of Mesorhizobium sp. B1-1-6. Classification (NCBI taxonomy): domain Bacteria; kingdom Pseudomonadati; phylum Pseudomonadota; class Alphaproteobacteria; order Hyphomicrobiales; family Phyllobacteriaceae; genus Mesorhizobium; species Mesorhizobium sp. B1-1-6. The sequence goes on along the minus strand of NZ_VFWR01000005.1, from coordinate 122,098 downwards.
GTCGGCGGGATTGTCTCCTCGTTGTCGTCACGTGTCATCCTGGCGATTTCGGCCATGCTGACGGGCCGGTCTCGCGGATCCGGTTGAAGCATGGCTTCGACAATGCCGCGAAAATCGTCATCGATATCGGAGAGATTAGGCACGGTCCGGCGCTTTTCGATGACTTCGAACTGCGAGCCGCTCATATCGACCGGCTTGCCGCGCAAGGCGGCAACCAATACCAGCCCAAGGCTGTAGATGTCGGACTGCTCTCTGACGTCGCCGCTGTAGAGCCCGAGTTGTTCGGGCGAAACATAGTTGTACTTTCCCGCGAACCTTCCGCCTATCAGGGTCTCTCCGCCCACCGTCGCCGAGCGTGCGATGCCGAAATCGATGATCTTCGCACGGTCAACCCGGTCCCCCGGCAGAATAATGTTATCCGGCGAGAGGTCGCGGTGTATTGCTCCGGCCTGGTGCACGGCGCTTAGACCGGAAGCGAGGCGATGGCACAGCTTTCGTACCTCTCCCGTCGGCATCGCCCCACGTCGCATGATGTCGAACAACGACGCTCCATCGACGAATTCCATGGCGAGGTAGGGACGACCGATCCCCGGATCGATCGTGAAGACGTGATAACGCACCACCGCGTCATGCGACAGGTGGTTCAGGATAGTTGCCTCTTTGCGAAACAGGGACAAGATCGTTTGGTCGCGCGCGAATTCCGGCAAAACGATCTTGATCGCGACATGGTCGCCGGTCTGGATGTTGTGGCCCCGGTAGACTTCGCCCATGCCCCCGAATGCGATCCGCTCGTCAAGTTCGTAGATACCGCTCAGTTGCGTGCCCACGGCAGTGTTGGCCGCGCCTGGCGATATCCGCGTCTTGTCGTCGGCGCTCATCAGCCCCGCCCCCGCGCTTTGTACAGAGCTGGACGGGGCGACTGGCTATCGTATCCGCCCGCGACCCTGACAAGCACGATGGTCACATTGTCTGTTCCGCCACGCGCCAGAACCGTTTCCAGCAGGTTTTCACACGCCGACTGAGGTGTCGCGGACACTGTCGCAGCCTTGATCTCGGCATCGGTGACATGCGCCGTCAGGCCATCGGTGCTCAGCACAAAGATGTCCCCCGGCAGGATTTCACCTTGCTGGAAATCGATGACAATCTCGTCGCTGACGCCGACTGCCTGCGTGATGACATTGCGGCGCGGCCAGGTGAGCGCTTCGGCTTCGGTGAGCATGCCTTTATCGATGAGTTCCTGAACCTCGGTATGGTCCTTCGATATTTGCGAGATCGAGGCCTCGCGGATCAGATAGACGCGGCTGTCACCAGCCCAGAGGCAGGCGAACCGCCCGTCTATGGCAAGCAGGGCGGCAAAAGTTGAGCCGATTGTTATCCCGCGAGACTGGGATATGCGGCGGATCTCGGCATTAGCCCTGCTCAGCCTGTCTTCGAAGCGCGCCCGAAGATCCGGTGCGGAGCTGGCAATCCCGATCGTTGCCAGATGATTGACGATACTGGCTGAAGCGACTTCTCCGGCGTCGTGACCACCCATCCCGTCGGCGACCAACCACAGGCCAGCCTGGGGCTCGACCAGGTAGTTGTCTTCATTGAGCTCCCGCACACAGCCTCTGTGGCTCACGCCGAAGCTTTCAATGGGAAGGGCGACATTGTTCAATTTGCCACCAAACGCTTCACCCAGCGTCCTCCGCGGCGCACCTTCGGGCGCGTTCGTGCCACTTTGCCACAGGCTCAAACATTAGAGTATCGAAAACTAAAATATGTGTGTGCCTGGTTTTGCGCTTCTGCGGCTTACTGCCCAGGATCATCTCAATCTCAGAACGCCTTGGGACAGGTGAACCCGGAAAGGGCCGGGAGCAGGAAGGGGTTGGTGCCGGACCCTGTCTGGATCGTGTAGGTGACGTCGCGCCCGCCGATCACGAAGCGGGCCTGCATGCTGCCCTCGTTGCCCGTGATAGCCGCCTTGCTCAGAAGCCGCGTCAAGGCCCACGGCCCTTCGAACGTGATGGCGGACTGGCGCCCCGGCATTTCTGGCGTCAGGCTGAGGCTCGCGGATGGGGTAGCCGTACCGGTCGGCCAAGTCACCGTGCTCGGCCCATTTCCGGTCTGGTTGCTCTGAACGGTCTGGCCATCGATATCAAGTACGGCCATGTCGGCATCGCCATGCAGCGAGAAGGGTGTAAAGGTGACGCTAACGGAGGGTACTGAAGCGCCCGATGGAAAAAAGGCAATGCGGATTTCCGCAGCCAACTGGAAGTCCTTCAAGGTCGATTTCGACAAGTTGCGTCCAAAGCGCGTATCCTGTTTCCAACGCCAGTCCTGGCCGGTCATGTCGATCAGCGAGGCCAGATTTTGTGCAAAGAACCGGTCCATCAGTCCGCCTGGGGCGAACAGCTTCGCGAAATCGGTCATGACGACATCCTCGGTGCTGCTCCCGTCGAAGGGGTAACGGCCGTTGATCGCTGCCTCGCAGGGGGCTGTGACCGTCTGGTCGAGTATCTGGTTCAAGTTTGTCACCGAGGTTTCGGCGACGTTACCTTCGAACTCATCTGCCGTCGTGTTGACCATCCGGCCGAGTTGCTTGGGCAGACGCGAGACATTGGCGCGAAGGGTGGCAATCTGTAGCTGCAGATTACCGTTGAGCCGCTCCACCTGCGAAGGAACTTCGGTGGCCAGTCGCAGGCTTTGATAGATGTCGCTGAAGTTCTGGGTTAGTGCGTCGATCGGGCGATGTCCGGTGGGCCCGTTCACCAGGACCTGGAATGATTTGAATCGCGCTTCAATGTTCGCGCCCGGATTCAAGTTCTGTACGTCAGCGGGCTGTGCGCCGGCGCGGATTTGCGATTTGCCGTTGGCTATGTGTATGCCGATACGGGCTAAGCCCTTGGCTAATTCTGCGGCGCTGCGTTGCTGGTTTTGAGCCGCGGATTCTGTCTCGGCGCCAGGACCGTCACCTGGGTCCCGTGTCAGCGCCGTCTCGTTGGCGATCGCCGAAAACAGCCGCTTTATCGGCGAATTGGGGGAGGCAGCGGCTGAAAGCGCGGTATAGTGCGGCTTGTCTGTCAGCATCGCCTTGAATTTCAACTGGTCGAGAACGCTGTTCCACGCCGCGGCGAACGCCTTGCCGTAGCGATCGAGAAGTTCCGGGCCGAGCCTGAGCAATTGCTGATCGATGTCGCCTTGCTCTCCGCCACCACCGAGAACCCACTGCTCGTCAACGAGCATCTGCGCAACGCGCGAGAGTTGGGCAAGGTAGAACCTGTTGAAGCCGGCATTGGTGTAGAGACCGGGAACACGAAGGTCCGCCAGATCGCTGCCATCGATACGTTCGAACAGCAGTTGCGCTTCGGGACCACCTTGCTTGGAAATGGAAAAGTCCTCCAGCGCCGCCGCGTAGATCGCCGACTTGATCAAAGCGGTCGCTCGATCGGCAAGGCTCATGCGTTCGAGAGAGCGTTGTGCGGCTTCAACAAGTGGCTGGTTCAGTTCGAAAACGGGGTCATAGGCGTCGTCCAAGGCGAGCATGGCGCGCAGGTGCTTTTCGAGGTGCGCTCGTCCCTCGCGGTTGTTTTCGCCCGGGTATCGGTTCTTTTCCCAATCTTGCTTCATCCAGGAAACGATCAGCGCGTCATCGACCTTCGGCGCCTTGCCACCAAGCATCAGGTAGATTTTCAACGGCACGTAGAGTGCGGCGGGATCGCCCATCTTGGCTTGGATCGTTCGCTCGGCCTGGATCAGCAGGCGCGAGCGCAACATGCGTTCCAGGCCTTTCCGATAAGCGGTCCGGGACGCGGAAAGAAGTCTTTCCCGCTGACTGAGGCCGAACGTCTCCCCGATCGGTGTCGCTAGCTCAGCGGCTTCGAATCCGGCCGGCAGGTCGCGCAACTGGTCGAGCGGGCCGATGACGTTTTCAAGGTCGACATCGGTAACCGTGGCTGCCTTGAGCAGCGTTTCCGCCGTCGCGCGATACTGGCCCATGGCAACCGTTGCGGACGCGATCAGCGAGCGGTTGGCCGCGAAGCTCAGAGCGAGCGTACCGAGTGCGGCAGCAGCGATCAGCGCTATCGTACCGAGGCCGCCAAATCTGGCCACCGCCGCCCGCCTCGCAGCTGATTTGTCATACGAAACCCATCCGGATTCGGCAAAAATGACGTCCGTCAGCAGATCATGCAAAAAGAAGCTTTTGCCGGTTCCGGAAAGATGCGGGCGGGAATTGCCCCCGAAATTGCGGCCGATTGCGCCCAGCACCTGATCGATGGGCGTTCCCTCTTGCGTGCCTGACGAAAAATAGAGTCCACGCAGGCTGGCGTTCACCTGGCTGCGGGACGGGTCGAATAGACCGGCGACAAAACTGGTTATGCGCCCCCTCAGCGCGCCGAACTGAGCCGGAAAGCCGAAGATGGAGATGCGCGTGACCGGATCAGCCTCTTCCTGGAGGCGGTCGGCCATCTCGTCCGCCAGTCGTTCCGCCAGCCCATCGAGTTCGGCAGGAGCCGCGGCGGCCATGTTCCTATCGCGCTCCGCCGTCTGGAATGTCGTGCCCCATACCTTGCGTCTGCGCGCCTCGTCGAAACCGCCGAAATAATCCGTGAACCCTGAAACCAGATCGGCCTTGGTGAAAAGCAGATAGACGGGAAACTGGATCTTCAGCGTCTCGTGAATTTCTCTCAGGCGGCTGCGTATCTCGACGATGTGGGCATCAAGCTGCTGATCATCGAAGCTCATCACATCGGCAAGGCTGATGGCCAGGATGACGCCGTTTATCGGTTGTCTGGTGCGGTACCTCTTGAGCAGTGACAGGAATGCGAGCCAGCTCTTCTTGTCAATCTCGGGATTGGAGTCCTGCGTCGTATAACGACCTGCGGTGTCGATCAGCACGGCCTGATCGGTAAACCACCAGTCGCAGGCACGTGTTCCGCCAACACCGGCCACCGGTTGGGCGTCCCCCGAACCGGCAAGCGGAAAATTCAGGCCTGAATTGACCAGAGCCGTTGTCTTGCCGGCACCCGGCGGGCCCATGACAACGTACCAGGGGATCTCATAGAGAAAGTTGCGCTTGCCGCTCGACCGTTTGAGCGCCGCCACGGCCTCGTTCATCCGCGCTTCGAGCACCCGAGAATCGTCATCGCGGTCGTCATTGTGCGCAACGACGGCTTCGAGCGCTTTTTGCGCCTTCCTCGCTTTCCAGAAACGCAGCGCGTAAAAAAGCGCCAGCAGCGCGAGGATCACACCAATGATCGTCGCGCGCAGCCACCCAGGTCCGAGCGGCCGGATCTCGGTGAAGCGGATCAATGGCCCCGCAAACCACACTGCCGCGGCGAAGCCGACCAGCGCGATCACGCTGAATATCCGCAACAGCCAACGCGTCATGGGTGGTTCCAGCGGGCCGTGCTCACAGTGTTTCCTCCCGGGGGATCATCACATCGACACGGCGGTTCTTGGCGCGGCCATCCAGTGTCGCATTGTCGGCGATTGGCTCGTCCTCGCCTTTACCCTCGACCGTCAGTCGCGAGGGATCGCTGAATTTCACTGCCATCAACACTTCGACTGCCTTCGCCCGGGCGACGGAAAGGTCGAAATTGGATTTGAACGCGCTCGACTTTCGTGGCTTCACATTGTCCGTGTGGCCGACGATCCGGATTGGTCCAGGCTCGTGTTCCAGAGCCGCGGCGATGTCGGTGGCAATGGGCTGGAATTCCGGCCTCGCCTCGGCCCTGCCGGACTGGAACAGCAGGAGATTGTTGATCTCCACGACGATGAAGTCGCCCTTGGTGCCGATGGTCAGCCCGCCGCCTTCGAGATCCTTGGCCAATGCCGCACGAATACGATCAATCTGCGCGGTGGCCGCTGGTGGGGTGACTTTCGCCGGCTCAGCCAACGGCGCCACGCTGGCGCGTTCTATGACGACTGGTGTTGATGGGTCGAGCGCCAGCAATTCACCCGCGACCGCCTCGCCTTCATTGGTTATGAAGACCCGCAATGCGAAGAACGCCGCTGTCAGCAACGCGGTCGCCGCTGCCGCGACGACCCAAAGCGGCAGGCGGGCGGAGGACTGCGCCATCGTCGCCGCTACGCCCTGCCAATGCGGCGAGATGTCTCCACTGGAACGCGGCCTGAAATAGCGAAGCGTCTCGTAGACGTCGCGACGAACGCGTTCGAGATTGTTGTCTTGTCGCGTCACGCCTCGATACTGGCCTTCGAAACCCAGCGACAGGCAGGCATGCATCAGTTCGAGCAGATCGTAGTGTTTTTCGGGACTGGCCAGGATCTTGTTCAGCGCTTCGTAGAAGCCGGTGCCGGTGGGCTCGAGGTGAAAGAATTGCCGCAGCATCCCGTGTGGCGCCCAGGCGTCATTCCTGGGCCAGGGCAGGTTACCGATGAGATCGTCGGCGGTTTCGCAGAGGGCGAATTTCGCGATCCGGGCATCCTCTTCGGCAACCCCTGACTTCTCAACTATCCGGTCGAATTTCTCAATCGCCTCGGTGACATGTTGCGCCAATGGCGCCGCCTGTCTTTCAACGGGCAAGAGCCTGAACTGTCCGAGCAGCATCAGCAAAGGTGCCGCCGCGGCGAGAATGGGGTTTGCCGCGGCGTATTTGATGCCGCTCCCGGCGTTGAATAGGCTTTCCTGCTCGATCCCTGTCGCCGGCGCAGTTCCAGCAGAGCCTGCCGGCGCCCCAACATCGCCGGGGCCACCTTGATAAATCACGGTTCCGGATGCCCAGCCTGGCGACCGCCCGCCGCCTGGATCGAACACCGTCGAATCCTTGATTGGAGAGGACTGGCCTCGGTCCGCGACGGGCAGCTCGGGAATTAGCGTCGATTTTTGCTTGCTCCGCGGATTTGCGCGAATGACCGTCTTGCCCGCCGGGCCGAAGGGGTCGTCCTCCGAACTCATCGCAGATCGTCCGTGCAGGCGGGGCGCCGGCGATGGGGTGAGATGGGCGCAGAACGGTTTCCAGTCGGGTAAAGGAAAAACAGCCGCTGCCGGCCGTGGCAGTGGCTAGAAGATGCTATCCCGCCGTGGCATGACATTTGCCGCAGACCCCCAGCTTAATGAGTCTTACCCGCTTGGCGAACTGTCTTATGCGATCGTAATCTCAGAAATCGTCGATTGGAACCGGCCGCCGGCGTCAGCGAGACTTTTCTTCGCCGACTGCCGTGCCATGCATTTTTGGCCATGTGCCATACGTTTCCCGGGGCCGTGCCTTCCTGGGGTCTCCTATTTCTGCTTGCCGGCCTTGGCGTAGGCCTCGCTGAAATAGGCCAGGAATATATCAAGCATGCCGTTTTCATGTGCCTCCTCCATGGTCCGCCATGTCGCGACATAGACGTCCCAGGCTTGGCTCTTCTTCCTCGTAAACGAGGTAGGCGGGAGTTTCCTGCCGATCGCCTCGGGCGACAGGTCGTCAAGCAGCCGGGAGAGCGCGGTTTGCATCGCGGCATAAGTGGCAAACTCGTGAGTCTTGAGATCGCGGAACGCATCTTCGATGCTGCGCCTGGCATCAAGATAGCCGGTCCTGCGCCGGGCGAACATGATTTCCAGGATGTCGTCGGTTCCTGGAACGAACTTCATCGGATTGTTGTCGGCGGCGCTGATCATCGTTCGCTGTGTGCTTTTGGCCAACATTTTCGCGGCCGCGCGTGCTTTCAGCAGCAGGGTCAGCTCCTCGACCACGTCCCGCAAGACCGCGCCGATTTCGGCGGCAACTTCATGGGGGTCGCGCGATTGAAGCAATTCCGGCGAAATGCCGGCTGCGATCGCGATCTCCCGCAGCACCTCGTCCCTGGTTGAGGGCAGGGCGGGCGACGGGAATGTCGGCGCGGAAATGCGCTGTGCCGACCGTTGCTGCGCGGGCTCGAAGAAAGGCCCATCTCCGAACTCCAGCGGCCGGCCTGTCGCGACCGGCGTTTCCCGCTGTGTCGAATCGCGGCTGGGGTGGTCTGCCGTGGCGCGCTCTTCTTCGACCGATACCAAGACGACATAGCGGCCGATCAGCATCCGGTCGCCATCGACCAGCCGATGCGGGCCACTCATGCGCTGGCTCGATCCATTGATGAAGGTCCCGTTGCGCGAGATGTCGTACAGCCAGAACGCGCCCGCCTCGTATCGAACCTCGCAGTGCCGACCCGAGATGAATTTGTCGGGGTCGGGCAAGGTCCAGTCACAAGCATCGCGCCCGATTTCGAAGCCGCTATCACGCGCCACGTAGCTGGTCGAGGTGCCAGCGAGCAGGGCGTCGACATTGTTGATCCGCAGACTGATGTACATCCAAGATCGCCGTCGATCGTTGATCGATACTCCAACATTCTAGCAGCTTGCAGGCAAAACAGGACAGCGGCGTTTCAAGCCGACGAGTCGAGGGGTAAGATTCTGTCGCCCGCCCGTCCTCTTTGGTCAGCGGGAAAACATGTGGTAGGCTAAGCATGGCCTGGCGTGGCGGATTTGGAAAGTTCCTGAACGTAACACCGCTAATGACACCGTTGATATAGCGGGAACTTCAAATCCATCACATTGGCGGCCGCGTCCAGGAGGGGGCTCGACCCATGCCGAATGAACGTGCCACCGTTGTCCGCACACCGGTTGGCTCCGACTTGCTGACCTTCACGCATCTTGTCGGACGCGATGAGATCAGCCGTTGCTTTGCCTACACGGTCGGGTTCGTGAGCACAGACTCCGATATCGACCCGTTGAAGATGCTGGGCGGGCCTGTCTCGATCGAAGGTGAATCCGATCCAAAGCGCTGGCTCAGTGGAATCGTGTCGGAGTTTCGGCTCACCCGCATGGAGGACCGGCTAGCCTACTACGAGGCCGTCATGAGGCCGTGGCTCTGGTTTCTCGGCAACACCACAGATTGCTATATTTTCCAGAACAAGAGCGTCGTTGACATCGTCAAGGATGTCTTCAAGAAATACGGCATCTCCGAATTCGATCTACGCCTGCAAGGGTCCTATCCGGCGCGTGAATATTGCGTGCAATACGACGAGACCGATCTGGACTTTGTGCAGCGGCTGCTGGAGCACGAAGGTATCTTCTATTTCTTCGAGCACGATGACGGCAAGCATACGCTTGTCCTGGCTGACGCGATGAGCAAGCTGAAGCCTGCGCCGGGCTACGAGAAAGTGCTCTATAACTTTGAAGGTCAGGGCTCCCGGCGCGACGTCGAATACATCACCGAATGGATACCGGGCAGCTCGGTGCGCCCAGGCGCCTATGCCCACACCGATTATGATTTCAAGAAGCCGGGCGCCGACCTTATGGCCAAGTCGGCCCAGCCGTTCAGTCACAAATTGTCCGCGGGTGAGAACTACCGCCAGCCGGGCGCGCATCTCGAAGTAAGCCGGGGCGACAGCCTGGCTTCGATCCGGCGCGAGGAGATCCAGGCCTTGCACCAGCGCATCGCCGCGGCCGGCACCGTGCGGGGCTTGTATTCCGGCTGCACGTTCAAGCTGGACGGTTTTCCGCGCGAAGACCAGAACCAGGAATATCTGGTGGTCAGCGCCGAATACAGGCTGTTTGACCCCGGCTATAGAGCCCAGGCCGACGTCGAAAGCGAGAGTTTCAAAGTGGTCCTCGGTGTGGCGCCGACAGCCTTGCCCTATCGCCCGCCGCGGACCACGCCACGACCGATCATGCGCGGCCCGCAGACGGCGACGGTGGTCGGTCCATCCGGCGAGGAGATATTCACCGATAAATATGCGCGGGTGAAGGTCCAGTTTCATTGGGACCGCGTCGGCAAGAAGGACCAGAACAGTTCCTGTTTCGTACGGGTGTCGCAGAGTTGGGCCGGCAGTGGCTGGGGGTTCATCCAGATACCGCGCATCGGCCAGGAGGTCATCGTCGACTTCATCGAAGGCGACCCGGACCTGCCGATTATCACCGGCCGGGTCTACAATGCCTCGCAGATGCCGCCCTACGGCCTGCCTGGCAACGCCACACAATCGGGCTGGAAGTCGGATTCTTCCAAAGGCGGTAGCGGCTACAACGAACTGATGTTCGAGGATAAGGCCGGCTCCGAACTGGTCAATTTCCAGGCGCAGAAGGATCACAACCTTCTGATCAAGCATGACCGCACAAAGCTGGTCCAGCACGATCAGTCCGACCGCATTGACCACGACGCCAAACACTCCGTCGGCCACAACCTCGACGAGGACGTCGGCAACAACAAGACGGTCAAGATCGGCGTCGACCAGACCACCAACATCGGCTCGAACGACACCGAGACAGTGGGCGCCAACCGCTCGCTGACAGTCATGGCCAACGAGACCATTCATGTCGTGTCGAACTCGACGGAGAACATCGACGCCAATCATTCTCAGACGGTGGGGATTGTACAGACGATTACGGTGAAGGCGGCGCGTATTGACACTGTCGGCGCAGCCGAGACCCGCAGCGTTGGCGCCGTCCAGACGAACACCATCGGCGCGTCAAGGTCTGTGACAGTTGGGGCAGCGCAGGACCACAGCATAGGAGCGAGCGACAGCTGGCAGATCGCCTCCGACCAGAGCGTGTCCATAGGCGGCGGCCATACCGAGAGTATCGCGAAGGATCAAGGCTCGACGGTCGGCGGCGGACGCACCGCTTCGGTGGGCAAGGACGATTCCACATCCGTGGCCGGCGCGCATTCGCTTTCCGTCGGCAAAGACAGTGCCATTTCGGTCACCGGCAATGGCACGATCAAAATCGGCAAGAAGCTGGTGATAGACGCAGGCGACGAGATCCTGATCCAGACTGGATCGGCAAAGATCATGATGAAGAAAGACGGCACGATCGGCATTGAGGGCAAGGACATTTCGGTCAAGGCGTCGGGCAAGATCAGCATCAAAGCATCGAGCGATATCACCATGAAGGGCTCGAAGATCAGCGAGAATTGAGGGTGCAGCGATGAGCGACGTTCGCGAACGCATTGACGGTGTGGTGATCGGCATCTTTCTCGGTTTCGATGATGCCGCGTCGCCGCTGGTGGTATTCCCCGGCAACCCCGAAGAGACGGCTTTGCCTGCGCGCAGCCTGACCGAACTGACATCCGATATGGTCGGCTCAGAGGTGGCTTTGCTCTTTCAGGAGGGCGATCCCATCAAACCGCTGATCGTCGGCCGCATCGTCGAGCCGGCGCGCAAAACCGCCGCACCGCAGGTCGTGCGCGACGGCGAGCGCATTCGCATCATCGGCGAGGAGCGCATCGAATTGCGTTGCGGCAAGGCGACGATCCTCATGGAAAAAGATGGTCGCATCACCATTCGCGGCACCTACGTCACCAGCCAGGCGAGCGCCGCCAACCGCATTCGCGGCGGATCGATCGATCTCAACTGATGTTGGCGGCAACGGGAAAGCCGAAATTGGAAGGCGCGCCGGAGCGGCAAATAGTACCGGATGTCGTCAGACAGCACGCCGAGCAGGCCGCGTTCTTCTGGGCGCAGCGCGACACGCTTATGGAGGATGATCCGCCGGATCTTCATGTGGTCGCCGGCGTCGACCGGCGCTTGGAAGCCAACCTGGATGGTCTGCGTATCGCTGGACCGGCCGCTTGGCCGTTTGTAGTGGCGGCGTATGAGGACTTCCCAGAAAAGGGCGAATTGTTCCTCTATGGATGGATGGCGATCGAGCAGAACGACGGCCGCCGCGTGGCCGACGCGGTCGAGTTCGGCCGTCAAAGCCAGGACGGCGCTCGCGGATTGGTCGGCGCTCTGGCATGGCACAAGCCTGTAACCATCGCACCGCTGGTACGGGATTGGATCGGGGCGCCGGATGCGTTCAAGCGATTTCTCGGCGTATCGGCCTGCCTTGGGCACTGCGTCGACCCCAAGCAGATGCTGGCGCGGCTCGTGCGCGATCCGGATGCGCGCGTTCGCGCCACCGGTTTGCGCCTCGCCGGGAAACTGAAGCGTGCAGACCTTGCCAATGAATTGGCTGCAGGCTTGAACGATGCCGAAGTGCGCTCGCGGTTCTGGGCTGCCTGGTCGCTGGCTGAACTCGGCTCGGGCGACCTAGCCAGTTCCGAATTGCGAAAGGTTGCGGCCAGCAACGGCCCTGACGCAATGGTAGCCTTGCGCGCGGTGGTCAAAGCTGAGCCCGACAAGGATGTCCGCGCCTGGATGGGCGGATTGCTCAAGTCGCCTGAAACCGCGCAATTGGCGGTGCGCGGGGCGGGGATGTTGGGCGACCGCACGATCCTGCACTGGCTGATCCATCAGATGCGCAATCCGGCGCTTGCGGTTGCTGCCGGCAGCGCGCTGCTGGAACTGTTTCCGGAAGCGAGGGAGGCAGACCTGTTTACCACCGAGCCAAGCCAGGTCAGCCCGGCATTCGAGGATCATTTCGGGGAGGAGGTCGCAAAGGTGCCATTCGCGGACAAGGTGAAGGCATGGGGAGTTGCCTTGAAATTGGTATCCGGTTCCTCCCCTTGATCAGGTGAGGAATCTTCGATGCCACGCTCGCTGGAGTTCGGGGTCTCCAGCGCCCTGGCCATCCATGAAGTACACCACCTTTTCGGGAGAATGTAGGATGCCCAAGCTATCAAGCTTCGACGCTACGAAAGAGTAGATGGAATACGGATCACGCGCGTTTTGGTCAATTAGGGATGGAGCGTCACCAATTTGAAAATAGATGCCATGTCGAGGTCCTTCCGACACGGACAAAGGCGCGGTGCCATCGGAGGGAACCGCGTCAAAATTCAGTTCGCCCAAATGGCTCTCAAAGCTTAGGTAATTAAGCCAATATACGCCCGGAGAGTCATGGGCCAATTCGATCGCGACAACCTCGGGGTTGGCAATGTCGATCCCACGAAATCGGTTTGCGACTGCCTGCTTTTCCCTCTGCGTCCCACTCACGAAGGCGGGCGACATATAGGCGGACGAAACCGGTAAACGATTGACGGCGTCCTTGAAGAAAGAGACAAAAGCTTCCGGCTTCTGTCCGAAGGTAGAGAAGGGCAGCCAGAAACAAAGGAAACTGACCTCGCCCGAATCCTGCATCAATTCTCTTCCCCAATACTCTATTCCATACCCCGGATAGTCTGGGTCGTGCCCCTGAAGGATCATGGTAGCGTTCGGGTAGTCTCCCAGACTGCCGTGGAACCACAAGTCCAAAAAAGCTTCGAACGAGGTCCTGTTTACTGGCTCTGGATCTCCCTCTACATTGAAGTAATAGCCAAACGAGGACAAAGAAACGAGTTGAACGTACGATCTTATTGCGGCCTCTATGGCAAACTTGATTTCCTGGTGGCTCGCACTCACGTAGAAAATCATCCGAATGGAAGTTCGGCTGATGACATAGTCAAGGCGGGACGAAGGATTTTGATCGATCATTTGCAAGTTTCGCTGTTGGGATGGATCATCTTCGGGTGAGCGCCGCAGGCGCGGCCAGCGACTTCTTGCTGGGTGCGACCATGCCAGGATCGATTTGCTGCGTATCGTGTATAGTTTGAGCCATCGCCATAGACCGGCCATCTCGGTGCGGGCGCGTCGGGAGGTAGGTTCGGACAGCTGGTCTTGATGTCATAAGCCGCAACGCAGTTGGGAGCCGTTCCTACGATAACATCAGGTATGCATTCTCCACCAAGCCCTGGGACAGGCAATTTCTGCTGCGTTTTCACCTGTTTTGATAGTTCAGTAGTCGACGTTGCTTTCCCTTTATCAATTTTTTTCTCGACGCATTTGTCAACTGCGTCTCCACGTTCGGCGGCTTTGGACGGAAACCTTCCAGAACCTTTGGTATTGCACCAGTTTTTGGTCAGGGGATCCGGATTTCCCTTGTCAACTTGTGCGGTGCAGTCTTTCACCATCTTACAAAGCGCCTTCTCGAAATTAGGAAGCGCTGCGACGACTGGATCGACATCGCCTGCCAGATTCACCGTGTTCTTGTCGTTGTGGAATTTCTTGTCAGTATGTCGGCAGGCATTCTTGCCGTCCATCTTCACGTCGAACGAATACGTGATCCAGTCCGTCGCCTTCTTGAAGACGTTGGACTTTACGCCGCCGACGGTGCCTGGCTCATCACCGGAACTCATTCCGTATTGCGAGCCTTTGATGGCGATCATCTTGCCGCCTTTGGCAAGCACGGTCGTCGTGCCATCCTTCAGTGTGCTCTGCGTGGCGATGTTCGGATAGGGCAGGGGGATCGGTCCCCCTGGGCTGGGCGTCTTGCAGACATCCGGGATCGTCGCGATCGAGAGACCGATAGTGCCTTTATAGGTCAGCCCGAGGCCGTTGACCGTGATGTGGCTGGGCATCAGGCGGCGCTCCTGGGGCCGCCCAGCAGTACAGCCGCACGGGTGCCGTTTTCGGACCCTGCCCAGATCAGCGACAGCGGCGTGCGCTGGTAGTTTCGCGCTTCGGCCTCGGTGATTAAGCTCACGAACAGCGGGCCCGACGCTGCACCGACATCGCCCCAACAGTCGGCTGGCGTCTCGAAATCCGCGGCATCCTTGAAGCGGCCCGGGTTGCGGATGACGGCAAATCCGTATTCGTTGCCGCGATAGCGTTCGCCGTTCATGTCGCAAATGATTCGACCCACCGGATCGATCGGCGCATCCTCAAACAGGAAGCGGAAGGCCGCCCCCAAGCCTTCACCGAGCACAACCGTCTCGGTCTTTATCCTGTTTTCTTCGCTGGCTACGGAGGCACCCACGACCTCAAGGAGAGCTTGCAGCCCAAACGTCCGCGCTATGGTCAACGTCGTCAGCAGACAGAATCCCGCCGCCTCTCCGGGGCAGAAACCATAGATATTGCCCTCCGAATGGAGTTGCTCGTTTTCATCCAGCCATTCCAGGGTTTCCGGCTCAAGATAGGTATCGACCCCTCCTGCCAGGCAGAATTCGGCTTTTCCGTCTCGCAATGTTTTGCAGGCATGGTAAATCGCAAGCAGTCCCCCGGCGTGACCGCCCGCGGTCGACCCACCAGCTTCGAGGACGATATGCTCAGCCAGTCGGCTGCGCAACTTGGCGCTGACCTGTGCGGCGAACCCCTCCTTCTGTCCCGGTCGGGACTCACCGGTCGAGAGGATGAGCGAAACCTTGGCTGCCTGCCGCGCGACAGCTAAGGACTGCAACGCGTCCAATGCCGGCGACAATGCGATTTCCACCGCACGCTCCGGGCCGGCAAGGCTCATATCGATGCCCGTATCGCGGGCGACCTTCATCCGCTCGCCGAAACGGTCGATCATATAAGGGTGGTCCTGAATGGCGGAGATGCCAGCACGGATCGCCGCCGCACTTGAGGCGGCATCGAAGCCCAGCGGCGTGCGCGCGCCTGTCCCGACAACGACGATCGTCTCTCTTTTGGCCATCATGATTCTTCTTCCGCCAGCCATACGCCCGTCGCCGCGATCGTTGGCGAAATGCCGGTACGCCCGCGGATGCCAAGGTTCGTGCGTTTCAGGCGTTCCTCGTCGAAAGGCACCGGCAGCACCGACATCCACGTAATCGAGAACTGTCTGAGATCAGGCTTGATGCGAAGGGTGTGGATACTGGTTTCACCGTTTTGGCGATCCGGACGGTTGTAGAACTCGGTGGTCATGTCGAAGGTGATGCGCGGAAGAAGGAATTGCCAGAAGCCGTCTTCAGTGAAGTTGCCCAGCCTGACGTCCTCGTAGCCGATCAGCGGCGTGCTGGTTTGTTGATCCTCCGGAGCGCATTGGTAATACTTGCGGCTAAAATCGCGGGGCAAAAGCGGGTCGCGCGTTTTCTCCCATTCGGCGCCATAAGTGCCGGCATACTTCATGCGCGGCTGCCAGTGCCGCGCCACCGGCCCGAAGCTGGCCGGCTTGCCGCTTCTGTGGTCGCGATAGGGCGCATCGGGATACTCAAAGTTGGGCGCGGTTTTGCCAATCAGCCGCTGTGGGTCGACTGCAAAGCCCGTGCCGACTGGGTTTCGCTGGTCCCAGTTCGGCGTCGATGCTTCCACATCCGTACCGCCGTAGGTGCGGCGCCAGCTGATCGGAATTTTCTTGAATGGTTCCGCCCGGCTCATCCGGACCGACACCGGGCCAGGCACAAACACGCGGTCGCCGACCACCTTGATGGTCTTGTCGACGTCTCCGACTTTTATGCGCGCTGCACTCTCAATGTTGGGACTGCCGCCGGGTGAATAGACATGGCCCTTGACCAATACGTCGGTATGCCTTTTTTCAAGATTGAGGTCCGTCTCGTCGAGAAGCTCGTTCGGATCCGCGCCGTGAATGGGCGCCAGATTCACCGGCGTCTGATCCTTCAGGAGCCGCTGTTTGCCGTCGGGATCGATCTCGAACGACGCCTTGATCGCGATCAGCCAGACCTCATGTCCGCGCTCGTCACGCGTCCAGCTTTCCTGGGCAGCGAATGGCGTCTGGTTGGATAGTATCCACATTTGAAACCACGCATCCTTACGCGATGGTGAAACCACGGGGCTTCAACTGTCTTGGCAACATCTGCATCAGATGGTCTCCCAACTGGCCGCAAAGATCTTTTCCAGCGTCGCTTGCGGCGATTGCGGATCGATGTCGAAAATATCCGAACGGGCGGTCCACACCACCATGCCGCTTATGACCTCTTCGCTTGGCTCGACAGGCGGTACCAGCAGGGTGCCCAGCGCGGCATCCAGTTCTTCGGGTGTCAGCTCGCCGTGTTGGCCGGCGATGGCCGCGTCTTCGATGCTGGAAAACCACGCCTCCGCATCGGCCAGCTGAACGGGCGCTTCAGAAAGCCGCGCCACGATGGTCAAAGGGAATTGTCTGCCAACCCTGTCGGCACTCTGCACGATAATGCCTGCCGACGCACCGAAGGAAGCCGGGCCGGCCAGGAAGCGCAGCGCGGTTGTGCTTGGCCAAAATTCCGAACCGATCAGCGGCACGAAATGCTGCGCCAGCCAGCGGTCCCAGACGCGCACAAAATCGCCCGGCAGCCGCCGGGTGACGAAATCCCCCGTCGCCGGGATCTTGCCGTAGAAGCCGGGCGCGTTCATATCTGCGGTGGACATGTGAACTTCTTGAACATTTCCAGATTGTAGGGGTTTTCGACGCTGGCGGCCTTGAGCTCGAAATCGGCGTACATGCCTTTCGTGCCCAGGCGCAGACTGTAGACATCCGAAAGCGAGGTTCCGGTGAATCGGCCGCTGCGCAACATCCTCAGCCACGCCCAGCTGCCGGTCTCGTTGAGCATGATTTCGGGCGATCCGTCGATCGGCTGGAAGGCGAGCGAAATGACCCCGGTGCCGTCCTTGCCGGGCCAGGTCATCGGTTGCGGCCGCGTTGCGTTGTTGTAGTAGACGAGGCTCTGGCCATCGAGATTGAGCGTGACGCGCGTGAGGTTGGGAGACAGATCCTTCGGTTCGAGCGTGAAGCTCATCACCGGTCCGGCACCCCCGGGGAAAAGATCGTCGCGGATGTGCCTGGCCTGCTCGAACGCCGCCAGCGCCGAAGGGTCGAGGCCGAAATCGGCGCGCCACTTCCAAGGCTCGCCGGTCGTGTCGACATAATTGATCAGGTGGTCGTTGATGAAACCGTCGATCAGCCCGGCGGGCCCGAACAGGCGGGCGAAATCGCGCACGTTGACGTCGACCGCACTGGCTTCGCTGAAGGGATAGCGATTGTTCAGCGCCGCCTGGCAGAAAGGCAGTATGTCGGCCCGCCAGATGGCGTTGAGTTCCGAAGTGACCGCCTTCTGAGTCAAATTGCTGGTGTCGCCGGCTATCCCGCCCAACCAGCTGTTGATGGGATCGGGCAGGATCTGGGCCTGCCTTGCCACCGCGCCCGTCAGTTCGGCAAGGCCTCCCTGTTTCTTGATGGCATCCTGTGGATTGGGGTTCGCGGTGACCGTTTGCAGGACGTTCGAAAGCGCGGTCAGTGCGACAACGGCAGCATCCAGCGCCGGTGGCTGGCCGTCGACCTCTGCGATGGTGCTCTTCAGCGGTTTGAAATGTTCGGCCACCAGATTGCCGGTCAGGTCCACCTCACTGGCGGATCCGGCGCGGGGAAGTAGTTTCGCACCCGATGTCGCCAGCTTGCCAAGCTTACCCAGCTTGCCGAGCAGTTTCGAAGCGCCCTTGGCTGCCGCCTTGTCGTCGGCAGGCGCTTCGTCGGAACGGGTCAGTTCTGTCTCCTGGACGACCGCCGTAAGCAGCCGCTTCAGCGCTGAATCAGCACTCGAGAGATCTTTCAGATTTTCGCCGGCGACATTGAGATCGGTCAATGATGCAAGCCTCATGTCGCGCAGGAAGCTGTCCCATTGCGCGATGTAGTCGTCGTAGTAGAGCTTCAGAATATCCTCGGACAGCGCCGAGACGGATGTCTCGGAATTTTCCGAGCAACCGCCGGCGAAAACCGCACGATCGAGCGCCGCCTGGGCGGCGACATCGTCGATGCGGTCGAGAATGACGTCGTGAAAGCCGGAATAGGTGAAAGCGCCCGAAATGCCGACGCGTAATGTCTTGCCCGAACGCCGTGCAAACACCTTGCCGCCGTTTGGGCCGGCGAAATTGGCCGGTATCCACTCCTTCAGCTCGGCCACTGCCGGATCGGCCAACAACTGCTTGTAGCCACGCGCCGGCAACGAAATCGTGCAGACCGTTTTCAGAGCTTCGGCAACCAGGGCCTGGTCCGGCGCGACATAGCTTTCGTCGACCGTCATCCGGCGGATCGCGGCAAGCTGATGCTCTTCGGCGTCGGCTGTCGGAAATGGCGCCACGGCCGCGAATTCGGGCAGACTGTTCACCCACCAGTTCTGGGCGTAGTCTGGATCCATCTGCGACAGGCCCGTCATCATGCGATAGGTCTTGAGCGCACCGAGCATGAAGTCGGGATCGCGGATCTGGCGCCACATCGTCGCCTCGAGCAGGGCCACCATCCGGGGCTCGAGCACGTTGCGGAGGGCGTGGTCATAAGTGTCGGCCTGTGCCCTGACCAGTTCCGCCGAGGCCGATGGGCCAAGCAGATCGTGGGCAGCGCCCGGCGGTGCTGTCCGGGCATTTGCGACCGCGTCCATCGCCTCGAGCGCGCCGTCCATGGCAGGCCGCTCCACCGATGCCGGGGTTGCGGCAGCGGAGGTCAGCGGCGTTTGCAGCGCTTCGAACTGGCCTGCCTGCGCCGAGATCGCATGGCGGTTGTCAAAATAGGACCAGGTGAACAGCCCGCCGGCCAGCAACGTCGCCGCCGTGCATGCTGCGGCCGCACCCCGCCACATCCAGGCGCGGCGGCGTTGCGCCAGCGGGTCGAATGTACCGAGGCCTGCTTCCTTGAAGATGACTTCAGTGAGAAGGTTCTTCAGGAAGAAGCTGCGTTTCTCGACCCGAGATGCGGGCAGGGCGCGCCGCGGCGGAAGACCGAAGGAGGAAGACAGCGCGGCGGTCAGCCGGTCGATAGGCGCCCCTTCCTGCGTCGCCGATGTCAGGTAGAGGCCGCGCAGCCAGGCAGCCTCCTCATACCGGCTTTCGCCGAACATGGCTTCGACCAGCACCTGTATCGGTTCAGACAAGCTTGCCAGTTGGGCGGGAAACCTGAAGATTTCGGCACGGGCGGCGAGTTTGTCCTCGTCCTCCAGGCGCGTCACCAAGCGCCGCTCGAGTTCGGTCGCCAGCGTCGCGATTTCTCGTTCGATGGTCTTGCCATCGACGCGCACATCCAGCGCGAAGGTCGTCCCCCACACCTGTTCGCGCGAGGCGGTGGACAGACCGCCGAAGAAGGGCTCGAAGCCCTTGATCAGGTCGGCCTTGGTCAGCATCAGATAGACCGGCAGGCGGATTTCAAGGCGGTCGTTGAGCTCGGCCAACCGGCGGCGGATCTTGCGCCCGTGCGCCTTGATGGCCTCGTCGCCCTCCGAAAGGACGTCGATCGAAAGCGCGACGATCACGCCGTTCAGCGCACGGCGGCCGCGATGTTTCTTCAAGAGGTCGAGGAAACCGAGCCATTCGGCCGCGTCGACATCCGGCTGGCTCTCCTGCTGGACATAGCGGCCGGCAGTGTCGATCAGAACCGCGTTTTCGGAAAAGAACCAGTCGCAGTTGCGCGTGCCACCGACCCCCTGCAAGTCGTCGGTGAGATCGATCGGAAAATTCAGTCCGGACTGCCGCAAGGCGGTGGTCTTGCCGGTCGCCGGCGGCCCGACGATGACGTACCATGGCATCTCGCGCAGGAACTTGCGCCCGCCCAGCTTGCGGCGCCTCAGTTCGGTCATCACCTCGGCAAACTTGGCGCCCACGGCGGCGACGTTCTCCTCGCCTGGGCTGAGCGGCTTTTCCACCGCTGGCGCGGCAATCTCGGCCACGAACATCCGGTTGGCGCGGATCGCCCGACGCTGGGCAACGATCAGCCAGACCAGCCAGAAGATGACCAGCAGCGCGATGATGACGATGCGCACATTTTCGGAGGCGAAGGGCTCGTAGGGACCGACCCTGACGATCGGACCGAAGATCCAGATAACCAGGGATAGCAGCGTCAGGCCGATCAGCGTCCACAGCCAGCGCGATGTCAGGACCGCCCAGAGGAAGCGCAGGATGAACATCTCACAGCCTCTTTTCGACGAGCACCTCGACGCGGCGATTCAAGGCTCGCCCCTCGCGCGTGCTGTCGCTGGCCACAGGATCGGTGGCTGCCCGGCCCTCCGAATGGACGCGATCCTGCGGCACTCCGTTTTGAACCAGCATGTCGGCAATCGTCCGGGCGCGAGCCTCGGATAGGCGCTGGTTGGTCGACAGCGGGTTGGTCTTTTGCAAAGGAACGCTGTCAGTATGGCCGACCACCGTGATGTTTCCGATCAGCTCCTGATTGGCGAGGATCACCTTGGCGATCGAACCGATCAAGGGTTCGAAATCATCGGTCAGTTGTGGCCGCGATGACTGGAATAGTTCGGGGTTGGAGGCCTGGATGATCAGCTTGGCCAGTGAAACACTCTCGGTGCCGCTGAGAGCAGATTTGAGCTCGGCCGGCGCCCCCGCCTGGAATTCCGGCAACAGCGCAAAATCCACTTTTTGCGGTGGCGGGGCGTCGACTTTGGGCGACGCGCGGGTGATGTCGCCGCGGGCAGGCGGTGGCAGGGCACGAACAAGTGCGGAAAGCTCGACCGCCTGGCTGCTCAGTCCCATTGACAGCCCGATATGGATCGCCGCGGCTGCAACCGCAGCACCGAGCGCCATGACCCAGATCGGCACGATGAAGCGCTGCGGCTGGTCGGAGGCGATGACACCTTTCCAGTTTGGCGCTAAAGGCGCGCCTTCGGCGTCGGCATTGCGCAGGAAGCGGGCCGCCGCCACGCGAACCGCATTGAGCGAGCGGTCGCCTGAGCGGCCGGGCACGCGATATTTGCCACGGAAGCCGAGCGCCAGGCAATGGTACTGCAGTTCAAGCAATTCTCGGTCCCGGTTAGGATGTCGTTCCAGTTCGTCGAGTCGCGTGAAGAATTGCGTGCCGGCATCGACATCGCCGCGCAGCATGACGACGAGCGGCTGCCGCGGCCAGGCGCTGGCCCCGCCCCAAGGCGTGTTCAGGGCCAGATCGTCGAGCAACGCAGCCACCACCCAGGCTGCCTGGTCGGCTCGCTCCATCGAGGACCCCGTCGACATAGCCGTGTCGCGTGCCCGAACCAGTTCTTCGAGCAAACGGGTGCGCAAGACTTCCGGATTGTCTGGCGGCATTGCGCTTTCGAGCTCGGGGGCGAACTCGAGCAAGGGCGCAAAGGCGTTGACAAGCGCGTTCGGGTGGGTGCGAGAGCGTTTTACCAGTGCGCCCGGCGAAAGTGGCGCCATGGGCCTTGGCATCGGCGCGCCGCTCAATCGTATGCGAGTGCGTTCGCGATCCTCCGACAGTCCGAAAGGATCATCGCGGCTCATGATCTCACCTGTTCACCGAATAGCAGTCCACCTGCGGCTCGCTTGGCAACACGCCCGAAACACCGATGACGAAGCCTGGTGCGTCGAGCAGCGAGGCCCAGTGTTCGCTTTTCTGATCCAATTCGAGGCACAGTCGATCGCCGTCGTAAGGGATTTCGCGTGGCTGGGAATGAAGCGGTTTTAGCGGAATGCCGGGCAAGCGCGATTTCCACAGGCCCTCGAACTCGTCGGCCGAGCCGACGGTCGCCTGATTGACGAAGATCTTGCGCAGGGCATCCTCCGACAGCTCCGAGCCGACCCGGATGACGATGCGGCTGGCCACCAGCAGCTTTGGGTTGTCGATGCGAATTTTCCAGACATTGGTCGAGTGCCGCATGACAGGCAGCGCACGCGATTTCGGCTCGATGTAACGAAGGCTGAGAATGAGCGAGCGCAGCGCGTCCGCCAGCGCCGAATAGGCAGGGCCGGGCGCCATGTGATCGTAAGCGGGCAACTCGCCCAGCCGCCGCGCGCTCGATCCGTAAGTTGCCATCGAACCGGCGAGCCCGGCAAGTTCCAGGTAAAGCTCGGCCGGATGGAAGACATCCTGCGCCAGCATGTGAGCCAGACGCGGACGCGCCGCATTGGCGAGATTGAGCATCAACAGATCTTCGACGCTGCGCCCAGGCCCGCCCATGACCATCTTGCCATGCGCCTCGGCGATCTGGTCGAGGCCGGTGACAACTTCCAGAAGCAATTGCCGATACCAGGCCACCGCGCCGGTAACCAGTGCCGGTGGCAGGAAGGTCTCGTCCAGAGAGACGCCGCCATCGGCTCGAACTCCGTTGAGGTCGGCTATCGGCAAGGCGGTGTAGCCACCAACCGACTTGCCAGGTGCAAGCAGCAGCGCCTGCGGACGGGCGATTTCTATTTCTTCAGGATCCGAACCGCCCTGGACAGCGTCGCGCACCGAAACGATCCGCCCGTGATATCGCGCTCCAGAGGCGACGGCGTGTGCCGGATCGAAGCCGACACCACCGGGAGGCTCCAGCGGCAAGGCGACCAGCACCGGCCCTGCGCCCGTCTCGGGGGTGACCGGCAGCGGTCGCGGCGCGTCCATCCAATCCGGAATGGAAAAAGGTGTCCCATCCGGGAAGATGCCCCGGGCCGACAGGATCGCGACCTGGCCGGATTCCAGCAATGCCTGGTCCAGCGTCAGCTGTCGAAAGCCGAACGTATGCAGTTGTCCGGCCTGCAACGCGCCGCGCACCGTCGCCTCGAAGAAACGATCCTGCTGCTGGAAATGCTGGGTTCGCAGGAAAAGTCCTTCGGACCATAGCACCCTGTTTGCATCGCTCATGCCGCTACTCTCTGCATTGAGCTCCCTTACCTTGGCTGCTAGGCGGAGATGCCGCCGCTGCCCAACGTGACATTGATGGTGAACTTTGATCCCGGCGACACCGACTTGGTTGTCCGCCAGTTCCTGCCGCCAGGTTCGCGGATCAGTGCAACGAAGCCCAGAGCCGTCGCGTCCGGCTCGACAGTGATGGTCTTGGATGCGGATTTTCCGGGCCCGACGGCGATCTGGTCGGAACCGATAAGATCTCCTGCGAGTGCGCTGCCGGCATCCCCCTGCAGCGCAAAATAGTCGGCGGAATTGAATTTGCCGGTGCTTTTTAACCGCATCACGAGAACCGTCACCGGCCGGTCGCCGCCACCTGGCCCCGGATTCATGCCGGCCCCGCCGGTCACGTTGACGGTGATCACCGACGGCTTTGGCGGACCGCTCTGGCACGCTGCAACCAGCCCGGTCGCGCCCAGGGCAATCATCAATTCACGTCGGTCGATCATGGCTTACTCCTCCTCATATGCATCTCGAAAATCAGTGCCGATTTCGCCAAGGAAGCTTTTTTCCGCGCTTTCGGCGATTTCGCGATGGCGTTTTTGATAGAGCTCCCACAGCTTGGCGCCGCGCCCGCCCGAAAGCAGGGTGCCGATCGCCGAATTCGATTTCAGCTCGTCCTCGATCGCTGCGGGATCGAAACGATCGATCATCCGTCGCAAAGCGGCCTGTATGCCTCGCCAAGCGCGCACGTGATGTTGCGCGAGATCGCGAACTGCATCGGCGATGGCCGCCTCCCCGGCGAGAAATCCGGGGCTGCGCTCGGCGATCAGCGTCACGATGGCGTCGTCGACCGACGGCAGAAATTTGAGCGGATTGACTTCGGAGGCACCGACCATTGTCTGGGCGACGCGAGCATTTCCTTTCTCCTCGGCCCGCTTGCGCAGAAGCTGCATCAGCCCTTCCATCATCAGCCGGTATTCGCGGCCGAACTTCTCCATTTCCACGATGCTGTCGCGCCCGGGGAAATCGGCTTCCTCGACGCCCATGCCGCGCAAGAAGGCGGCGCGGAGCGCCATCTCGGCGGGCTGCGCGCTTGCCGGCGGGCGGGCAGGTTTGGAAGCAGCACCCATGCGCGCTGGAGGCAGGACATCGGCCGGTTGCGCGGGAATATCCCAGGGATTGGCGGATGGTGGCCGTTGGGCAATGCGCTCGCGCTGGCCGGTCGAGGCCGAGTTATTTGTCGAACTGGGCGAGGAGACCGGTCCGAAACCAAAATCATCGTTGAAGTCGGACAGCTTTCCCGCTGCGGATTCAGCTCCGTGGCTGGGAGGGGGGGGCCGGTCGAGGCTGAATGGATCCGCCCGGCTGCCCACCCCGCCCTGCTCGACATAAACGGCGGCGTTTTTCGACACCGGCGTTGAAACCGGATCGAGGCTGAACGGGTCGTCGAAAGCAGGCGAGTTGCGCTGGCCGGAGGACGCGCGCTCGAACGCCCCTGGGATCGGCTGCTCGAATGGGTTCGGCAGATCAGCAGGTCGAGGCCGTTGCGGCGCTTCTTCGACCTTGGCGGAAAAGAAGTCATCGCGGCCGATGCTTACCGGCGCCCGCGATGCCGCTGGCAGACGTTCTGGTACCGGCTGGATGACTGCGGGCGCTTGAGCGGCCGCGATCTGCAGGTCGACACAGACGACGTAATCGCCCAGCCTGAGCCGCATGCCGCTTTGAAGGCGTGCGGACTTGCCTGGACCAAGCGGGCTATCGGAATCGTTTATGAACAAACCGCTGCTCGATGTGTCGGTGACGAAATATCCATCTCGCCCGCCAGAGATTTTGCAGTGAGCGCGTGAAACGAACATGTCGGGATCATCGATCTGCCAGCCTGCATCGGCGCTGCGGCCGATCACCAGCTCACCTTCGTCCAGGCGAGTTTGCCGCACCGCCTGGGTGCGTGGCCCTTGCTCTAGCGTTAGCAGCAGACTCATGCCGCGCCCCCCGCCATTTCCGGCCGCCATCCGACGATTGTGCGCAGCCGCATATCATCAGCATCTCCCCTTTCAGCGGGTCGCGCAAGCCAGGCGGTTCGGCCGAGCTGCACCGCTCCAATACGGGGCGGCGGCACTGCTTCACGCGCAAGCACGATACGCAGATCGACATCGAGAGATTCTCCGACCATGTCGCGAACCGCGTGCTGGAACAGTTTGAGCCGCTGGCTGCCCGGCAGGAATGTCTTGAAATCATCATACTTCAAAGGGCCGACCCGCAGTTCGATCCTGCTTTGGCGGGTGAAAACGCGTGGGCCGATCGTCGCCCCCCGACCGAGCACAGCAAAGGATTTTGCGAGGCGGGTCTGGAGGCCTGCTGGTATGATTGTCCAGGCAGCGACGAATTCCTTGATCTTTACCGGCACCTTGAAGGCTTCCGCCAGGAACAGTGTCAGTCGTTCCGGGCCCTCGACCTGGCTGGCGAGCGAAGCCGCCTGGCGAAGCTTCACCATGTCGAGATCGATGTTTCGGGTGCCGGGAAGTCCGATACCGGCCATGGCCGCAAGCATGGCGCGAACCCGGCCACCGACCGCGCGTTCAACCTGAACGGCCGGATTCGCATCCGCCCACGCCCGATAGTAAAGGGCGATCATGCGGTGCTGCAGAATGTTGACGAAATCGACGAAAGTAGTGTCGCTGGTCAGCTGTGCGTTGGCCCCGGCGAACCACCGCTGCGACAGCCGGTCGAGCACCCAGCGCGTCAGATGCAGCGGCATTGGACCCTCGGGGCCCAAGAGACCCAGATTTGCAATCGTGACCCGGGCCGGCTTGCCGTTGTCGGCTTCGCGGAAATGGACCAGGTCCCTGGCCGAGAAGGCGAGGCGCACATGCTGGCCAAGCCTTGCCGGCTCACGGTCGGGACGGCCGGAATGGCCGAACACGGCATTTTGCTGTTCGAGACGGCGCAGCAATTCGAAAAAGTCGAACCCTTCGGACAGACCTTCAGCGGGGTTTGGGCTGGGCTTGTCTAGATCAGGGAGCGATTGCCGGGCGTCATCGGCCATGGCACATCCTCCTGCTTCTGCAGCAGCCGCGTGCGGGTCCGCACGAAACCGTTTATTCCGGCATATCGGGCGAACAGCCGCGCCAGCAAAGCCGAAAGCAGCAAAGTGCTTTGGCCAGCCAGGATGGATTCATCGACATGCAACGTCACCTCGGTGCCGCGTCCGAAGCACATCGGCCCCTCGATCTGAAGCCGCTCCACGACGGGCCGCGAGTCGATGCGGGCGATCGAATGTACATTGCGAGCCAGGCTGGGATCGCCTCGGTCGGCATAGATATCGAGAAGCGCATGCAACGGGTCGACGCCGCGGCCCTCCTTGGCAAGGCTGAGGAAGTTGAGCATGAGCTGTGCCACCAGCCGCCAGGCGAGATCGTCGGCGCGCGATTCACCCTCGGCCCCTGTGGGCAGTGCTGCGGGGATCGCCGGCTGCGGTGGACGCAGGGCTCCAAGGAGCCTGACGATTTCGACCGGGTCGCCGGCCTCAAGCGTCAATGTGGGATTGTCATCGAGGATCGGCAGGTCACGATTGGTGCACAGTGCTACGACGTCGAGACGCTTCAGAGGTCGGTACGCCGGGCTTGCGAGCGGTCGCGATACGGCCAGGAAAACGTCGTCGCCGGTGTATGACGTGCGCGTTAGACCGTCGCGCCGTTCGTCTTCGGTCGCGCGCCGAGGGCGCCGCTCGGTTGAGTAGACCCACCCACTGCCGCTGTTCTGCCCCAGGCTGAACAGTTCCGGAATTTCGGCGTCGTTGCCTTCGGTGTCGGCGTCCTCAACACGAATGATCCGATAGATTTCAAAGTCGCGCGCCCTCGTGCGGTCTGCATGCAAAACCTGGCGTGTCTTACGCGCATCGATCTCGACGACGTTGCACTCACGTTCGAAAAGATTGATGATCGGCGTTGCGAAAAGTTCGAAGTCGGCCGATGTCAGATCGGCCAACTCTGGCACCGGACGCCTGAATTGGAAGACGATCTCAAGCCCTCCGTCGCATCGACGCACGACAGGCTGTAGCCCCGAAACCCGCACATAGTGGAAGCGCTCGGGCATTATGAAGTATTCTCGCAGGAGGCGATATCCTTCGAATGTCGGGCGGGTACGCGGCATCAAGGCTTCGTCGTCGCTGATGCCAACCATTTCGGGCGCTGGCAAGGGCGACAACGGGTTGCTCTTGCCCTCAGCGCGTGCGCCAACGGTTGAGCAAGTGCCGAAGATCGCGTCGAATAGCAGCGGCGCCTTGGTTCGCCCGGCAAAATAAATATCGAGCCGGTCGAGCGTCAATTCGTGGAGCTTGCCTTTTCCGGTCGGGGCCAGCGTGATGCGGAGCGCCGCCTCGCCGCGCACACCGCCGACCGTGGCCATCCCGGCCGCCGCCAACGCGCTGCGGTCCTGAAAATAGCTGACCGAAGTGATTGCTATCGGCCACAGGGTCGTCTCTTGCGCGGTCGAGAAAGTGCAGCGCGTCGAAAGGCCGGGCCGCAGGCTGGAAACCAGCCGGGTGTTGCGCCTGACGACGTGGCCGTCGAGCATGGTCTGGACCTGCTGGCCTGGTTTGAGCACCACCATCGCCGTTGCCGGCGCCGGGGTGACCAGATCGGGATAAAGAACGTCGAGCACACTGCGCGAAAATCGCGAACGCTCGGCGTCGACCTTTAGCCGGGTGCGCGCCGCGAGGAAAGCCACGCCATCCAGCAGCCGCTCAACATAGGGGTCCGGACAGGGGACCGTGTCGAGGGAAAGGTTGCGCGCGACCGCTGGATGCATATCGGCAAATTCGGCCGCAAGGCCGCGGATGTGGGTCAACTCCTCCTCGTAATATTCGACGAAGACCCGATCCATCTCAGGCGTCCCTGATTTCGGTCCGCGCCGCGCCGTTATCGAGATTGATCGTAGTGCGCAGGCGCATGCGTTCCGGTGTCGGGGTTATGATCAGCACACCGTCAATCTCGATCTTGAGGCCGGCGGTCTTGTCGCCAAGCGTCACTGTGACCTTTGTTGCGCTTTCCTTGAGGCGGGGCTCGAAGGTGGCGAGCACCGCACGGATCTCACGCGCCAGCACATCGCGATCAAAGTCGCGCGAAGACCTGCCCGAGAAGGAGGGGACGCCGTAATTGACCACGCTCCGGCGCACCTCCGGGAAATCTGCGAGCGACGGTGGGTTGTCCGATACCTGTTCATTTTCCAGATCGGACAGGAGCGGCGTGGCCTCGAAGCGCTCGGTGTTGAAGAGCGCCTCGACGTCACGCCGCACTGCTTCTCTGAGCACGCGGGCTGACACCACAACGCCGCGACTTTCGATCTCGACCCGATGCTGGGTCTGAAAGGCCAATCGATGCAGACGCCGTTTTTGCTCGGCTGTGAGTTCGGCATCAGCGTCGATGGCCCGCGCGCTGGCGCCAACGAGGGCGTCGACACGGTCGGCGCCAAGCTCGTCGAGCAAGACATGGCGCAGCCCGTCTATCTCCGAGGTCAGACCAGGCAGGTCATTGACGAGGCGATCCCAAAGCGACGGCTGGACGGCCTCGCTTTTTGCCCGCAAGCTGCCGGTACTGTGCTGCTTGCCAGCGTCGGGTCGCCGACCCTCACTTGCCGACATAGACATCCATTTCGGCTTCATCATTGCCGTCATAGACGAACTTGATCTTCTTGTAGGCGAAGCTGACCTCTTCCTGGATCAGGTCTTCCTCATCCTCGGCCTGCGACATGTCGTATTCCATGATCGAGGCGTCGGTGAGGGTGACGACCAGATAATCCTTAGTCTCGCCATCGATCGTCCGACGTGCCGAGAACACCACTTCATCGAGGGCCTTGTTCTCGAACAAGGCTTTCTTGAGATAGGGCGAAGATTTGTCGTAGTGTTTGATGAACTTGATCATGCCCATGGACACGCGGCCCCGACGTGAGAGCGAATTCGGGTCATAGGGTGCGACCATCTTGTAGTCGACGCCATGGATTTCGATCTCATCATCGTGGCCGTCGCGGGTGCTGGGGCCCTTGATATCAGGAACCTTCAGAAAACCATCAATCTTTACTGGCATTGTCTCTCTCCACCATTGTCAAAAAAAAGATTGTTGTTGCTGCAATCAAGTCTTAACGGACGGCAGTTCCGACACCAGTCGAAGCGAGGCATTGATGCCCTCCAGCTGGTAATGCGGGCGCAGATAGAAGCGGGCGTTGTAGTAGCCCGGCCGCCCCTCCACGCTGTCCACTTGGACCTCGGCGGCGGCGAGCGGGCGCTTGGCGCGCGCCTTGTCGTCGGCAAAGGCCGGGTTGGCCAGCACGTAGCGGTTGATCCACTCGGTCAACCAGATCTGCATGTCGGAGCGTTCCTTAAACGACCCGACCTTGTCTCGCGCTATGGCTTTGAGATAGTGCGCAAAGCGCGAAACCGGGAACAAGTAGGGCAGGTTGGCGCTCAGCCGCTCATTAGACTGCGCATCGGGGTCCACCAGCCGGCCGGCGCGCGTTTCGTCGTCCTGTAACGAATGGGCACCGATGAAAGCCGCAAGATCCGTGTTCTTCCGGTGCAGGATCGGCATCAGGCCAAGCTTGGCGAGTTCCGCCTCACGCCGGTCATCAATGGCGACTTCCGTGGGGCATTTCATCGCTATCGACCCATCATCGGTCGGGAAGCTGTGCACCGGCAAATTAAGCACCGTTCCGCCGTTCTCGACGCCGCGGATCTGGGTACCCCAGCCAAACAGCTTGTGGCTGCGGTTGATGTTGACGCCCATCGGGAAGGCGGCGTTCATCCAGACATACTTGTTGTGATCGCCCTGCACCTCTTCCTCGAAGGTGAAGCCCTTCACCGGAACGGTGTCCGTGCCATATGGCAGCCGGGCCAGGACGCGAGGCATGGTCAGCCCAATGTAGCGAGCATCCTCGCTTTCGCGCAGCGACTGCCAGGAGGCATAGGCCGGGTTGGAAACGATCTGCTGCAGATCCTGAGGGTTCGGCAATTCCTGCCAGCTATCCATACGAAACAGTCGAGGCGAGGCGGCCGCGATAAAAGGCGTATGCGCAGAAGCGCAGATGCCGGAGATGTTGCGTAGCAGACCGACGTCGCGCGGGTGGTTGGAAAATTCGTAGGCGCCGATCACGCAGCCGATCGGCTCACCGCCAAGCATCGAATATTCGTCTGTGTAGACTTTCTTGAAGATCGGACTCTGATCCCACATCTGGCCTTCGTAGTCTTCGAGCGTGTCGGCCAGCTGCTCCTTAGAGATGTTCATCACCCGGATTTTAAGCTTCTGGTCGGTCTCGGTGTTGTTGACGAGGTACCACAGGCCGCGCCATGTGCCTTCCATTTCGCGCACTTCCGGCGCGTGCAGGATCTCGTTGACCTGAGCCGTCAGCATCTTGTCGATACCGGCGATCAGCGACTTGATCGACTTGATGGCATTGGACGAGATGGTTGTGGTGTCGGAACGGGACTGCGCTGCGAGCGCGAGATTGCGCACGAGTTGCTGCAGCTTCTCGCTGTCGTCTTTCTTGACCTTGAAATCCTTTTCGAGGAGTCCACTGAATTCTCCAAGGTCTATGGCTTCGGCCTCGGCGGCGAGGGTGGCGGTCTTTTGCTGTTCGGCCATGGTTTATTCTCCCGCCTTGTCGTCGTCAGTCAGCGCCTGGCTGGCGATCTTGCCAAGAAGTGGCTCGTTGTTCAGCAACTGCGCGATACGCTTTTCGGCGTCTACGCGGCCATCCATGAAGCCCAGCAATTCCTCGAGCTGACGACGCATCTTGAGGATCTCGGCCAGTTGCGGAACCTGCTCGGCGATCTTGTCGGGGGCGAAATCGCCCATTTTGGTGAAGGTGAGATCGAGCGCCAGTTCCTCGTCGCGCTCTTGGCCTTCGGCCTGCGGCAGCGTGTTCTTCACCCGCGCTTTGACGCGGGGTCCGAGCGCCTCCATGAACTTGGGGAAGCGGTTCGCGTCGGTCTCGACGAAGGAGCGGTCCAGAACCGACTTTGACGCTTCCTTGGTTTGCGAAGCACCGGAAAGGTCGGCCATCACGCCCATGACAAACGGCAGTTCGATCGTCGTCGGGCTGCCGTAGGTTTCCACGTCATAGGCGATCTGCACCCGTGGCGCGCGATTTCGTTCGATGACCTTGGCTTTGCTTTCGGCTGGCATGTGTCTTACCTTTCATCTTTCTGTGCCGTCTTCTTGACATCGGGAACGCCGGCAAGAAGCCGAAATTCCTTCAGTCCCGACGGGGCGAGATCTTCCATCAGTTCAACGAAATCCATATGCACCATTCGGCGCACGCGCCGCGCCAGGTGCGGGATCGGGCTGGACGGTTCGGTGCTGTCATAGAAGGCGACGACGAGATCGAGGCATTTGACGACATCGTCGCGCGAGGAGATCCGGTCGGGCAGGCCGCTGTCGCCGGATTCTGCGTAGCTTGCCACGCTTGCCATCGTATCGGCTCCATCGCCGTTGCGAACACGTGCTGCCGGTTCTGCTGGCGTCGCGACCGGCTTTGCGAGGCCGTTCGCGGCAGTGGCACCGGTCGCGTTTCGTTCGAGGGTCGTCAGCAGACGCTGCAGAAACCGCTTTAACTCGGGAAGCGTGGCGCCAGCGCCTTCGAGGCGGGAGTTAAAGGCGGCTTCGACGCTCTCGAGAGCGGCGATCGCGGCGCGGGCGTCGGCTATGAGCAACGTCATTTCTGGCCCGGCCTGATCAATCAGCGCCGCGCATGCGCTGCGCACCCGGTTCACCAGTTGGCTGTGCTCGCTTGCCAGCTTCGCCTTCTCGGCCGCATTCAGTCCCGAAGCAGCCTCCTGCAGCATGACCCGCTCGTCAAGCGAACCCTTCTCCAGATCCGCGCCCAGGATCGGCCCAATGGCGCGCGGCGCAAAGAATGTCATTTTCCGCAAATCTTTGAGTAGACCGTCCTGGCCGTTCTGAAGGTCGGTAAGCGCATTGATGCGGCGCAAGGCTGCTTCGCGCGGCGTGGCACCGGACCGCAGGGCCGGATGCATGGTCGTCCAATGCTGATCGACAGTTTGCGCGATGAGGGTCAGGCCGGCAGCCAGGCCGGCCAACCGATGCTCGTTGGCCAGTCCACGCGTAACAATGACGAGAAGGCGCAGGTCACGGCCGTGAGACCGCAGCTCTTCAGCCCTGGTAAGCACGGTAGGCCAGTCTATCGGAACGTCGACTTCAGTGTTTTTGCTGCCTTGGAACTCGACTTTCTTCTGCTGTTCCGTCAGTCGCTCCAGCTCATGAAAGGCCGGGTCGTTGCGCAAATCCTCCCCTGACGGATTTTCACCGTCGAGCGGAGTAAGCCAAAGTGCGACATCAATCACACAGACCCCCAGCGACCGGCCCTCAACGGCACCTGACCCAAGGTTACCACACTGATGTGCCGTACGCCAATTAAAGCCGCTGCTTAAAAGCTAACGAAAGCTGACCACCGCGTGTTCGCTATGGGATGGCTTGGCGAGACTGCCGAACCCAATCGGCAAAATACACCACACGGATGCGCGAATTCTTCTGCCGCCAGTGGTTCGGGCTTCCAAAGGCTGACGGCCCCGCGAACGGCCTTGGCGACGCCGTCCATCGGGCGCTTTGTCAAGCGACGGCTTATGTGGCAGGTTGTCGACTGGCAGATTGCAGGAGCAGGTTCGATGGAACAGCGCCGGTCGTCACAGAGCTTCAAGCGTAAGGAACTGGTCGGCAAGCTCAATCCTGTCGGCGTGCGCGCCTTCAAGGCAGCCGCGGACACCGCCAAGCTGCGCGGCAACCCTTACGTCGAACTCGTCCACTTCATCGAGCAACTGGTGCTTTCCGATCGCTCGGACGTGCAAATGATCATCGCCGATGCGGGAGTGGATGCCAGCCGGCTCACGGCCGATATGACCCGCGCCGTGGACAAGCTGCCATACGGCGCCACATCGATCGAGGAATTTTCCGACCACATCTTTCATGCCATCCAGGAGGCCTGGAACTTGGCGACGCTTGAGTTCAGCGTCGAGGAAGTCCGCAGCGCGCATATTCTGCTCGCTTGCCTGAAGACCCCGGTCCTAGAAGGCCTGCTGTCGAAGATCAGCGGCGCATTCGACGAGATCGACGCCGACGCGGTGATCGCGCGGTTCGCCGATGTCATGGAGGGCTCACTCGAAGCTGGCACCTCGACCACGGTCTCCGCAACGGAGATGCCACGGCGGGCTCCGGGTGGGGATTCGGCGCTGGCGAAATACGCCACCGACCTGACCCAGCGCGCCCGCGACGGCAAGATCGATCCCGTCGTCGGCCGCGACCCCGAGATCAGGCAGATCGTTGATGTGCTGATGCGGCGGCGGCAGAACAACCCGATCCTGACGGGCGAAGCCGGGGTAGGCAAGACCGCGGTCGTCGAGGGCTTCGCCTTGCGCATTGCCCAGGGCGATGTACCGCCGATGCTACAGGGCGTCAGCGTGCGCATGCTCGATGTCGGTTTGATGCAGGCCGGGGCAAGCGTGAAGGGCGAGTTCGAAAAACGGCTTAAGGCTGTAATCGACGAGGTGCAGTCGTCCGAAACACCGGTTATCCTTTTTATCGATGAAGCTCACACCTTGATCGGCGCAGGCGGCCCTGCTGGAACCGGCGACGCGGCCAATCTCCTGAAGCCGGCGCTGGCACGCGGTGAACTGCGTACCGTCGCGGCAACGACCTGGGCTGAATACAAGCAGCACATAGAAAAAGACCCGGCGCTGACCCGTCGGTTTCAGGTGGTAAAGATCGACGAGCCTTCCGAAGCTGTGGCCGTTCTCATGTTGCGCGGGGTGGCCGGAGTTCTCGAGCAGCACCACCAGGTGCAGATACTGGATGAGGCGATCGAGGCGGCAGTGGGCCTGTCACACCGCTATATCCCGGCGCGGCAACTACCCGACAAGGCGGTAAGCCTTCTCGACACCGCTTGCGCCCGGGTCGCAATCTCGCAGCATGCCACGCCGGCCGAGCTCGAGGATATCATACGGCGTCGCCAGGCGCTGGAGGTCGAGCGCGGCATCATCGATCGTGAGGCGGCGATCGGGATCGAGGTGACCGAACGGCAGGCACGGGTCGACACCGGACTTGCCGAAACAGGGGTCGCGCTGGCTGCCGCGCAACAACGTTGGGACCGCGAAAGAGTTTTAGTTGCCGAGATACTCGAATTGCGTGCCCGGCTGCGCGGCGACGGTATGCCGCTCGATGCGATGGAAACGCCAGCGGATGCCAACGCCTCTGAGTCTGAGTTGCCTGAGATCCAAACGCCCAAGGACAAGGCATCCGATCCCAAAGTGAAAACGGCTGTTGCCGATGGACTTCCACCTGATCCGGTCGCCGATCTTACCCGGTTGCGCGAACGCATGGCTGAACTGGCCGAGGCGCAAGGCGAGGCGCCGCTGATCCTGCCCTCGGTTGATCGAAATGCCGTGGCCGCGGTGGTCCAGGACTGGACCGGCATCCCCACGGGGCGCATGCTGTCGAGCCAGACCGAAAAAGCCCTCCGGCTCGCGGCCACTCTGTGCGAGCGCGTGGTTGGCCAAGAGCATGCCATGGAGATGATCGCCAAGCGTGTGCAGACCAGCCGCGCCGGGCTCGGCGCGCCGGAAAAGCCGGTGGGGGTGTTCCTGCTTTGTGGCCCCTCCGGCGTCGGCAAGACCGAAACCGCGCTGGCCTTGGCGGAGACGCTTTATGGTGGCGAACAGAACCTGATCTCGATCAACATGTCGGAGTTTCAGGAGGCGCATACTGTCTCGACTTTAAAGGGAGCGCCCCCCGGCTATGTCGGCTACGGCAAGGGTGGCATCCTGACAGAGGCGGTTCGGCGCAAACCCTATTCGGTGATCCTGCTCGACGAGGTCGAGAAGGCGCATCCGGACGTCCACGAAATCTTCTTCCAGGTTTTCGACAAGGGCATGATGGACGACAGCGAAGGGCGGCGCATCGATTTCAAGAACACATTGATCCTGCTCACCTCGAACGTCGGCTCCGAAGTCATCATGGACCGGACGAGGAACGGCACGGTTCGGACCGGCCTCGAAGATCTGGATACGGCCTTGCGCCGGCCGTTGCTGAAGGTTTTTCCGGCGGCGTTTCTTGGACGGGTGGTAACCATTCCTTACTACCCGCTGTCGGATTCGATGATCGAGGCGATCACCCGTCATCAGTTCGCCAGGATCGCTCGCCGGCTGCGTGCAACCAGTGGCGCGGAACTGGTGATCGGCGACGGCGTCATCGATCTGGTCAGGGCACGCTGCACGGAAATCGAATCCGGCGGGCGGATGATCGATGCCATCCTAACCAACACGCTTCTGCCGGAATTAAGCCGCGGCGTGCTCAACCGGTCGCTTGACGGTGAAAAGATGACGAAGGTGACCGTTGGAACCTCCGACGGGGGCTTTACTTATTTCTTCGAGTAATTTGGGCGGATGGTACCGGCGCATCAAACGGCTTTGCATCCGCGCGGTGGATTGAAGGATGTCTTCCACGGCATGGCGCAAAGAGCGCGGCGAGGCTTTTGTCCGCGCTTGCCTGCAAAAGGCAACCAAGCACGCAAAGGAGTTCCTTTGGGCTGCTAGACCGCTCGCCGTCGCTTGCCGTCATAGTCCCCGGGTGTGCTCATTCTGGCCCCTGGATTATACTGAACGTGAATATGCGGAAACATAGGCCCTTGATCGTTCACCAGGACTAAATACTTGGCCTTGCCAAGTTCAGAGTTAAGTTCCTGCTGCAAAAAGTATCCTAAAAGGATTGACAACATACCGGTCCCGCGATCCGCCAGCTTTTTCGTCCTAATATCAACCGCATTGCCGGAATGATGCAGGGACCAGCGGGAATGATTATACCACTCTTTTCCAGCAGTAAGCTCAAGCTCAAGCCGCCTCGGCGCATGTTGTCTGAAAACGCGTCGAATTATCGGAATGGCCTCCTGCATTTGCGGGCTGAGGCCGCTTTCAATCGTTCTCTCCCTCATCGCAATCTCCATGAAAAGAAAGCGTCATTCCCTTACCACAACCATCACACGTACGCCTCATCCATGAATATCGTAGGGCCGAGATGGAGCTTTTTGTGAGTGCAAACGTGACGCCTCAGATCGTATGCAGCCGGTGCACCATGCCATGTTGCCGTCGTCGCCCATTTTGGCGAGCGGTTCTCTGTCATGCATCGTGGCGGGATTGTCGAGTTCGGCCCACTACCCGATCATTACTGACCCCCACTCAAACGCCGCCGAAAATACGTCAATCTGCGACGCAACATACTGAAAACAAAAGTAAAAAAATTCCATAGATAATCAGCGACAATCGGCACGCAGATAGCTACTTCGTCGGCAGGTAGTCGTGCCGAAACCACGTCCCAATTCGCCAAGCGCCCGATGGGCTTACGGCAATTGGGGATTGCTGGTGGATTGCGGTAATTCGTTTGGTCGTGCTGGAATTTGATACGAGTGTCATTCCAAGTACCTGGCGACCATCGGCCACGCCGCAAGTTGGCGGCTATCTGCAGCCAGCTTTAAAAGCCAATGACCATCCACGGATCGGTGTCGTATCCGAGGCGCGGCTTTTCCGGGGTTGCTCCATCCGGCATTTTGGCCGTGCCAGTCAAACCGCAGTCCAGATCTCTCACCTGCTTCTTGGTCGAATGCTTCGTAGAGCACAGGGCCGCAGCATCACCGACCACCACTTTCTTTTCCTTGGCAATGGTGCCACCAGTCGCAGCGATCATGATAGCCGCGCAAAATATAGCAACTCTCATCGTACTCCCCCACGGTTGCGCATCCTCAAGATGCCGGACATTACGTTACGTCATTTTTATATTAGCACAAGCGTATATTTAATCCTCACGCCCGCCTCCTGCCAATGGCCTCGAGGCGGGCTGCTCTTCCATTTCGCGATGGCCTTCACGCCAAGCTCGTCCGCTGGATCATCGCCACGAGCGATGCCGACAACGTGATGACCGTCGGCGGCGAGCCGCGCCGAGAGCGCGCGGCCGATGCCCTTGCTGGCGCCGGTGACGAGAGATGTTCGCTTTGTCATGATGTTTCTGCCTGTAGTGAAAGAAGGGCGGTCAGGCGCACCCAGATCCAGGATCTGCGCGGGCACAGGGCGACTCCGCCGGAACCTATGGAGGTCGTCTCGACCGGCAGGAGTGCGTGGCGCTGCGCCGGACTCCTGCTCGGCCTATCGTCGTGTCAGGCGGCCCTGCTTGCGGCGCCATTCTTCGAATAGGTGGGGAAGTCCGTGTACCCCACCTCGCCATTGCGGGTGTAATAGACGGACCGGTCCGCTACGGCCAATGGCCAGCCGCTCCGAAGACGCTCGACGAGATCCGGGTTCGCGATATACGGCCTGCCGAAGGCAATCAGGTCCACCAGCCCGGTATCGAGCGCTGCCTGGGCGCGCTCGACGTCATTGAAGCCGCCGCACCAGATGAACGCGCCGGGGAACGACGCTCGCGCCTTGGCGAGCATGTCGTGGTCGAGATGGCGCGCCTCGAACGTGGCCGATTCCATGTTGCCGTCGGGCAGCAGTTCGTAGAGCAGATGGACATAGGCCACGCCACGGCGCCCGAGCTGCTCGACGATGTACAGGAACGTCTCCTCGACGAGCGGATCAGCGGGCATTGAACCATATTTGCCGAACGGTGAGAGGCGAACCCCCACGCGTCCCGCGCCGAATTCCGCCACGACCGCGTCGACGACTTCCATCAGGAAGCGCGCACGATCTTCCATGCTGCCGCCGCCGTAGCGGTCGGTGCGGGTGTTGAGCACCGAGTTCATGAACTGCTCGATCAGATAGCCGTTGGCGGCATGGATCTCGATGCCGTCAAACCCGACCTCCCGCGCATTGGCGGCGGCTTTGGCGAAGGTTCCCACCATGGCCGTCACTTCCTCGGTGCTGAGCGGCCTCGGCGTCTCTGCCGCCATGAAGCGCAACCGGCCGTCCGGGCCATGGGCGAACACCTCTGAGCCGACGGCCTGTTCCGCGGTCACGCCCACTGGCGCCTGGCCGTTCGGCAGAAGCGAGGAATGCGCCAGTCGGCCGACATGCCACAGCTGCATGAAGATGGTGCCGTCCTGACGATGAACCTCTTCGGTCACCGGGCGCCAGGCCTGCTTCTGGGCTTCGGAGTGAATCCCGGGAATGCGCGCGTAGCCGTGGCTGGATTGATCCACGTCGTTGACTTCGGAGATGATCAGGCCGGCGCTGGCGCGCTGACCGTAATATTTGACGGTCAGTTCGTTCGGGAGGTCGCCATCTGTCGGAAGGGCGCCCTCGGAGGTGCGGGTGCGCGTCATTGGCGGCATGACGATGCGGCTCGTGAGGTGGACGGGACCTAGATCGAAGGAATCGAATAGAGAGGGCATGGGGCGGCTCCTGTGGAGAATTAAAGCTCCGAAAGATATAAAGGGATACTCCTCAGCAGATTAGTGCCGGCCTGGTGGACTCACTAATGCATCTGAAGCTACAATAGGCGGATGAACTCGCGTTTCGATGGCATCGCCGAATTCGTCGCAGTGGTTCGGCTCGGTAGTTTCACGGCGGTTGCCGCGGAAATGGGCATGGCCAAGTCCGCGATCGGCCGGGCGGTGTCACGTCTGGAGGCGCGCTTGGGCTCCAAGCTGCTCCACCGGACGACCCGCCGCCTGACCTTGACGCCTGCCGGAGAGGCCTGGCCGGAGCACTGCGTCGCGGCACTCGACGAACTTGAGCGTGGCGAGAGCGCCCTCGCGCTCGCGCGGGACACGCCTGGCGGCGAAGTCCGCATCGATCTCCCGACGGCGTTCGGTCGACTGCACGTCATGCCCGTACTGTTAGGGGTTGCGAAACGCTATCCGGCGCTGAACCTCAATGTCAGCTTCACCGACCGGCGGGTCGACCTGATCGGCGAAAACATCGACCTCGCCGTGCGTATCGGCAATCTTGAGGATTCGACCGACCTCGTCGCGCGACAGATTGGGGTCCAGCAGACGGTGATAGTCGGAGCACCTGGCTATCTCGCACGGCGGGGCGTTCCGCGATCCTGGAGCGATCTTGCCGGACACGATTGCATCGTCGGACGACGGCAAGGCAACCGCATCGCCTGGCTGATGAAGCAACCCGACGGCTCGACAGCGCGGCAGGCCGTCCCCGTCAAGCATGAACTACAGGATTTCGAGACGGTGCTGATGGCCGCTAAGGGAGGACACGGTCTGACGCAACTTCCGTCATGGATGGTGGAAGGCGATCTTCAAGAAGGAACCCTTCAGATTGTCCTGGATGGCCTGTCAGGCGGCGAACTGCCGATCAGCGTCCTGTGGCCGCAGACAAAGGCGCTGCCGGCGAAGATTCGCGTTACCATAGACGGCCTCGTTCAGTGGTCGCTTGTTTCAACGAGTGTCGCTGCCTAGCAACGTCTTACTTGGAGCAGTCTCAATCGGCTGTCCGCCGTCGATCCGCCTAATCGCCTCGAAGAGCCGATCACAGGATTTTGCCAGGTTCTTGCCCGGCGTGGTGGCGACCCCGAGCAAGAGGCCGGATTCGGCGGTGGCGGGCGACGCATACCACGCGGAGAGCGGTGCGGGCGACATGCCGAAGGCCGAAACCTCGCGCGCCACGGCAATGTCCGATATTTCCCTCGGCAGCTTCAGCAGCACGGCCAGGCCCGGCGTTGCGATCTGGTCGGCATTCACATTAGCCTGCAGCTGCTCGAGCAACGCCGCGCGCCTTGCCACATAGGCGCGCTTCGTGCGACGAAGATGGCGAATATAGTGGCCCTCCCGCATGAATTCCGCGGTCGCGAGCTGCACAGCCGGTCCCGGGGCCGGCGCCAGGCAGGCTGTGACCTCTGCGAAGCCACAAACGAGGTCGGCGGGCACTATCACGAAGCCCAACCGAAGGGTCGGGCTGATCGTCTTGCTGAAGGACCCGATGTGAATGACGCGCCCATCGCGGTCGAGCGACGCTAGCGCCGGCGCGGCCCTGCCGCTCAGCTGAAGCTCGCTCAGATAATCGTCTTCGATCACCCAGGCCTGGTTCGAGGCTGCCCATTCGAGCAGCCGCAGGCGCCGCTCGAGCGACAAGGTCGAGCCGAGCGGCGCATGTTGGCCCGGTGTGACCAGGGCAAGCTTCGCGGTCGGATGCTGGCACAGTGCGTCATCGAGATCGATGCCGTTGCAATCGACCGGGACCGGAGCGAGAGACAAACCGGCGAGTTCGAGCCCCTTTCGGGTCCATGGGAAACTGGGCTCCTCGATCAAGGCGGTCTCCCCCGCCAGCTTCAGAACGGATAGCGCCAGGCCGAGCCCCGCACCGAAACCTCCAGTGATGATGACCTGCGACGGCA
Organism: Mesorhizobium sp. B1-1-6; assembly: GCF_006443035.1. Lineage (NCBI taxonomy): Bacteria > Pseudomonadati > Pseudomonadota > Alphaproteobacteria > Hyphomicrobiales > Phyllobacteriaceae > Mesorhizobium > Mesorhizobium sp. B1-1-6. Next base: position 81,640 of record NZ_VFWR01000005.1, on the reverse strand, counting down.
GACAGGTGATGCCGCGCGCTACGGCGAGGTAGCCAGCGATTTCCCGCCTCAACTCAAGTTCGCCGCGAGGATCGGGGTAGAGGGCGGCGGCAGCGGCTTCGGCGCGGATGGCGTGCGCGCGTATCCGCGCGAACAAGGTGGCGGGGAAGATATCGCTTGCGGGGATGCCCATCTGGAAGATCCGGGGACCCTGCGTCATCTCCTGATAAATCCGCATGAAGGAGCCTTCATCCGGCACCGGCTCGGATTTCGCGACGGTGCGGGGGCGCTGTGCGACGCGCGTTCCCTCAGCTGGCGTTGCCTCGACCAACTGGGCGGCCGCGAGCTTCTCATAGGCGGTCCGGACGGTGCCGCGCGCGACACCCAGCTGCGCCGCCAAGTCCTGCCATGAGGGCAACCGTGCGCCTGGTTCCAGAACGCCTTCCTCGATTGCGACGGCCACGCCCTTGCGAATTTGCTCCGCAAGGGAAGTCTTGGCGGCGCGATTCAGATCCAGGTTCAGCGGCTTGCTCATGAAGTATCAGTACACGATTTTTTTGCATTCTTGGTGCTTTTTTCTGGCCCGATTCGCCGGCATCTATCCGTGCAAGGAGATGCAAATGCGAATTCGTGTCATTTTCGCCGCCGCCTGCGCCGCGATTGCCATCGTCGGGCCGGCCTGGGCGCGCGACGACCAATCGGAGACGGTCACGCCGAAGTTCGAGCAGGTGATCCCCAACATCCCCGGCAAATCGATGGTCGTCGTCGAAGTCGACTATGCGCCGGGCGCCGCTTCGCAGCCGCACCGGCATGCCAGGTCCGCCTTTATCTTCGCCTATGTCGTCTCGGGCGAGATCGAGTCCAAGGTGAACGATGGCGAGACCCGCATCTACAAAGCGGGCGAGAGTTGGTCGGAGCTGCCCAACGCAACCCATTCGGTCAGCCGCAACGCCAGCAAGACCAGGCCAGCGAAGCTGCTTGCGGTCTTCGTCGTCGATTCCGACGACAAGGCCCTCACTACTCCCCTCAATTAAACGGATCGGAACGATGGCCAAGAGGCTCGACTACAAGCAGATCGCCCCGAGCGGCGCCAAGGCGCTCGGCACCGTCTACGGCTATGTTCTCCAGAGCGGCTTGCCTGCCGAACTGATCGAGCTCGTCTATCTGCGGGTCTCCCAGATCAACAACTGCGCCTATTGCCTTGACATGCACACGCGTGACCTCGTCAAGAAGGGCGTGAAGATCGAGAAGATCGCGCTGGTGCAAGCCTGGCAGGAAGGCGGCAGCCTGTTCAGCGAGAGAGAGCGCGCCGCGCTTCGCTGGGCCGAGAGCGTGACCAATGTTGCACAGACCGGGGTTCCGGACGCCGCCTATGAAGCCGTGCGTGCCGTCTTCGATGAAAAGCAGCTCGTCGACCTGACGATCGCGATCAGCCTGATGAACAGCTACAACCGAATGGCCATCAGCTTTCGGAATACGCCCCAGGCCGTTCTCGAGAATTGATGGAGCAGAATAATGAATGGTAACGTGATTTCCAGGATCAAGATCCCGGACAGCAAATTGGCGCGCGAGGCATCGCAATGGACCGTGAGGGCCATTTCTGATCACCAGATTGGCGCTTGGCGCATCGTCTCGGGCACGACCGGTTCGAATTCTCCGATAGATCTCCGTGCCTGACATATCGCCGCGTCCGGCTGCCATGCAGCTGTATTTTCGGCGATTGCTTGCCTGTGGTCGATCACTCGGCATGGGGTTCATCGATATCTCTATTCCCACAATGAATTTGCGAGCGAAGGAAAGAGAACGAAAATAAACGAAACAAAACGGATATGGGGAGGCGCATGGACGCGCAGACTAATCCAGAAAGCAGGCAGTGGATCCAGGCGATCCGTGCCGACAGTCTTTCCGTCGACGATGCGACGCGCATCGAGCACCAGGGGGTATGTATCGCCATTTTTAATCTTGCCGGCAAGTTCTACGCCACTTCAGGCATTTGCACGCACGCCCACGCCTTCCTTTCGGAAGGCTATATAGACGGCCAGACGGTGGAGTGTCCTTTGCATCAGGGACTGTTCCACATCCCCACCGGCACACCGCTTTCACCGCCCGTCACCGAGCGGCTGAAGACCTACGAAACCAAGGTGTCGGACGGCTACGTCCACATCCTGGTGGAAGGAGGAGTGACTTGAACTTGTCGGGACATATCCCGGGCTGAAACCAAAATATGGGAGGAGACCTAAAATGCTGAAATTATCACGTCGCCATCTGCTGAAGACAGCCGCGGCGCTTTCCGTTCTCGCTGCTGCACCGCTGACGACAGTTCCGGCCTTCGCCGAAGACTCCGTCCACGCCGTTCTCAATGGCCTGATCAAGAAATACTCCGACGAAGCCAAGGCGGGCATATCGAATGCCGACGTCAGTGCGCTGTTCGAAAAGGACGGTTTCCGGGACTATCTCGACGTCTATCCGGTCGGGGACCTCGCCGGCGGATTCGTCTGGAAGCCGGGCATGGGCGCCAGCTTCGTCGGCCCTTACAGCAAGCTGCAGATCAAGGCGCCTTTCACGGATTATCTGCCGCTGCCTGAAGGTCCGGTGCTGGACGCCAGCAAGAAATATCGCATCGGCCTCGTCTTCCATGGCTTCAACCATCCCTGGCTGATCAGCCTCGCCGACACCGCCGCCTGGGAAGCCAAGCGCCATCCGAATATCGAACTGGAGGTGATCGACGCCGAGTTCGACGACAACAAGATGGGTCAGGTGATCGATACGTGGATCGCCAAGCAATATGATGGCATCGTGCTGTGGCCGAACCGTGAAGCGCCGATGGGCCCGCCCGTGGACCGTGCCATCGCCGCGGGCATTCCGGTCGTCAGCCTCGACCGCCGCACCTCGTCCGAGCAGATCAGCTCTGAGGTTCTGGGCAACTTCTATGCAAACGGTCTCCAGCAGGGCCTTTACCTCAAGCATGCTGCTCCGGACGGCAATATCATATTCAATCGCAAGGATCTCGGCAGCACCGCGGACTCGATCCGTACCGGTGCTTTCCTCGAAGCGATCGGCAACACGGCCGGCTACAAGGTGCTGGCCAACTACCACACCAACAGCCAGCGCACGCTGGCGTTCAAATCGACAGCGGATGCCCTCCAGGCCTTTAAGGACATCTCGGTGTCGTTCAACACCGGCGGCGAGGAGGCCATGGGTGCGCTCGACGCGATCCGCGAAGCCAACCGGCTGAACAGCGCGCCGGGCGGCAAGAAGATCATGATACTCGCCAACGACGACGCCCGCGAGGTGTTGAAGGAGATCAAGGCCGGCAATATCGACATGGTATCGCCCTACACGCCCTTGATCGGCGACATCGGCATCCGCGCCGTCGTCATGCACATCGGCGCCAAGGCGAGCCTCAACGAAGCGCCGCCCAAGCTTATCATGACGCCGAACCTGCCGATGATCACCAAGGAAAAGATGAACATCGAAGGTATCGAGACGCTGACGCCCGACGAATGGCCCTATGCATATGGCCCGGAGGTCTCGGGCTGATATCCGCTCCCAGGACGACCGCCGGCCCTCTCGCGGGAGGGGCGGCGGTTGCTGATCCAAGGCAGGCGAGTGCGTCATGACGATGAATACTCTTGAGACAAAAGTGGTCGAGCCCGCGTTGTCGGCACGGCCTTCCGATGCTTGTCGGCATCTGAGCATCGGAGCGATAAGCCGGGTGGCGGTGCTGGCAGCTCTCGTCATCCTCGGGCAGGTGATCGCGCCGTCCTTTCTTTCCCTTGCCAATATCCACGTGATCCTGCTGGCTGTGGCCGCGATCGGCATCATGGCCTATGGCATGACGCTGGTCGTCATTACCGGCGAGATCGACCTTTCCGTCGCCGGCGCGGCCATCCTCTCTTGTGTCGTGGGAGGGCTGCTGATTCCGACCGGATCGGCGGTGCTGGTCATCGGCGCTACGCTTCTCACCGGGCTGGTCGTCGGCTTGATGAACGGCGTGCTTGTCGCCGTCTTGGGCATTCCGTCGCTGATCGCTACGCTTGGCATGCTGGGGATAAGTCGCGCGCTCGCCAACATAGCGTCCGGCGGGCAGGCGCTCTATCCCGAAGCCATTAGTGCTTACCTCTGGTTTGGCCGTGGCAATATCGCCGGCATTCCGGTCCCGGTCGTGCTGCTTGTCGTTCTCGGCGTCGCCGCGATCGCGCTGACCAAGTATTCGATCTTCGGTCGCGAACTCTACGCCACCGGCGGGAACGTCAGGGCCGCCGCGCTGTCAGGCATCAATGTCGTAGGCGTACGCACCACTGTCTTCATTATCTCGGGCGCCTGTGCCGCGCTCGCCGGCATGCTGGAGAGCGCACGGCTGTCCTACATCAATCCTGCCGGGCTTGAAGGCATGGAGCTTTCGGTGCTGGCGGTGACGGTATTGGGCGGCGCGGCACTCGCCGGCGGTTCAGGTTCCATCGCGGGCACTTTGGTTGCCGCCCTCATCATCGGTATCGTCAACAACCTCCTCAACCAGTTTGGCGTCAGCATATACCTGCAGCAGGTGGTAACCGCGGCGGTCATCCTGGCGGTGGTCTTGCCCGGCATGCGGCAGCGGGGGATCGCGAAATGAGTGCCATTGAACTGTCCGGTCCGTCGTCGTCCCGTGCAGCCCCATTTCCGCAGGGTCTGCTCCGCGACCCGATCGTTTGGTTGATCGCTGTTATCTTCCTGGTCGGCGCGCTGACCTCCGAATACTATTTGACCGCGCTGAATCTCGAAAACCTGATGCGCAACGTGGCCGTCATCGGACTGCTGTCGCTCGGAATGACGGTGGTGCTGCTCACCGGCCGCATCGACCTCTCCGTGGCGGCGCTGATGATCTTTTCGATCATTGTCGGCGTGGTCGTGATGGCGGAGATCGGGCCGATGCTGGGCAGCCGCTGGTTGGTGCGCGGCAACACCTATGCGGGGCCGATCGTGCCGGTGATTCTGATCGCGCTTGCGACTGGCATCATCGCCGGCGCTATCAACGGCGTCGGCGTTGCCTACTTGAAGGTTACGTCCTTCATCATGACGCTGGTCTCGTTGACCGCGCTGCGCGGCTTCAACTACGTGCTCACCAACGGCCATCCCTATTACCTCAAGGCGCCATTCTATGGCTGGATCGGCGACAGCAAGATCCTCGGTATGCCGGTGAGCTTCCTGATCTTCCTTGCGGTGCTCTTGGCGCTCATCGCCTTCGTCAACGGAACTGTGCGCGGCGCTCGCCTCTACGCCATCGGCGGCAACGAGAAAGCGGCACTCTATGCCGGCATCAAGACGGATTGCTACGTACTGCTGGCCTACGTCATCAGCGGGCTCTGCGCCGCCATTGCCGGCGTCGTCTTTACGGCGCGGCTGAAGTCGGTCGACGCACCGCTTGCGGCAGGCTACGAACTGACGGCCATCGCCATCGCCGTCATCGGTGGAACAGCGCTTTCAGGGGGCGTCGGGTCGCCATGGCGCACGTTGCTCGGCAGCGTTGCCTTTGCCGCCGGCTTGAACCTGCTGGCGATCTGGGGCGTCGGCACCTGGTATCAGAACCTCGCGGTCGGCATCGCACTCATCGCATCGGTCGGCCTGTCGAAGATGAGCCGCAAGAAGACACATCCATAATGGGGAGAGGCATTTCATGGGCGGACATCTAACGCTCGGCATCGACATCGGCACGACCAACGTCAAGGCGGCGATCCTCGATACCAACACGGGAAAGGTGGTGGCGTTCGGCTCGCAGGAGCATCCGTTGTTCCATCCGTTCCCCGGATGGGCGGAACAGGAAGCCTCGAACTATTGGGGGGCGGTCGTATCAGCCGTCAGGCAGTGCCTGGAGCAGGGCCGGTTTTCCGACGACATCGCGGCGATCGCGCTGTCTGGCCTGGTCGGCGTCACGTTGCCGGTCAGCGATCAGGGCAAGCCGCTGCGTCCGGCGATGATATGGATGGATTCCCGCTCGGAAGAAGAATGCGAGGATATTCGCCGCAGCGTCGGCGAGGCGACCATCAACAAGAACAACGGTAACCGCGTCGCCCCATGGTTCATCGATCCCAAGGCGTTGTGGATCAAGAAACACGAGCCCCACATCTTCAACGCAACGCACAAGTTCCTGTCGCCATCCGGCTACTGCACCTACCGCATGTGCGGCAACTTCACGATGAACACCGGTGACGCCGGCCTGGCCTATGCGTACGAGTACCAGAAGGAGCGTTGGAACGAATCCATTGCTACGGCGATCGGCATCCCACTGGAGAAATTCCCACGCCTATACCAGTCTCACGAGGTGGTGGGCGAAGTCACCAGGCAGGCGGCGGAAGAGACCGGACTGCGCCCCGGCACCATCGTGGCGGCCGGCGGCACCGACATCAGCTCGGCGGCACTGGGCGTTGGTGTAACCAAGGCCGGCGAGGCCTATTATTCGATGGGCACTGGCTCGAACCTCGGCATCATGATCCCGACCGAGCAGGACGTCCACGAATATCGCATCTTGAAATGGCCGCACGTACTGCCCGGCCTGACCATGTTCGACGGGCCGATGGCCTTCACCGGCGCATCGCTGAAATGGTTTCGCGACCAGTTCGGGGATTCCGAGTTCCGGCTGGCCGAGCGCATGGGTCACAATGTCTTCGATCTTTTCACAGAGCAGGCCAAGCATGTGCCCGCCTGTTCCGACGGTCTGCTCTATTTGCCGTATCTCGGCAATACGCTGTCGCCGAACTGGAACAGCAGCGCCGCGGGTGTCTTCTTCGGCGTGCGCCCGACGACGACGCGCGCGCATTTCATTCGGTCGCTTATCGAAGGCGTTGCATTCGACCTGTACTCGAACGTGCGTATCGCCAATCAGGCCGGCGTGAATGTCGATGGGCTGATCCTGAACGGCGGCCCGACCAAGAGCCGTTTCTGGAACCAGATCACCGCCAGCGTCGTGAATCTGCCGCTCAAGGTGCCGGACATCGGCGAAGCAGCGCCCATCGGCGACGCCATCCTCGCGGGCGTTGCGGCTGGCATATACAAGTCGCCGATCGAGCCCCTCGAAAGCATCGTGCGTATCAAGGAGACAATCGACCCGGATCCGAAGCTGCACGAGCGCTACCAGGATTTCTTCGAGGTCTGGTCCTCGATTTATCAGAATTTGCGTGGCGACATGGATCGTCATCGCGCCCTGCTCAACCAATACCATTCGGGATGACAGCGATGGATACCCCGCTGCTCGAGGTCCAGTCGATCCGCAAAACGTTTCCCGGCGTGGTCGCGCTGGCCGACGTCACCTTCGACCTGAAGGCCGGGGAGGTGCATGCACTGGTTGGCGAGAACGGCGCGGGCAAGTCGACGCTGCTGTCGGTCATGAACGGCCTGATCGCGCCGGACAGCGGGGAGATCCGCATCGATGGCCAGCCGGTCGTGTTAAGCGATCCGACGGTCGCGTTGGCGAACCGACTGTCTCTGGTCCACCAGGAACTGGTGCTGTGCCCGAACCTCAGCGTCGCCCAGAACATCTTCCTCGGCCGCGAGCCCGCGGCCCGCTTCGGCCGCAACAACCGGGCGGCGCTCAACTGCATGGCGCGGGAACTCCTCGACGAAATCCATGTCAGCCTCGATCCCTCGCGTCCGGTCGGCGAACTCAGTCTGAACGAGCAGCAGATCGTCGAGATCTGCCGTGCGCTGGCAAGCCGGCCGAAAGTGCTGGTTTTCGATGAGCCGACCGCTTCGTTGAACGATGATCAGGTGGGTCACCTGCTTGCCGTCATCCGCAAGCTGAAGGCAAGTGGCCTCGGCATAGTCTATGTCTCGCATCGGCTCGGCGAGGTGCTGGACATAGCCGATCGCGTGACCGTGCTGCGCGACGGCCGTGTCGTTGGCACGCGCGACGTTGCCGACCTCGACGAGACGGCGCTCGTCTCTCTGATGGTTGGGCGCGAGCACAAGCCGGGCCAGAGCGCTTACAAGGAGCGCCGGCAAGGTTCCGTCGCCCTGGAGACCAAGGCGATCGGCAAGGCCGGGGTGTTTGACGACATATCCCTTGAGGTGCGTGCCGGCGAGGTCGTCGGCATCGCCGGCCTGCTTGGCTGCCAGCGTGAAGCCGTCGCGCGTGCGATCTTCGGCGCCTCATCGATCGACCGCGGGGAAATTCTTGTGCACGGCAAGAGCGTGGCGTTTCGCTCACCGCGCGATGCAATCGTTTCCGGCATCGCCTTCATGCCGGCCGACCGCAAGGGTGAGGGGCTGGTCCTGCCGATGAGCGTCGGCGACAATCTCGGGCTGACGGTCCTGCGCAGCTTTGGCCGCCGCGGCTTTCTCAAGCGCCGACGGAAAAATGCATCAGCCAATGACCTGGTGCGCAAGCTTGCTATCAAGGCCAGCGGCCTGTCGCAGCCCGCTTCCCAGCTCTCGGGCGGAAACCAGCAGAAGATCGTCATCGGCAAATGGATTGCGCGCGGCGGCGATATCGTAATCGCCGAAGATCCGACGCGGGGTGTCGATGTCGGCGCGAAATTCGAGATCTGGCGTGCGATCCAGGGCCTTGCCGATGAAGGCAAAGCGGTGCTGCTGCTCACCACGGAGCTGCAGGAAATGATGGACGCTTGCGACCGTATCCTGGTCATGAGCCGTGGTCGGATAACCGGGCATTTCCAGCGCAAGGAATTCTCGGCCGAGGCGATAGCTCATTGTTTCGTCGCCTGAACGCAGGATCGATAACGGTATGGAAACAATGAATTTTCTATTTCCCATCCGGGTCGGTAGGTCTCCTCGATAACGATTAATTTGAAGGAGGATCGGCATGCAGGGCGATAATTCTGCCAGCTATGCGGGCATCGGCGGCATCGGCAGCAAGATTTGGCCGCTGACGGGACCCGAGATCATTTCGCGTGACAAGCTGAAAAGGCTTCGCACGCGCACCAACGGACCGGGCCTTGTCCGGCTCGCGGTGCACATCAGCGCGTTGGTGCTTGGCGCTCTCGCCGTCTATCTGTCGTCAGGCACGCCATGGCTCCAGATACCGGCGATGTTCGTCTACGGCGTCGTTATCGTGCTGTTGTTTGCACCGCTGCACGAATGCTCGCACGGCACGGCCTTTCACTCGCGCTGGATCAATCACCTCATTGGCTTCGCCGTCGCCGCGTTCACCTTCCGGCCCTTTCTGTATTTCAAATACCGCCATGCCGCGCACCATACCTACACCCAGCACGAGGACCACGATCCCGATATCGTGCCGTTCCCCACCTCGCTGCGCGACTATTTCGGGCAGATACTCGGCCTGTCCTTCTGGCCCAAGCTCGCCGGTACCCTATGGCGTGGCTCGATCGGGCGCTTCACCGAAGAAGAGCGCGAATTCCTGCCGGAATCCGTCTGGAAGCAGGTGATGTTGGAGATCCGGCTGCTGGTCTTGGCTTACGTCGTCGTCGCTGTCTTCTCGATCTACTACGGAAGCACGATCGCGTTGGTCTACTGGCTGCTACCGCGCATCATGGGCGAACCGGTGCTGCGCGCCATACGCATGGCCGAGCATACCGGTGCGGAAGAAAGCCCTAACCTGCTCGCCAACACCCGCACCACCCTGGCGAATCCGGTCCTGCGGATGCTCTATTGGAACATGCCGTTCCACGCCGAGCACCACTTGGCCTCGTCCGTGCCGTTCCATGCGCTCGGCGACCTTCACAGTGAGGTTTCGCCGCATCTGCAATGCGTCAGCAAGGGATACATCCAGGTGCATCGCGAGATAATCCGCGAAGTGCTGAAGAACGATCGTCCCGGCGCCGCACCAGCCGGCCAGGAGGCTTGATCGGCCGTGGCTGGTTTGGGACGAACGGCCGGCGTGGTGATCGTCGGCGCAGGACATGGCGGCGGTCGTACCGCCGAGCGGCTGCGGCACGGTGGCTTCGTTGGCCCGATCGATGTGATCGGGATCGAACACGAGTTGCCATATGAGCGCCCGCCGCTATCGAAGAGCGTGCTGACCGCGGCCGAGGTTCCGGCGAACGCCTATCTTCTGCCGCCGGCTCGCTGGAGCGAGCTCGGTGTCAGGTTTCATCTCGGTGCCGAGGCGACCAGCATCGACCGGCAGGCCAAGGCGGTGATGCTGGCCGATGGCAGCGGGCTGTCGTACCGCAAGCTGGTGCTCGCGACCGGGCTCTCGCCGCGCCGCATCGAATCGCTGGAGCCGGTCGCGGACCGGGTCGCCTATCTCCGCTCGTTTCAGGACGCGCTCGACTTGCGCGACCGCATCCTGCCCGGCTCTTCGGTGGTGCTGGTGGGGGCAGGGCTCATCGGTTTGGAAGTCGCGGCGAGCGCAGTGAAGCGCGGTGCGACCGTGACGGTGCTGGAAACAGCGGATCGTCCGCTGAGCAGGCTGCTCCCGCCTTATATGTCGCAATGGCTGGCGGGCGTTCATCGGCAGGCGGGCGTCAGGATTCTCTGCGGCAGGCAGGTCGCTGCTTCCGAGCCGTTGGGCGGCAAGACATTGCTCCGACTGAACGATGGCACCCAGATCGAGGCCGACGTCGTGCTTGTCGGCATCGGTGGAACACCGAACGATCAGCTCGCCCGCGATGCCGGGCTCGACGTCGACAACGGCATCGTGGTCAACGAGTTCGGCCAGACCAGCGATCCCGATATCTTCGCCGCCGGGGACGTCGCCTCGCATGAGAATCGTCTGTTCGGTAGGCGCTGGAGGCTCGAATCCTGGAAGAACGCCGAAGACCAGGGCGGCATCGTCGCCGCACAGATCTGCGGCACCCCGGCGTCATATGACGAGGTGCCGTGGTTCTGGACCGACCAATACGACCTGAACATCCAGATTGCGGGAATACCAGGCGATCGGGAACCCGCCTATGAGCGCGGCAGGCCGGGCGACCGCACCTATCTCGCCTACTTTGCCGATGCGGAGCGTCTTGTCGGCGCTATCGGCGTCGCCTGCGGACGCGACATCCGCATCGCTCGCGAGACGATCAGGACCGGCGGCCGACTGAATCCTGCCGAACTCGCAGGGAAGGGGTTTGCGGCATTTGGCGCAGCTCAGCCTGAAAGGCTGGCATTGTGATCCGCTCTGTCGCCGCGATCTGTTTCGAGCCGAACAAGCCACTGGCCGTCGAAGAGGTCCAGGTGGCGCCGCCCGGCCATGGTGAAGCACTGGTCGAGATTGTCGCTTCCGGCCTTTGCCATACCGATCTGACCGCGCTGGAAGGCGTCAACGCGACCTGTGTCTATCCATTGATCCCGGGCCATGAGGGCGCGGGTCGCGTGCTCGAGGTGGGCGAGGGGGTTTACGACCTGAAACCCGGCGATCACGTTATCCCGCTCTACGGTCCCGAGTGCATGCATTGCCGGATGTGCCGCAGCGGCCGCACCAATCTCTGCTGGACGATCAAGCCGACGCGCGACAGAGGCGTGATGCCGAATGGCACGTCGCGTTTCGCATTCGAGACCCAGCCCGTGCATCATTTCATGGGAACATCGACACTGTCTCGTTATACGGTTGTCCCGGAGATCGCACTGGCCAAAATACGGCCGGATGCCCCGCTTGATAAAGTCTGCCTGTTCGGCTGTGGCGTCACTACCGGCGTGGGCGCCGCGCTGGCCGAAATTCGCGAAGACGACGCCGTCGCCGTTTTCGGTCTGGGCGGCATCGGCATCAATGTCGTGCAGGGTGCGCGGTTGGCGGGCGCCAAGACTATCATCGGCATTGATGTCACCGATCGCAAGAACGCGCTTGCCCGAGCCTACGGCATGACCGACTTCGTCAATGCCGGCCGCGAAGGCGCAAAGGTCGTGCAGGCGATCCGCGACTTGACGGACGGCGGCGTCGACGTGGCTTTCGAATGCACCGGCATTGTCCCGGTCATGCGCCAAGCTTTCGACTGCTGCCAGCCTGCCTGGGGTACGGCGGTGCTGCTCGGTGTCGAGCCTCCAGGTACGGAACTGGGCTTTCCGCCGGTCGGTGTCCGTTACGGGAGGAGCATCCGCGGCAGCTATTTCGGCGGCGTCAAGGGGCGCAGCGGGCTCGGCCGCCTGATCGACTTCTATATGGAGGGTCGGCTGGATCTGGACCGGCAGATCACCCACACGCTTGCGCTCGATGAGGTCAATCGCGGCTTCGACCTGATGCGGGCGGGAGAAACTGTTCGCAGTGTCGTCCACTTCGAGTGAGCGGCATGGGGCTTGCCAATGAAGCTGGCTACGTCTTCCGCGACCGTTATCCGGAGCGCGAGCATGTTTATCGCCGGTTCGACGAGGCGAGCGCCGCAGCGCGCGCTTCCTTTCCATGCCGCCGCGACGTGCCCTATGGCGCGCATCCTCGCCAGATCTTCGACTTGTTTCCAGGAAGTGACGGCGCGCCGCTGGTCGTCTTTGTTCACGGCGGCTATTGGCAGAGCCTCGACAAGGATCGCTATTCGTTCGTCGCGGCGGCGCTCGTGCCGCGTGGTTTCTCGGTGGCGCTGCTCAACTACCCGCTTGCGCCGGCTGCCGGCGTCGCGGAGATCGTCGAAAGCGTCCGCGGCTGCCTGCCAATGGTCCTGGAAGCGCTCCGGCCGCCGCCGCCGTTCTGGATCGCGACTGGCCATTCGGCGGGAGGGCATCTCGCCGCGATGCTGGCAATGACGAGCCTCGCCGCGAATGTGGCGCTCGCGGCCTGTGCGCCGATCAGCGGCATCTTCGATCTCGAGCCTCTGGTGGAAACGTCGCTCAATGCGGCTCTGGAGCTGGATCAGGAGCGAGCCGCAAAACTCAGCCCGATACGCCGCCGGCCGATGGCTTGCCCGTTGACGGCCTTTGTCGGGGCCGCCGAAACATCGGACTTTGCGCGGCAGTCGCGACAGTTCGTCGAATATTGGCGTGCAGCCGGCCAGCATGCCGAACTGGTTTCGCTGCGGGACAAAAACCACTACACGGTCCTATGCGATCTGCTGGAGGAGCGGTCGGAAATAGCCGAAGGGATCATGCGGTTGGCGCAAGCGTTCCGCAGGGAGGAGAAACGGGTTGAGTGGCTCTAACAAGCTGCATTTCGTCAATTTCAGCCAGCTGCGTTCATTTTATGCGGTGGGACGCGAACTGAGTTTCACCAAGGCGGCCGATCTGCTGTGTGTCGGTCAGCCGACAGTGACGACGCAAGTGAAGGCGCTGGAGGAAACATACGACGTTCAGCTTTTCCTGCGTTCGCCGCGCGGCCTCAAGCTCACCGACGCAGGCGAAGCGCTGCTTATCGTTGCCCGCCAGATCTTCTCGCTGGAGGAGCAGGCGGTCGGCATTCTGCAGGCCGAGGGCAACCAGATATCGGGCAAGCTGCGCGTCGGCACCGTTGGCCCGTTCTTTGTCATGGAACTGCTCAGTGCCTTCCACGCGAAATACCCGCTGATGCAGGTCTTCCTCGAGAGCGGTAATTCCGATGTCATCTATAACAAATTGCTGAACTACGAGGTCGACGTCGCCATCATCGGCCGCGACTATGATGATCCGCGTCTCGATCTTGTCCAACTCGGCAGCCATGAAGTGATCATCTTCGTGCATCGCGACCACCCCTGGGGCGGGCGCCAGCAGATCGAGTTGGAGGAACTGGACGGGCAGCGCCTGATCTTCCGCGAACCGGGCTCGATGACACGGCGCGCACTGGAAGAGGTACTCGATAGGAATCGCGTGCGGCCCAATGTGGTGATGGAAATTCCACGCGACGGCGTTCGTGAAGCTGTCGCCGCCGGCCTTGGCGCCGGCATTGTTTCCAGGACCGAGTACCTTCCGGACGATCGTTTGACGGCGCTTTCGATCTCGGATCACAAGCCGTTCACGCAATCCTTCGCGGCGTGTCTGAAGGTTCGCCAAACGCTACGTCCGATAGAGGCTTTCATGCAGCTGGTCAGGGATCATTAGACTGACCGCGGTACTTCCGCCCTTTTAGGGCGTTGCCCAGCAACCAAGTGCCTTTTCGCGCCGCCGCATGGCATTGCTGCCGGCGCAATCGGTCAGTCCGCAGCCCAAAGCTCTACGACCAATTGCGGCCGCCGCATGGCGCACGCTTGGCCGCTCCCCGCTCTTCGAACGGCGCCCATACGCCGTCAATCCCACGCCAGCCTTCGCGACCTTGTGGTCTTCAAATATTCGGTCGCGCGCTGCTCGAAGAAGTTAGCGCGCGACCAGCGTCGATCACGCGGTCGTAGATCGATTACTGCTCCTTCTTGAACAAATCCTGGAAGATGAGATGGCCCCAAGTGCGGCCGCGTGCGTGCACAAGCGCGCCACCCTCGTCGAGTTTTCCCAGCTTGACGGGTGCGAACCCGAGTTGTTTGGCCAAGGCCGCCACGGGAGCGGTCGTGTCCTCGTCGTCGCTCGACAGGAAAACCACGCGGTGGCCGCCCTCGACGATCGGATCGGCAGCCAGGGTGGCCGCAGCCAGGTGATTGAACCCTTTGACGAGCTTGGCGCCGATGAACGCCTTCGCGACGAAGGCCGAGGACGGCAGACCGTCCAGCTCTTCGGGGAGAACTCCAAAAGTGTTCATCGCGTCGATGACCGTCTTGCCTTCCCAGTTCGGCAGGGCTTTCGCGACCTCGCGATGCTCCCAGAACGGGACCGCCAAGATGATTGTGTCGGCCTCGAGCGCATCCCGCAGCGACTTGGCGATGACCGTGGGTCCAATTGCCCGAGCCTGCGGCGCCAATGCCTCGGGCGGCCGGCGACTTGCGACGGCCACCTTGATGTTCTTACGGGCGAAGGCCTGCGCGAGGGCCTGGCCTATTTTACCGAATCCTACAATCGCATAGCTCATAATACTTCTCCGATCCGTGTTGATGTCGATTCCCGGCCCTCAACGGCGCTGGTTAATTGAATGGAGTGCCGGCCGGGCGTGGCGCCTCAGAGTTGCGCAAGGCCGCCGTCGACGGCGACCTCGCTGGCGGTCATGAAGCTGCTGTCCGACGACGCGAGAAAGGCGGCGACGGCCCCGATCTCCGCCGGATCAGCCATTCGCTGGAGCGGTGTCATCGCGGCGAAGACCTTCTGGCCCTCCTCGCCCAGCGCTTCTTTCGCGAGTTCGGTGGCGGTCGCCCCGGGCGACAGCACGTTGACCCGGATGCCGGTGCCCTTCAGGTCCTCCGCCCAGGTCCGCGCGAGGTTGCGCACTGCCGCCTTGCTCGCGCTGTAGGCGCTCATTGCCGGGGCGCCCGTGGTGCCGGCGCTCGATCCGGTCAGGATTATCGAACCGCCTTGGCCCATCAGCGGCAGCGCCTTCTGGACAGTGAAGATCGTACCCTTCACATTGGTGTCGAAGGTTTCGTCGATGTGCTCGGCGGTGATCTCGCCGAGCGCAAGCTGGCTTCCCGCCCCGGCATTGGCGAAGACAATGTCGAGGGTTCCGCGCTCGGCCTTCACCGTCGCGTAGAGTCGGTCGAGGTCGGCCTCATCCGAGACCGAGCCCGTCACCGCGCGGGCATTTGGCCCGAGCTCGGCCAGAGCCGCGTCGAGCGTTTCCTGCCGGCGGCCGAAGATGAAGACGAAGGCGCCCTCCTCGATGAAGCGCTTTGCCGCGGCGCGGCCGATGCCGGTAGCGCCGCCGGTGATGACTGCAACCTTCCCGTTTAGCTTTCCCATGACTTTTCCTTCCAGGCTCTGCCTTTGATCGTTCGGGAAGAACCCCGAGAGCCTGGAAATAAGTCTGCAGGGGTCAGGCTTTGAGTGCGGAAGTGCGCACATCGGTGGTGCAAAATCGATCCGGTCGGACGACTGCCGCCAGCCGCGACGAATCGGTGTCCGTCGTTCGGAATTGGGCCGCGCTCGTCGACATAAGCTATGATAACCGCCCACACTGGTGTACGACTGCGTTGGATACGGGCTTTGGAAAGCGCACCGCGCGGTGCGGGATCGCGCCATGATCGACTGGGATGATGTTCGCTATTTTCTGGCCGTGGCGCGCGGAGGCTCGGTGCGGGCCGCCGGCGAGCGCCTCGGTGTGAACCACTCGACCGTGCTGCGACGCGTTGCACAGCTCGAGGAACGCCTTGGGGCGCAGATGTTCGAAAAGCTGCCTTCGGGCTACCGCCTGACGGCTGCGGGCGAGGAGGTGCTCGAGCTCGCGAACCAGATGGAAGCGTCGTCGCACCAGTTGGAGACACGCGTCTTCGGGCGCGACCAGAGCGTGCGCGGGCTTCTGCGGGTGACATTGGCTCCGACCCTTGCGACACACCTGCTCATGCCTGATTTCGCCGAGTTCGCGCGTCTGCATCCGGACATCGAGATGGACGTCTTGTCGTCCGGGGAGCTGGCAAATCTGACCAACCGAGAGGCCGACGTGGCGATCCGCGTCGTCTATGACCGCAAAACCCTGCCGCTCAATCTTCACGGCCTGAAGGGGCCAGAGTTGTTCGGCGGCGTCTATATGTCCCGCGATCGACTTGCCGCCTGGCATGCGGGCGCGCCCGATCCCGTCCGGTGGATCGTCATAAGCATTCATGGAATTCCGGACTGGGCTCGCGAGGGCGAGGTTCGCACCACGGAGGTTCCATTCAGGACCACGGACGCCGAGGCACAGATCGTTGCGGTACGGCGAGGGCTCGGGATCACGACACTGCCGTGCTTCGTCGGAGATGCCGACCCCCTGCTGGTGAGGGTGCCGGGTACCGACCTGCACATGTACGGAACGCTCTGGCTTCTCACGCAGGGGGAGACACGCAAGACGAAGCGCGTGCGGCTCTTCACGGAATTCGTATCCCGCAGGCTCGCCGCGTACGCTCCGCTTCTCGCGGGACTGTCCATATCGCGCGACCGACGCCTGGCGGGTTGACGGCCTGCCTTGCCGACGGCTTTCCGGGGGGCTTGCCGGCTGCTTATGATTGCCGCTTTCCGGCTATCATTGGCGCCGCCTCAGGTGGAAAATGCTTCGATGGAAACTGTCCGATTTCCCAAGCTCACGACACCAAGGCTCGTGCTTCGGGCGCCGAGAAAACGGGATATCCCGGCATGGTTTGCGCGCGCGACGGATGTCGAATCCGCCTCTCTTGCCGGCGATCCTGTTCCCGACGACATAAGCGCGGGCGAGCGATGGTTCGCCCGTTCGCGTCAGCGTTTCGCTGACGGTACGGCGATCCAGTGGTCCATAGATCAAGTAGGAGTTTCGGAAGCGATCGGGACAATAACCCTGTCCTTCGGCGCAACCGACGCCAAGGCAGCCGCATTGGGATTTGTGCTCGCGCGTGCGCATTGGGGGCACGGACTGGGCAGCGAGGCGGCGCGCGAAGTTCTCCGCTACGCTTTCGAAACTCTGGCGCTTGAACGGGTGACGGGCGAAGCGGCGGCGCGCAATTTTGCCTCGGTGCGGATATTTGCGAAGCTTGGATTCAAACATGTCGAGAGCTTCATCGATGAGTCCGACGGCGAGCGTTGCGAGCGCTTTACGCTCGACCGAGACATCGGGCCGTCACTGTTGGCAAGCAACGCGATGCGGACTGCTAGGGCTCTGAGCCATGCCCAATAGCGTTGCTCCGGCGAGTCGATACTGAATCTGCGCTTGCGCGCCATTCTCTCGACAAGACCAACGGCTGGACGCGATCGAGCGCAGGCAGGTTCAATTGGTGCTGGTTGTGGCAGTGAACCCGCACTGCTTCTGTTCCATATCGATCTGCTTCGTGATGCGGACGGCGTTCTGTGCGTAGGCTTCCGTCACGGAGCCACTATTCACGGTCTTGTCCTTCAGCGGACTCACGCCTGCGCAGAGGTGGAAAACATGCGGCTCGGTGGACTTCGCGGCTCCGTTTTCGGGCGCGATCCAGTAGACGACATCCTGACCTGCGGGGTGGCTCGCGTCTCGCGTCGCCGCCGCCACCGCCGCGGTGTCCGTCGCGATCGCCTGCGCCTGAGCGGCGACGTCGGGGGAACAGGCGGTGGTGGGCTGCCCCGACTTGATCTGGGCTGCGCATGCGTTCATATCCTGGGTGTATTGTTCGACCGACGGGGGTTTGAAGCTGAT
The DNA here is from genome assembly GCF_006443035.1 of Mesorhizobium sp. B1-1-6. Taxonomy (NCBI): domain Bacteria; kingdom Pseudomonadati; phylum Pseudomonadota; class Alphaproteobacteria; order Hyphomicrobiales; family Phyllobacteriaceae; genus Mesorhizobium; species Mesorhizobium sp. B1-1-6. The sequence continues at coordinate 63,696 of NZ_VFWR01000005.1, read as the reverse complement.
CCCCATGACCGTCGCGAGCACGGCCAGCGCAGCGCCGACGCCGCCGGCAACCTTCTTGGTCCGCGGATCCATGTTTTTGTCGGTGAGGATCAGGAAAACCAGCGGGAGAAAGGCAATCAGCGTGATGATTGCGCCGAGCTGGTTTTGGAAGAAGAACCTGGCCGTGTCGGATGCACGGGCCGGATCATGCCTGTTTGCCGCCTTCCACAGCAAGTTGCCGGCGATTGCGAAAATCGCGATGCCGACCAGAAGGCCGATGATCAGCGGCAGGTGTGCCTGATCGAATTTGTTCTGGCGAAGCAGCATAATCCCGTAGATTTCGCCGCCAATGGCGACGATCCACGAGAGTGCGGCGAAAAGACGAAGACGCGTGGCGGAGGACTTCTGGCCCTGCGTCGCTTGCCAATCCTTGGTAACGTCTGACTTGTTGTCGGTCATTGACCAGATCCCCTGATATCGACACTTAGGCGGGCGGCGTTAGCAGCGTCATTGAACGAGCATTACTTGCCTTAGCGATGCGGGCAAAATGTGAGCGCCACGGCAGGCTTAATCCTCATACATATTGCGCATGAGTGAATCCGTCCATACTCATTGAGGCAGACGCCTATGCAGCGATGGCTCCGTTAATCTCTGGCCCGAACTGACGACACCAGCCGAAAATCGAAATTGCCATTGCCATCTCCGTGGTTCCTTCCTCGGCGGCTTTCGCACACCCTGCGGCGCCCGAACATTCGCTTCTCGCACTGTGGGGTTATGATAGCCTGGGCGACCGAAAGATCGAATACGACGCGAATTCCACAATGACGATGACCACGACACCAACTGCGGTATTGCGTGGCATGGAGCTCAGCATCCCTCGCGAGAATGCACCCGGCAGACTATGTCCGAGCGATCACCAGGGAGGCGTGGCGTCGATGCTCGCCGCGCTCGCCCGATGAACCGTTGGCAACTTGCTCATGGACGGTATCTCGATCTTGGTGCGAGATCGTTACTGATGGGGATCTTGAACGTTACGCCGGACAGTTTTTCCGACGGTGGAGAATTCGATCGGCCGGAGCGGGCACTCGAACAGGCACGGCGTATGATCGGCGAGGGCGCGGCGATCATTGATGTCGGGGGCGAGTCCACCAGGCCCGGCGCCGGCAGCGTTTCGGCGCTTGAGGAACAATCGCGTATCCTCCCGATCATCGAGGCGCTGTCGTCGGACGGCGACTGCATCGTTTCGGTTGACACCTATCGGGCCGAGACGGCGCATCTCGCGGTCGCGGCGGGTGCACATATCGTCAACGACGTACACGGCCTGCAGCGCGAACCCGACATTGCGCACGTCGCAGCGGAAGCCGGCGCTGGCCTCGTCATCATGCACACCGGGCGCGACCGGGAAAAATTGGCCGATGTAATCGCCGACCAGTTCCTGTTTCTGAACAGATCGCTGGAGATCGCTCGCAACGCCGGCATTCCGGACGACTGCATCGTGCTGGACCCAGGCTTCGCTTTCGCCAAGAGCGGAGAGGAGAACCTTGAACTCATGGCTCGCTTCGGCGAACTGCGCGCTCTTGGTTTTCCATGGCTCGTCGGCACCTCGCGCAAGCGCCTTGCCCATCACCTGGTCGGCGAAAGCGACGAAGGGCGGGACGTTGGCACAGCGGCAACCAGCGTCATCCTGCGATTGAAGGGTGCTTCGATTTTTCGTGTGCACAATGTCGGGATCAATCGCGATGCCCTGGCTTTCGCCGACGCAGTGCGCGAGCGCGAGAATACGGCGGAATGAAAGAACCTGTCAGGCGGGCTCGGTCACGACGCCGATACGCCTGTAGGTGAATGGTTCGTCCTCCGAAGGAACTGTCGCGGTGCGCTTGGCTTCGTCGATCAGCATCGCCATGCGCGCGTGGATCGGCGATTTCGCGCAAGCCGGATCCGTTGCGGCGGCATCGCCGGCGATCGCCATCGCCTGGCAGCGGCAACCGCCCCAATCGATCTCGCGTCGTTCACAGCCGCGACAGGGTTCCTGCATCCAGTCCGTGCCGCGGAAGGCATTGAACGCCGGCGAATCGGCCCAGATCGAGGAGAGGGTGTGTGGTTTGAAACGCTCGAAGCTGAGCGCCGGGATCGTCTGCGCGGCATGGCACGGCAGCACGGTGCCGTCAGGCGCCACCATGAACGCGTCACGCGCCCAGCCACCCATGCACGGTTTGGGGTAGATGGCGAAATAGTCTGGTGTCACGAAATCGATGTTGATAATGCCGGCCAGCCGCTCGCGTGCTTCCGCGACGATTTCCGCCTGCCGGTCGACTGCTGCACGCTCGGGCATCAGCTGATCGCGATTGATCAAAGCCCAGCCAGCGTACTGGACGTTGGCGATCTCGAGCCTCTCCGCGTCCAGCGAAAGGGCAAGATCGATGAACTCCGGTACCTCCTCGATGTTATGGCGATGGATCGGCGCGTTGATGGTGAGAGGCAAGCCGGCAGCTCGCGCGCGGCGTGCCGTCTCCAGCTTCTTGTCGTGGCTGCCTTTGTGGTTGCCGATGCGTTCGGTGGTCTCAGGCCGTGCGCCCTGAAAGCTCAATTGCAGATGGTCGAGCCCGGCTTCGGCAAATGCTTCGATGCGGCCTTCGGCGATGCCGACGCCCGCGGTAATCAGATTTGTATAGACGCCGCGCGCTGAAAGTCCGGCGATCAATTGCTCGAGGTCGCGGCGCAGCGTCGGCTCACCGCCTGACAGATGCACCTGCAGAACACCGAGATCGGCGGCCTCCGAGAACAGGCTGAGCCAGGTCTGTGTGTCGAGTTCGCGATTGGCCTTCTGCAATTCGAGCGGGTTGGAGCAATAAGGACATTGCAGCGGGCAGCGATGTGTCAGTTCCGCCAGCATGCCGATAGGAGGGAGGAGGGGCGTGTTCATAGCTTCACCAGCAGCTTGTCCGACCACTCTTGCAGGAAGGCGATGACGTCGGCCGCCACGGCCTCCTCCTCGGCCTCATAATCCGTGGCAAGGCCGGCGATGATTTCGCCGACCGTGGACCGTCCGTCGCAGCGCCGCAATATGTCGAGGCTGATATCGTTCGGCCAGAATATTCTCTCCGGTGAAAGCACGGCGAACGCCTGCCGCACGGAATCGTACTGTATGCGCACGTGCTTCGGCAGGAAGGGTATCGATCGCAGCGACACCAAGGCTCTTTCGCGCAGCATCATGGGGCTGCCTCGGGGCGGAAGGCGCCGGGCGGTATGTTTCCCGGCTCGCCATAGGCGTGTTGAAGCGCATCAAGCATGGCCCAGAGTATATCGCATTTGAACACCAGCGCATCTATTGCCTGCTGCTGGCGTTCCGCCGTATCAGCATGGCTGAGCACGTAGGTGAGGGCGAAGTCGGCGTCGCGCGAGGCTTGTTCGGGCCGTTGCTTGAAATAGGCCAGCGTATCCTCGGTGATATAATCGTATTTGGCCAGCATCGCCGGTACGCGCTCGCCGATGATAAGCGGTGAGAACATCTCGGTCAGCGACGACGCGACCGCCTCGAACAGCGTCCGGTTGGTGCAAAAGGAGAGGTAGGCCCCCACGGCGAACCGTGTCGCCGGCAGTGCCAGCCTTTCGCTCTTCACGGCCTCGGCGTCCAGACCGAGTGAGGTTGCCAGATGCAGCCAGCGCGCGATACCGCCGCTCCAGCCGTCCTCGCCATCATGGTCTTCGATACGTTTGCGCCAGGCGGCGCGAAACGCCGGATCCTCGGCATGTGCGAGGATCATGGCATCCTTGCGCGGGATGACAGCCTGGTAGCAATAACGGTTCAGCGCCCAGGCCTTCATCTCGGCCTTCGACAGCGCGCCGCTGGTCATCCTGTGATGGAAGGGATGATGATTGTGGTAGCGCTCGGCGCCGACCTGCCTCAGCACGGCTTCGAGATCGCTCGTGGACAGGCCGCCTTTGGCCGCATCGCGGAAATCGTTCAAAATTCCATCTCCATGCCGTCGCCTGCGACTTCCCAGCCTGCCGCCTTGACCGCCGCGTGTTCGGCCGAATTCTCGTCAAGGATCGGATTGGTGTTGTTGATATGGACGAAGACGCGGCGGCCCAGCCTCACATCGGCCAGGCTGGCGATCGAACCCGCGTCTCCCGAAATCGCCAGATGCCCCATGCGCGCGCCGGTTTTCTGACCGACGCCGGCGACGATCATCTCGTCGTCGGTGTAGACAGTGCCGTCGAACAGAAGACAGGCTGCATCGCAAAGACGCGCGCGCAGCGTCGCATCGATGCGCGCGCAGCCCGGGATGTAGAAGACAGAATCGCGGCTGCCGATACCCGCAATTCGGACTCCAATCGTGTCACCGGCGTCGGAGCTGAAATTGGCATCCGGATGGTCTTTGTCCTCCAGATAGAGTGCTATCTTTCCAGGCACCGGAAAGCTCTCGATCATCACGCCGGTCTCGCTGCCTTCCGCATCGCAGATGACCAATTCTTTCGCTGTCGGCAGGATGCGCCGCGGCACGACCGCCGGATCGAGAACGTTGAAAATCGAATTCGCCTCCAGCGTCGCCAGAACCTGCGCCGTTGCATAGATGGCGAAAGGCTGCCGCTCGCGCAGGCTGAGCAGTCCGGCGATATGATCGACATCGGCATTGGTCAGCACCACCGCGCGGATAGGCGTCGAACGCAGCGGCGCGTCGCGCGCAGGTTGCAACTCTGGCGTTGCCGCGATCTGCTGGCGAATGTCGGGTGAGGCATTGAAAAGAACCCAGCCGACGCCATCCGTCGAAGCGATGACACTTGATTGGGTTCGTGAATGCACGCCAGCCATCCCGGAGCGGGCCGCACGACTGAGACGATAATTACAATTCCATTGCGGAAAGCCGCCGCCTGCCGCCGATCCGATGATCCTCAAATGCATGAAAACGCCCGCCCCGCGGCTTCTCTGACCAGCAGGCAATTTGCAGCCCTGAAAAGTGCCGCGCGCGCCCTACACGCGTCAAAACCTTTCGCCAAAACCCTTGCGGGGATGCGTGCCCCTGTTGCCAGGGACACGCACCTCTGCGGCCTACCTCTTGGGAGTAATTTCGGCAGGCAGATACCGAGAAATTTCCATGCCCGCAGCAACCTGGCACATGGTCGGTTTTTTCCAGTTCTTCTTCATGACATTTCTCCTCTTATACCAGTCCGAAGGGACCGATCCCTGTTGTTAGCCAACCATTGCAGGGCACCGAAGCAATGGCTCGTCCATCACGTCTCAAAATGGACAAACGAAAAAGTAGGTTTTGAAAAATCGAAAAGCAAAACTACCGGGAATAATAGCAAAACCTTCCTTCAATTGCTCGTTTCATATGGTCTTTTCACCTCCAGCGGAAGATTTGCACCTTCCCACCCATCAGCGCCGAGTGGATACCAGATTACCGAACTGTAGCCCCACTCGATCGCCCGTTTGGCGGCATTCCAGGACATCCAGCAATTCGTCATGCAATAGAACAGAATCGCTCGCGATTTGTCCGTGCCGGCCTTGGCTTCGAGGCCTTGGCGAAAATAGCTGGTGGTCTCTTGCGAAATAGCGCCGTATCCCACGTTGGCCAGCCATGTACTGCCTGGAATGTCCTTTCTAACCTTGTCTCTCCATATCGTTCCTGCCGGCAAATTGGTCGGCTTGGGCGTGTTCGGCATCACGTCGAAGAAGACTGCTTTCTTCGCTCGCCACAGCGCTTCAGCTTCCGCCGTCGTCACCACCCTGGCGCCTTGCAGCGTCGGCGGCACCGGCGCCCGATAGTCGTCCATCCGGTACCCCCTGGGTTCGGCGATCTCGCCAGCCCGCGTCGGTTCGGCCAGACCCATAAGGCTCGCAGCGACCAGCAAAAAAACAGCCTCCTTTCCCTTCATTGGGTGATCGGATTGTCGTGTTCATCGATCAGCGGCACGTTGTAACTCAGCAGGAGCCTGTTGATCTCCGCCTGGTTTTCCCTGATCACCCGGTTGAGCGTCCGCTTCCATTCCTGGTCGGACGGACGTACGCCCATGGTGATGCGGTAGGACATCCGCGAGCCGGTTTTTTCCTTTACCAGCGGAACAATCGCCACATCGGCTCCAAGTTGCTTGGCATAGTAGCCTGCCATCGGTCCCCACAGGACCGCCGCGTCGATCTTGTGGGCCAGCATGTCCTTGATCATGACCTCCCCCATGGAGGGGGTGACACGCGTATCCACCGCAAGCGGATAGATCTTGGCGGTCCGCAGAAGCTTGTTGGCGGCCATGTTGGCGGTTGGCGGCGTGCGCTCGACAACCCCGATCGTCTTGCCCGTGAGTTTGGGATCCTCGATCGTTTCGACGCCCTCCATATCGTTGCCCTTCGGGTAGACCAGCACATATGTGGAGCGATAATAGGCGTTGGTGTTCTGCACCAGTTCATCGCCTTGGGCATAGCCCATGATGATGTCGCATCGGTTCGCTCCCAGCGTGTTGCGAACGAAGCCGGTGACAAGTGGAAACCAGGTATAGGCGACGGACTTCCGTCCGGTTTTCGCGGCTACCAGTTCGGCGAGTTTGTTTTCGAAGCCTTCGCCGCTCTTGTCGGTGAAGGGCATATTCGAAGGATCGGCGCAGACGCGCAGAATGTCGGGATCGACCAGTTCTCCCGCCGCGCCGAGGCCGGCGCCTTGCGCCTGCGCGTTCGATGGCAACAAGGCCAGTGCGCCGAGAATCGGCAGAACGACGCGCAGCTTCAATGCACCGCAGCCGTTCATGTCATCCGCCCATGCAGGATGCTTCGGCATCCTTCGCCGCCTGCGGCTTGTCTTCGTGCTTGGGCGGCCTGCCGCGTGGCGCCGCACCATCGGCGCGCGCGCGCAGGTAGACATAGAGATCGTCCAGGTAGCAATAGACGTTCTTGTTGTCGCCAAAGGCAGGCATGACGTTTTCCTTGCCGCCGCCGACATTCTTGCGGCCCTCGGCGACGATCGAGAGGAACGTGGCGTAGTCCATGGTTTTCAAGCTGTTGACCAGGGCCGGCGCGTAGCTCGAACCTGTCGCATCCTGTCCGTGACAGACATGGCAATCGGAGTGATACCGGCGGTAGCCGCTGAACGTGTACCAGTCGACGGTTCCGTTCTCGATCTTGTAGGTCGGATTTCCATCCGCATCCAAATACTTGCCGCCTTCTTGCTTCACCGCCTTGGCTTTTTCCATGCTGTCCTCGGCCCACGCCACGCCTGAGCTTGCCAGAGGCAGCAGAGCCAGGACGAAAGCCGAAATTACAATGCGAACGGACATTCAAACGCTTCCTTCATTTGCCGTGGACACGGTTTTGCTGCCGTGGCCGGCATTGATCGGTGTGTCGGGGGTGCAACCGCATCGAGAGCCCGGCCATGGTTTCGGATGATCCGGGCTCTCGTTTTTCAAACCTCCGGTCCAACAAGACCTGAGGCGTGCTTAAGGTTCCCCGCCCGTCAGTCCGGGAGACCGAAGACGGTGAGCTGACCGCCCAGCGTCGTATAGTCGGCAAGTGCCGCGTAGCCGCCGACGGCACCCAGACCAGCGGTACCAACGACAGCGGACTGATCGCCTTGCGCACGGCCCTGATCGACGGCGCCATGCCAGGCAGCAGCGTTGTCAGGCGAAAGCAGACCGCCTGCCAGACCGATACCTGCCCACCCACCGACGCCGGACAGAACGGCGATGTACTGCTTGCCGTCATGCTCGTACGTGGTGATGTTGCCGATGATGCCGGACGGGGTCTTGAACTTGTAAAGTTCCTTGCCGTCCTTATCGACCGCCTTGATGTAGCCTTCGAGCGTGCCGTAGAAGACGACGTCGCCATCTGTCGCCAACGCGCCCGACCACACGGAGAACTTCTCAGGCTTCGACCAGACGATCTCGCCCTTGGCCGCATCCCAGGCAATGAAGTTGCCCATGCTGCCGTCGCCGCCAGGTGCCGGGTACATCGACACTGTGGCGCCAACATAAGGCTGACCGGCGGTGTAGCTTACCTTGTACGGCTCATAGTCCATGCAGACATGGTTGGTCGGAACATAGAACAGGCCGGTTTTCGGCGAATAGGCAGCTGGCTGTTGATCCTTCGTTCCAAGCGCCGCCGGGCAAATACCCGTCGAGTTGGTGTCTTCGCCGTTCTGCTGGGTCGAATATTTCGCCACGACCTGCGGGCGACCATACTGTTCGCTCTTTGGGTCCATGACGACTTCCGTCGCCCAGTTCACCGCTGGATCGTATTTCTTGGCGACGAGAAGCTCGCCGGTGGCGCGATCCATGGTGTAGGCGAAACCATTACGATCGAAATGCACCAGCACGTCGTGTTTGGCGCCATTGACCTCCATGCCGTCGACGAGGATCATCTCGTTGATGCCGTCATAGTCCCATTCGTCATGCGGGGTCATCTGGTAGAGCCATTTGGCAACACCGGTATCGGCATCGCGGGCCATGATCGTCATTGACCAGCGGTTGTCGCCAGGCCGTTGGACCGGGTTCCATGTCGAGGGATTGCCGGTGCCGTAGTAGACCAGGTTCAGCTTGGGATCATAGGAATACCATCCCCATGTCGTGCCGCCGCCTGTCTTCCATTGCTCGCCTTCCCAGGTGTTGGTGCCGGAATCCTTGCCTACCGGCTTGCCCAGCTGGGTGGTTTTCTCGGGATCGATCAGGGTGTCGGCGTCGGGACCTTCCGAATAGGCTTTCCAGGCAAGTTTGCCGTCTTTCAGATTGTAGGCGGCCAGCCAGCCGCGAACGCCGAATTCGGCGCCGGACACGCCGATGAGTACCTTATCCTTGACCACGACGGGGGCAGCCGTGCCGGATTCGCCTTTGCCGCCGTCGGTCATGTCGCCATTCTTGACCGACCAGACGACCTTGCCGGTCTTTGCATCGAGGGCGACGACCGTGGTGTCCGCCTGATTGAGAATGATCTTGCCGTCACCATAGGCAACACCGCGATTGACCGTATCGCAACACATGATCGGAATGACATTCGGATCCTGCTTGGGCTCGTATTTCCAGAGGATCTTCCCGTCATTCTTGAGGTCGAGCGCAAAGACATTGTTTGGGAAGGGCGTATGGACATACATCACATCGCCGATGATCAGCGGTCCACCCTCATGCCCGCGCAGCACGCCGGTGGAAAAGGTCCATTTGACCTGCAGGTTCTTCACATTATCCGCAGTAATCTGGTTGAGTTTGGAATAGCGGGTGTTGGCGTAGTCACCCGTCTGCATCGCCCAGTTCTTCGCATCCGAAGCGAGCTTTGCAAGATCCTCGTTGGCCGACGCCGTATAGGCCGCGCCGAGCGACAGAAACGCCGCAGTGGTTAGAATATACGTAGCTTTCGTAAGTACACGCATCCGAATTCCTCCCGGGGTTCACAGTGATGAATCGACTGTCAGGCCCACAAGGGCTCGCCCAAGCGATTCACGGGGGGGAAATATTTCCGGCAGCGTGTCACGACCTAAGCCAGATGTGCAGAGGGCACCGTTACTGCCCACCTCACTTTGGCCTACGAAAGACTGTCGCCGCTCCCTAATGACGGTGACGCCCTTGAAGCCGGAAACAGGGAAAGGCTATGTCATCCCAAAAGGCTAGGCAAGCAAAAAAGGCCTAGTGCATTGTTGCACCGCAATATTCTAAATGATGCACTGCAATATACAGAAATGAACAGAACTACAAGATTAATATGAAGTGTTTTATGCCTCCGTGGAGACCGAGAACGGTATTAAGATAGTCTTACGGTCGATCTTTTGATTTAATATACAACAAGGTTATTTGATAATGTTTATCGGCGCCCATCTTGGATGGCATGTAAAAAGTCTCGCCGTTGCCCGGTATTGAGCGAGATGCGAAGCGGTCGTAGGAGCCTGGGCGCGGAGCCGGTGATCAAGTCGTCATCCGCAGCTATCGCTCGTGGACAGCCCTTTCCTCCTTTGGTCGTATACGGAACTCATGGGTGCTTGACTGGCTTTACGGCGCGTTGCCAACTGGCACGCCGATCCCGTCCGGGCGCATCGAACCCGGACCAACCGGAGGTTCCTCATGATCAGATATGTTGGATTTTCGACCTTGCCGCTGCTCTTCACCGCGACGCTGGCCATCGCAAACCCGGCGGGTGCTGCGGGAGATTATCCCACGGTAACGGTTGTCGACTACGTGCTCGGCTGCATGCGAACGAACGGCCAGACGCGTCAGGCGCTGGAAAGCTGTTCCTGCTCGATCGACGTCATCGCCTCGATCCTTCCCTACGACCACTATGAGACGGCTGAGACCTTCAAGAGCATGTCTTTGACGACGGGGGAAAACGCGGGGCTGTTTCGCGAAAGCGCACCGGCGAAGGCAGCCCGTACAGAGCTGAAGCGTGCGCAGTCTGAAGCCGACGTGCGTTGCTTCTAAAGATCAAGCGTGCCCATCGCGGTGGCAGTGCGGCATACCGTATTTCGAGACTTCAGAGCCCCGTTTTCTCCAGCGGCCACTGATTGCGGAATACCTTGCCATCCGTGTCGATCGCTTCGACCTGGATTTCACCATTGCCGTGCGCCGTGAAATCGAATCGGAAATTGGGGTCTTCCGAAATCGATATTCCACCTTCCATCGAGAGGATCGGCCGGCCGGCCTGCGAGATCGACAGCTTCTGAACAAAATGCGCGGGAATGAAATACTGGGTCAGTGGATCCCGCTGCAGGCCCGAATTGTTCGGGTGGCGGATCATCAACTGCAACTCCTCTGCCTTGCTCATCGTCTCTTGGGGTGGGAACTGGCGCAACTTCATCTGCCCCATCGTCGCCATGGCCTCGTCCTGGTTCTTGACCGCAGGGGCGGAGCAGCCGCCTGACGCCTTGACGAAGGTCTGAGCCATGTGGAGTTGGCCGCCTTGAGTCTCCGCTATGGCACGCAAATAGGAATAATCGTTGACGCGCACGCGTGTCGACAGATGTGTCACCCCGGCGTCCTTGCCGATCTGGAACGTTGCCGCCACCGGCGCAGGATTGGCGTCGATGATCAAGGTCACGGATTTGATGCCGTCCGGCGCCTTGGCTGGGTCGACATAGATGTCGACAGGCACGATGGCGGCATCTTGCGCCCGCTTTGGCGCTTCGATCCTGACCACGCCGGTATCGACCAGAATAGCTCGGTCGCCGAACACGTCGCCTTTCAAGTCTTCCCAGATCTTCTCCGAAGAAGCCGTTGTTTGCTGTGCGTTGGCGGCTGAGGAGACGCCGAACAGCGTACCGATGGTCAAGATGATTGCGGCCAAGAATGGTGCAAGCGACAAGGCGAACTGCCTGCTCGCGTAAGCGTGATTTTGCATTTCGATGCCTCCACCAATGCAACAGAGGTGGTGCCCAGGCTGGCGTTTAGAATATGCCTTTGACGACGCGTTGGCAAATCGCCCCACTTCATGATCTCTGGCGCATGTCGGTGTGGTCTATTCCCATTCGAGTTCAGCAAAAGCAGCCGTTGCGTTGCGCTCATTGTAGTCGTCGAACAGGTGCCATTTGCCCCGTTCGCTTCCGGCGGCGGTTTTGACGGCCTCTCGGAGCGGCGTCCCGTCGGCGATCGCCTTGCGGATATCGCGCGCCAGAATCTCGAAATAGCGCCGTTCTCCTGCCAGCGCCTGCGGCCAGTCGGCCGGCACCGGACCATGACCCGGAACGACGCGCGCGGCGCTGATCGCGGCGAGCGCATCCATCTGGCGGAGCCAGCCAAGCAGCGATCCGTCGAGCGTCGGCAAGGAGCCCATGAACACGAGATCGCCGGCAAAGAGCGTGCTGGTCTCGGGGTCGAAGACGGTCAGGTCGTTGTCGGTGTGCGCAGCCTTCCATGCCCGCAGTTCGAGCATGCGCCCCCCGAGATCGAGTTCCAGGCGATCATCGACCAGCATCGCCGGCGAAACGATCTCGACTCCGTTCATAAGCGCTTCGCCGACCTGTTCGCGATAATTGTGCAGATAGAACGCACCACGCGCCTCGAGGGCACGCGGCAAATTGCGATGGCCAACAATGGTCGCGCCGATCTCCCGGAATGCCGCATTGCCGAAAATGTGATCGGGATGCATGTGGGTGTTGATCAGGAAGCGAACCGGTTTTGCGGTTATCTTTCCGATCGCGGCGAGCAAGGCGTGCGCCTCGGTCAGGCTGCCGCCACTGTCGATGACGGCAACCGCGTCGGTGCCGACGACGACGCCCAGATTGCAGATGGCACCGTCGTTTGTTGCGGTCATCAATTCATCCACGCCCTGAAAGGCGAAGACGCCGTCGGCGATTTGGCCAACCGAGAACCGCAGGCTGCCAGCCGCGGCCAAGGCGGCTCGTCCGAGGCAGCATGGCAGCAAGGCAGCGCTGACGGCGGTGCAGGCAAAGCCACTCATAACCCTGCGTCGTAGCCGATCAATCGACATGGGGTCCTCCGATATGCATTCGCCATCAGGGCGTTCAGGTGACGCCCGGGAACCTTTGCCGGAACGACCGCAGAAGGTCACTCATCACCTGTGAATTGCGATGTTGCCGAGGCAACCGCACGTCGAACACGCCGAGCACATGTGCTGGTCGCGGCGCGAGCACGATGATGCGATCCGACAGCATCAGCGCCTCGCGTAGATCGTGCGTTATCATCAAGGCGGTCGTGGGTCGTGCCGACCATACCGACAGAAGCAGGTGACGAAGCCGCTCGGCGGTCTGGTGGTCGAGCGAGACAAAGGGTTCGTCCAGGACAAGCATCGCCGGCTCGGTAGCGAAGGCCCTGGCAAGTGCTGCCCTGCGCGCAAGGCCGAGCGACAGTTCCGCAGGATAGAGAGAACGCATGCCGGCGAGGCCGAGAGTTTCAAAGAGCCCGTCAAGATTCTTCGTTCTCAAGCTTTTCGGCAAGGCCAACCTGACATTTTGCTCCACCGTTCGCCACGGCAGCAAGATCGGCTCCTGGAACACGGCCGCAATGCGGTTGGAGCCTCCTTGCGGCAACTGGAAGGATCCGGAAAAATCCTTGTCCAATCCAAGCAGGATACGCAGTGTCGTGGTCTTGCCGCAGCCCGACGGTCCCAGCAAGCAGGCGAACTCGCCTTGCCGGACCTCGAAGGAAAGGTCCTGAAGCGCCGTGATCGAGACGCCTTGCGCGGACCTGAAAGTCTTTTCAGCGATATCGACCCTAAGCGGGACGACGGCGCCAACGGGTTGCATGTCGTTCAACGGGTTGCACCAAAAGAAGTTCGATGACGAGCATCACCGCCACGAAAGCCAGTGTGTAGGCAAGAATGGCGGCGACGTCGAAGAGCTGGAAATAGAGATGGATTTGGAAGCCGACGCCGTTCGACCGGCCGAGCAGTTCGACGACCAGGACGATCTTCCAGATGAGGGCGATGCCGGATCGTGACGCGGCGGCAAGATAGGGTTGCAATTGCGGCAGCAGGATGTGGCGGATGCGATCGAGAGGACCGAAGCGATAGACAGTGGCCATTTCGGCGTAGCTCGGATCAAGCGCCCTGGCGCCCTCACGCATCGTCACCACGACATTCGGGATTTTGTTCACCGCCACCGCGCCGATCGCCGCCGCCTCGTTGAGGCCGAACCATATGTAGCCGAGGACGATGACCACCAGCGCCGGGATGTTGAGGAATAGAATTACCCATGGGTTGAAAAAGCGGTCGGCGCGACGATAGCTGCCGAGCAGAACGCCGATCACCGATCCTATGATCATCGCGACGATATATGCCGCGGCGACCCGGCCGAGGGTCGCGCCGAGATGATAGAAGAGGTCGCCGCTCGCAGCCTCCCTGAGGAGCACCTGCCAGACCTGTCCCGGCCCCGGGAGGGCACGGCTCCGCCAGACACTCGCCGCAAGGCTCCACAGCAGGCAAAGCCCGAGCAAGGAAACCGCCACGGTCAGCGCGGGCATCAGCGTTGTCGCCAAGCTGGATCGCCCGGACATGCTCGTCGGGGCACCTCGCGTGCCGTTGCTGGTTTCCGGTGCGGTCATTCCGTGCGGTCCTGCCAGAATGTGCCGGGCGCCATCTCGGGCGCGCTGCCGACCAGCTTCGCGCCACCGATCGCCGCCAGCACGTGATAGAGCTTGCCGGCGTCGGCCGCTTCCTCGGCGACCGCCCGCCTGGGGATGCCTTGGCGGTAGCGGTCGCGCAGTTTTTCCAGCTCTTTGCCTTCCGCGCGAATGATCGGCGCCAGGCGCAGCCACTCCTCGTCGGATCTGGCCAGCAGGTCCTTGGCTTGCGCGGAGGCCCTGACGAAGCCCCTGGCGGCCTCCGGGTTCTCGTTCGCCCATTGGTCGTGGAAGACGTAACCGAGTGCCGACACAGGTCCCAAGGCGCCGAGCTCACGCGTCGCATCGTTCACGCCCATCAATCGACGAAAGCCGTTGGCCTCGAGACGGGCGCAGAAATGCCAGAAATTCAGCACCGCATCGAGTTCGCCCTGCATGGCCTTTTCCGAAATCAGCGGTGGCGCGCCAAAGATGATGTCGCTGGTTGCCAACAGGTCGATCCCGTAGTCGCGTCTGGTCAGAGCCTGTATCAGGAGCCAGCTCTTGTCGAGCGGGCCGCCGGCGACGCCGATCTTCCTGTGCTTGAGGTCGGCGACCGTCTGGATCGGCGACCCCTCCTTCACCATGATCGCCCCCACGGCGGTCGAATAGGGGGCTAATGTGAGGTCGCCGCCTTCCGACCGTTGGCGCGAGACCCACAGCCAGTCGGAGACGATCATGTCGATCGCACCGGCCAGCAAGGCGACGTTGGTCGCGTCCTCCCCGGCGAAATCGATGATCTCCAGATCGATCCCGTTCGCCACATCGAATTTGTGTTCCGTCAACGTGTCGAGTTCCCAACTCACGGTTCCAAACTTCAGGACACCGATGCGAATCCTGGCTGCTGCAAAGGCAGGCCTGGCGGCGAGAGCAGCAACTGTGCCGAGAACCGCCAGACGCAGCGTGTTGCGCCGTGAAATCATCATGACACCTTCTCCCTGGGCTCCAGGACGTCAATCAGATCGATCGTTCCTTGCTCGGAAATGCGCATTTCCAGCGCATGACCTTGAGGGTCGGGTGTTCCTGAGACCATTTCGCGATCTCGCTGGGTGCAAGGAACATGCATTGGAGCAGAGAGCCGCGGCTCTCGAAATAGAGGTGTTCGTCTCGGCAATTGCCCGGATTGGTGCTGAGGCACACCGTTAATATGAGATCGACCATATCCATTTAGCACCTCTTGCGCTCCGGGACGCCTGTCTCGACTGGTCCGGCCCAATGAGGAGCCTGGACAAAATCGCCAGTTGCCGGATTCCCGAGGTGCCAGTGGAGAAACCGGATGTCTTGAAGCTACGCATTCGCCCGATAGCCGTCAACAAAGACGAATACCGGTACCCTGGGTACCCAAGCCTCTATACCTTTATACGATTGACTTTCACCCCACGCCAACTAGCTTTTCGATTCGCGCGGCGCCGCTTCACAAAGGGAAAGCGGATACTCCACCCCACCGCGTAAGGTGCATGCCAATGGATGAAAGATCGGCATGCGCAAAATCGTCCAGGGCACCCAGACGATCCATGAGGAAATGCCATGCGCGCAATCGCATTTTTCGCAGTCGTGTTTGCTGTGTCCTTCATCACAAGCCAATCCCAGGCACAGGATGCCGCGGCGGGTGAGAAGGTCTTCGCCAAATGCAAGGTCTGCCATGTCGCCGACCAGGACAAGAACAAGGTCGGCCCGTCGTTGAACGGCGTCATCGGCCGGACGGCTGGCACACACCCGGGGTTCAGTTACTCCCAAGCGATGGTCGCGGCAGGCAAGTCCGGCGTCAAATGGGACGAACCCACGCTGACGACTTACCTTCGCGATCCCAAGGCCATGGTCAAAGGAACGAAGATGGCGTTCGTCGGCCTCAAGCAGGACCAAGACATCGCCAACGTCATCGCCTATTTGAAGCAATTCTCGAAATAGCGGCGCCGCCGGCCGTTCGAACTTGCGTCCGGCCGGCGTTCGCCCCGATCAAGCACCGGCTTGCAGCCCCTGCATCGCCGCAGGCAGGTCGAAAAGGCTGTCGCAAACCTGGTCGGCGCCAAGCTCTTCAACCGGAAAATGGGTGTATCCGCCGCGCAGCAGAATGACGGGCATGCCGGCGGCGCGTGCGGCGCCTGCATCGGCGCCACTGTCTCCGATCAGCAGCGCGTCACAGGGGTCGACTCCAAGCTGGGCTAGCGCCAGCAGCAGGGCATCGGGCGCGGGTTTCAGGCATGTCACCGCGTCTCCGCCAATGATCGCACGGAAATATTCCGTCAGTCCGAAATGCAGCAGGATCTCGCGAGTCGCCAACTGCGGTTTGTTGGTCGCCACGCCCATGGCCATTCCCTTCGCGTAGAAGTGTGTGAGAACCTCCCTGACGCCAGGCATCAGTCTTGTCAGGCCGGTCAGATGTCGGCTGTAGATCGGCGCCATGACGCGGTTGGCCTCATCGAGCGCGTTGCCGACGAGCGGCGCTCCCGACGCCGCGAATGCCCGCTCTATCAATTTCCTGACGCCGCCACCGATCATGGCCTTGACCTGGTCCAGGCGCAACGGCGGCAGATCGCGGCTGGCCAGCAACTCGTTGACGGCGGCCGTTATATCAGGCGCCGAGTCGACCAGCGTGCCGTCGAGGTCGAACAGGATCGCCTTTGGCGGTCGAAGCGACCTACCTGCGCCGACATTCATGCAGCATCCTTCCACTTGATCGAGCAGCCGATCGAGGCGATCTGGTCGAACGGACCATCCCCGGTTCGAGCAACCTGCTTCATCGCCTCGAACAGATCGCGTCGCAGCCCGAGCGGTCCGGATTCGCGTCGCGACGCGTCCAGCCGGCCGCGATATTGCAGTCTCAGTTCGCTGTTGAACCCGAAGAAATCGGGAGTGCACACCGCTGCGTAGTCGCGCGCTACGGTCTGCGCCTCGTCGTGCAGGTAAGGGAAGCTGAAGCCGTTCGTCATGGCGAAGCGCTTCATGTGGTCGAAGGAATCGTCCGGGTAGGTGTCGGCATCGTTGGAGTTGATCGCGACGAAGCCGATGCCTTCGGCCTTGAGGTCATTGGCGTCGCGTACGATGCGAGAGATCACGGCCTTCACATAAGGGCAGTGATTGCAGATGAAGGCCACGACCAGGCCATTCGGGCCGGCGTGACCGAAGATGGAATGCGACGTGCCGTCGACGCCGGGCAAAACGGCATCGATGGCGGGCCAGCCGAAATCGCATACAGGTGGGACCGCAGCCATGTTCGTCTCCCCGACAACGGTTTACGCGGCTTTCCGGATCGCGCCATCGGCCGCCTGTCTGATGGCGCCGATATTGGCACGATAGGCTGCCTCGGTGCCTCCCTTGAATACAGCCGAACCGGCGACCAGTACGTTGGCGCCAGCCGCGGTGACCAGCGGGGCGGTTTCGGCCGTGACTCCGCCGTCGATCTCGATGTCAATCGGGCGATGGCCAACCAAGCCCTTGATCCGTCTGACTTTCTCGACGATCGCTGAAATGAAAGCCTGGCCGCCGAAGCCTGGATTGACCGTCATCAGCAGCACCAGATCGAGCCGGTCGAGCACATACTCGATGACACTCTCCGGCGTCGACGGATTGAGCGACACTCCGGCCTTCTTCCCAAGATTCCTGATCGCCTGCAATGAGCGGTCGAGATGCGGTCCAGCCTCGGCATGCACCGTGATGATGTCGCAACCGGCATCGGCGAAGGCGGCCAGATACGGGTCGGCCGGTGCGATCATCAGATGGCAGTCGAAGACCTTGTCCGTTCGGCCACGGATCGCCTTGATGACCGGCGGACCGAAGGTGATGTTGGGCACGAAATGCCCGTCCATCACGTCGAGATGGATCCAGTCGGCGCCCGCCTGAACGACAGCTTCGACCTCGTCGCCGAGCCGCGAGAAATCCGCGGAAAGCACGGAGGGCGCGATGATTGTCCTGGTGACCATGGTCGTCGTCTCCAATTTCTGTCTTTCGTCTCGGGGCGCCCGCCAGCCGGCTTCGTCCTGTCAGCGCGCCTTCGTCTCCGGTTCGCCTTCGAGCTTCCCTTCCGCGAATACGCGGCTGCCGCGGATATCGGATTCCTCGATGGTGATAAGGTCTGCCTTGGTCAGGGCACGGCTTCGCGATGCGAAAAGCCGATTGGCCTGGCGAAGCCGCGCCCGGTCCAGCCCATTGCGCACCGAGCGCGCGTTGGAGAAATGCGGCAGCCTCATGCGGATCGGAAGATACTCTTCGAGGGCCTGGGCGGCCGCTTCGCTGAGGCGGTAATTCTGCTCCGCCAGCATGATCTCGGCGATCGATTTCAGCTCGCTGACGCCGTAGTCGGGAAAATCGAGGTGGTGGGCGATGCGCGAACGCATGCCGGGATTGCTGTCGAAGAAACGATCCATCTTGTCCTTGTAGCCGGCAAGGATCACGACCAGGTCGTCACGATTGTTTTCCATGCATTGCAGCAGGATCTCGATCGATTCCTGGCCGTAGTCGCGTTCGTTCTCGGGCTTGTAGAGATAATAGGCCTCGTCGATGAAAAGCACGCCGCCCATGGCGCGCTTGATCACGTCGCGCGTCTTGGGTGCGGTGTGGCCCACATACTGGCCGACGAGATCGTCGCGTGTCACCGCGACCATGTGCCCCTCCCGGATATAGCCGAGGCGATGCAGGATTTCGGCCATCCTCAGCGCCACGGTGGTCTTGCCCGTGCCGGGATTTCCCGTAAAGTTCATATGTAGCGTTGGTGCGCCCGAGGTCAGCCCGAACTTGCGGCGAAGCCGGTCGACCAGGAGAAGAGCCGCGATCTCGCGGATGCGGTTCTTGATTGGCTTCAGGCCAATGAGTTCGCGATCGAGCTTGTCCATCACCTCGTCGATGTTGGACGCTTCGAACTCGGCCTGCAGATCAACCGATTCGTCCTGCGCGCCAGCGCCCTTTGCTATCGTGTCCAGCATGGCTCAGCTAGCTCCGCTCGCCCTCGGGCCTGTCGGTCGCATAAGGCACGATCGAATAACCCTGGCTGCGGCCGTCACGCTCCTGGCGCAGCAGCCGGAACCCGGGTTCGCTGGGTGGCCGGTTGACGATGAACGACATGCGCGGCGCTTCCCATCCCTTGGTCGAATCGAAGGCGGTTACCCGGACATACATGTTCGGACAGGCTTTCCGGCAAGCGTTGACTTCGAGCAGGATGCCCGCCGGGTCTCTCAAATCGAACATCGGGTTGCCGTACATTTCCCAATAGGTGTTTCGCGGATGCGGATCGTCCGTGTACTCGACGCTGACGGCCCAGTGGTTCTTCAGCGCATATTTGATCTGCGCCGAAATCTGCTCATCAGTGAGATCGGGCAGGAACGAGAACTGTCCCTGCGTGACCTTGTTTCCCGGATTGGTCATCATGGCGACGGTTCCTTTCTTCTAGAAGCTGGGCGTTGCGGTTGGCACGAAGTCGGCCGTGTCGGTCGATTCATAGTTGAAGGTGACATCCTTCCAGGTCTCCAGGGCAGCCTTCAGCGGGGTGCACCATTTGGCCGCCTGTTCGAGGATTTTGGTTCCTTCGCGCAAATAATCGCGTCCCTCGTTGCGGGCCAGGATCATCGCTTCCAATGCAACGCGATTGGCCGTCGCGCCTGCCTGGATGCCGTCGGGATGGCCGATCGTGCCGCCACCGAACTGCAAGATGACGTCCTCGCCGAGATAATGGATCAACTGGTGCATCTGGCCGGCATGGATACCGCCCGAGGCGACGGGCATCACCTTGTTGAGCGAGGCCCAGTCCTGATCGAAGAACAGCCCGGTTTCGAGGTTCTGCGGCGTGCGTTCCTCGCGCAGCGTGTCATAAAACCCCTTGATCATGAGCGGGTCGCCTTCCAGCTTGCCGACCACAGTGCCGGCGTGGATATGGTCGACGCCGGCCATGCGCATCCATTTGCAGATAACGCGAAAATTCATGCCGTGGTTCTTCTGGCGCGAATAGGTCGAATTGCCGGCGCGGTGCAGGTGCAGGATCATGTCGTTGCGGCGTGCCCACTTGGCCATCGACTGGATCGCCGTGTAGCCGATGACGAGATCGATCATGATGATACAGGAGCCAAGCTGCTTGGCGAATTCGGCGCGCTCATACATCTCCTCCATCGTGCCGGCGGTGACGTTGAGATAATGGCCCTTGACCTCGCCGGTGGCAGCTGAAGCCTTGTTCACCGCCTCCATGCAGTAGAGGAAGCGGTCGCGCCAGTGCATGAAGGGCTGCGAGTTGATGTTCTCGTCGTCCTTGACGAAGTCGAGGCCGCCCTTCAGCGCCTCGTAAACGACGCGGCCATAGTTGCGGCCTGACAGGCCGAGCTTCGGCTTCGTCGTCGCGCCGAGCAGCGGACGGCCAAACTTGTCGAGCCGCTCACGCTCCACCACGATGCCGGTTGCGGGTCCCTGGAAGGTTTTGAGATACGCGACCGGGATACGCATGTCTTCCAGTCGCAGCGCCTTGACCGCCTTGAAGCCGAACACGTTGCCGATGATCGATGCGGTCAGGTTGGCGATCGAGCCCGGCTCGAACAGGTCGAGGTCGTAGGCGATGTAGGCGAAGTACTGTTGCTCGGTCTTGGTGCCGGGACCAGTGTTTGGAACCGGCTCGGATCTGAACGCCTTGGCGCGGTAGAGCTCGCAGGCTGTCAGCCTGTCGGTCCACACCACGGTCCACGTCGCGGTCGAGGATTCACCGGCGATGGCGGCCGCTGCCTCCTCGTGGTCGACGCCGGGTTGCGGCGTGATCCGGAACATGGCGATCAGATCGGTCTCCTTGGGCCTGTAGTCCGGCTCCCAGTAGCCCATCTTCTTGTAAGGGATGACCCCTGACTTGTAGCGTTCCTTGCCTTCCTTGAGCGTACCCGCTGGCAGCATATCGATCTTGTTCATGACAGGTCTCCTGTTTGTTGCTCAGGCGGCTTTCGCGGTTGCGATATGGGGCGCGAGTTTTCCCGCGGCATAGCGTTTGGCCATCTCGTCCATGGCGATGACCTTGATCTTCGAGGCGTTGGACGCCGTGCCGAAACGCTCGAAGCGGTCTCGGCAAAGATCGTGCAAGGCATCCATGGCGGGCTTCAGGAATTTTCGGGGATCGAACTCGCGCGGATTCTCCGTCGCGACGCGGCGGAACTGCCCGGCCATGGCCATGCGGCAATCGGTGTCGATGTTGACCTTACGCACGCCGTAGCGGATGCCGCGCTCGATTTCCTCCACCGGGACGCCAAAGGTCTGGGGCATCTCGCCGCCATATTTGTTGATGATGTCCTGCAGTTCCTGTGGCACGGAGGAAGAGCCATGCATGACCAGATGCGTGTTGGGTAGCTTCTCGTGGATCGCCTCGATCACCTGCATTGCCAGTATGTCGCCGTCCGGCTTGCGGGTAAATTTGTAAGCGCCGTGCGAGGTGCCGCAGGCGATCGCCAGCGCGTCCACCTGGGTTGTGGCCACGAAGTCGACCGCCTGATCGGGATCGGTCAAGAGTTGGTCGTGGGAGAGCGCGCCCTCGACGCCGTGGCCATCCTCGGCCTCGCCCTGGCCGGTTTCCAGCGATCCGAGCACGCCCAGTTCGCCTTCGACGGAAGCCCCGACCCAATGCGCCATGCGTGTGACTCGTTCGGTTACGGCGACGTTGTAGGCATAGCTTGCCGGCGTCTTGGCATCTGCCATCAGGGATCCGTCCATCATCACCGAGGTGAAGCCGTGGCGGATCGCGGACAGGCAGGTGGCCTCGTCGTTGCCGTGGTCCTGATGGATGCACAGCGGAATGGTCGGATGCATTTCAGTCAATGCCTCCATCATTTTGGCCAGCATGACGTCGTTGGCGTAGGACCGGGCCCCACGTGAGGCCTGGATGATGACAGGCGCGTCGCAGGCTTTGGCCGCTTCCATGATTGCGAGGCCCTGTTCCATGTTGTTGATGTTGAATGCAGGGACGCCGTAGCCGTGCTCGGCGGCATGGTCGAGAAGCTGGCGAAGGGTGATGCGGGCCATTGTGGGTCCTCCTAGATGATGATCTTCAGCGCCGCCGCAGCAACCGCTTCGGACGTTATGTTGAAATGCCGGTACAGATCGGGGGCAGGGGCGCTGGCGCCGAAACCGGCCATGCCGACGACAGCGCCCGTCTCGCCGACCCAGCGGTCCCAGCCCAGCCGGGCCGCCGCTTCGACCGCGACGCGCGGCGCGGAGCCGAGAACGGCCTTGCGGGTGGCGCTTTCCTGCTCCTCGAAAAGCTCCCAGCATGGCATCGAGACGACCGCGGCGGCGACGCCATGCTCGGTCTCCAGCCTTTCGGCGGCGGCAACCGCGATCTCGACCTCCGAGCCGGTTGCGATCAGGGTGACGGCGCGGTGCCTGGCTGGCTCGCGCAGGATGTATGCGCCCTGGCTGGAGCGGTTCGCGTCGCTGTGCGCCTCACGCAGCATCGGCAGGTTCTGGCGCGACAGCACCAGCACGCTCGGCCGATCCCTGCTCTTCAGCGCAAGTTCCCAGCATTCCGCCGTTTCGATGATATCCGCTGGGCGAAAGACATTGAGGTTCGGCGTGGCACGCAGCATCGCCAGGTGCTCGACCGGCTGATGCGTCGGGCCATCCTCGCCGAGGCCGATGGAATCATGCGTCATCACGTAGATGACGCGCTGGCCCATGAGCGATGAGAGCCGTATCGCACCACGCGCATAGTCCGCGAAGCAGAGGAACGTACCGCCATAGGGCACGAAGCCTCCATGCAGTGCGATGCCGTTCATGGCGGCGGCCATGCCGTGTTCACGAATGCCGTAGTGAATATAGCGGCCGGCATAGTCGCTCGGCGCAATGCGGTTCATGCCCTTGGTGATCGTCAGATTCGAGTGCGTCAGATCGGCCGAGCCGCCGACGGTCAATTCCGTGGCGCCGTTGATGACCTCCAGCGCCATTTCGGAAGCTTTTCGCGTTGCCACCTTGGTTGCCTTCTCGACATGCCCTCGCCGAAAGGCATCGAGCGCTTCGAAGACCGCGTCGGGCAGTCTGGCGGCGACCGCGTTCTCGAAGGCCTCTCGCTGCGGCGAGGCGGCAAGCCGCTGCTCCCAGGCGCCCCGCATCGCTTCGCCGCGGCCGGCAATTTCGCGCCAGGCGAAAAGCACGTCGTCCGGCACCTCGAACGGCGCGAAGGTCCAGCCGATGTTCTCGCGGGTCGCGGCGATCTCTGCTTCGCCCAGCGGCGCGCCATGCGTCTTCTCCGAACCGCCGAGATTGGGGGCGCCCTTGCCGATTACAGTGCGGCAGGCAATCAGCGACGGTCGATCCGACTGCCGCGCCGCCTCGATAGCCGCGGCGACAGCTTCCATGTCGTGGCCGGAGACCGTTTGGACATCCCAGCCGGCGGCTTTGAAGCGCGCCGGCTGGTCCATCGACGTGGACAGGGAGGTTGGCCCGTCAATGGAGATCGCATTGTCGTCCCAGAACACGATCAGGCGGGAAAGCTTCAGGTGGCCGGCGAGGTCGATCGCCTCGTGGCTGATGCCTTCCTGCAGGCAGCCGTCGCCTGCAATCACATAGGTATGATGGTTGACCAGATCGGCACCGTAGCGGGCAGCAAGCATGCGCTCCGCCAGCGCCATTCCGACCGCCGTGGAAATGCCTTGTCCGAGCGGGCCGGTGGTGGTCTCGACACCAAGCGCGTGGCCATATTCGGGATGTCCGGCCGTGCGGCTGCCCAGTTGCCGAAACCGCTGCAACTCCTCGATCTGCATGTCTTCATAGCCGAGCAGATAGTGCAGCGCGTATTGCAGCATCGAGCCATGGCCGGCTGAAAGCACGAAACGGTCACGGTCGGGCCAGCCCGGCCTGGAAGGATCGATATTGATGAAGCGGTTGAACAGCACCGTTGCGACATCGGCCATGCCCATCGGCATGCCGGGGTGTCCCGAATTCGCTTTTTGGACGCTGTCCATCGCCAGCACGCGAATGGCGTTCGCCATGTCGAGCTCCGAGACGACGGCGGCGGCGGCAGGCTTTAGTGCTGTTTGGCTGGTCATGGCGTCCTCCTCACGACACACGGCTCTTGCGTTCGATCAATTGCAGGATGAGGGGCGTCAGGATTAGCTGCATGGCAAGGTCGAGCTTGTTGCCTGGCACCACGATGGAATTTGGCCGCGACATGAACGAGTCGTGGATCATCGACAGCAGATAGGGAAAATCGATGCCGCGCGGATTGGCGAAGCGGATAACCAGCATCGATTCGTCGGGCGTCGGAATCCAGCGCGCGATGAAGGGGTTGGACGTATCGACGATCGGCACGCGCTGGAAATTGATGGCGGTCTGTGAGAATTGCGGGACAATGTAGCGGACATAGTCGGGCATTCGGCGCAGGATCACGTCCATCACCGCCTCGGTGGAATAGCCGCGTGTCGAACGGTCGCGATGGATCTTCTGGATCCATTCGAGATTGATGACCGGCACGACGCCGATCTTGAGATCCGCATGCTTCGCCAAATTGATCGTGTCGGTGACGACACAGCCGTGCAGCCCCTCGTAGAAGAGCAGGTCGCTGGGACCGAACTCGCGCCATTCGGTAAAGCTTCCCGGTGGCGTGCCGTACTGCTTTTCCTCTTCCTCGTCATGGATGTAGGTGCGGGTTCTTCCGGATCCCCGGCGGCCGTATTCCGCGAACACCTCTTCGAGAATCCCGAGTTCGTTGGCCGCGGCATGGAAGTGGGTGAAGTTCGGATTGCCGGCCTTCTCCTCTTCGGCCACCTTTGCCTTCATCGCAGCGCGGTCGTAGCGGTGGAATGCGTCGCCTTCGATGAACGCGGCCTCGATGTTCTCGCGCCGGAAGATCAGCTCGAAGATACGTTTGACCGAAGTGGTGCCGGCGCCCGACGAGCCGGTGATGGTGATGATGGGGTGCTTGGCTGACATGGTGCTGCTCAGGCTCTGAAGAGGCCACGGCGGCTGAACAGCGGCGCTCGTTCGCCGATGTTGCTCGGCTCGGTGTGGTAGCGGGTGACGCGCGCGACCTCCCGCGCCGACCCGAAGACCATCGGCACGCGCTGGTGCAGGCTGTCGGGTTCGATGTCCAGGATGCGGTTGATCGTATCGGTGGCCGCACCGGCAGCCTGTTCTATGAGATAGGCAATCGGGTTGGCCTCGTAGACCAGGCGCAGCCGTCCCTGACCGTAGCCCTTGCGCCGGTCGCCGGGGTAGAGAAACACGCCGCCGCGCATCAATATGCGGTAGCAGTCGGCGACCAGGGAGGCGATCCAGCGCATGTTGAAATCCTTCTCTCGCGGTCCTTCGGTGCCCTCCAGGCAGTCGTCGACATAGAGCCGCACGGCCTCGTCCCAGTGCCGGTAGTTGGCGGCGTTGATGGCGAACTCCTGGGTGCGTTGCGGAATGATCCGGCTCTCGTAGGCCTGGACGAAGGTGCCGAGCCTGGCCGACAGGACGAAGATATGCGTACCGCTGCCGAGCGACAGGACGAGCGCCAACTGCGGCCCATAGATGAAGAAACCGGCGCCTAGCTGATTCACGCCCGCCTGCAAAAAAGAGGCGGCCGGATCGGCATCCGGCGCGCCAGTTGCGGGCAGGAGCGAGAAGATCGTTCCGATCGACACGTTGGTGTCGATGTTGGAAGAGCCGTCGAGCGGGTCGATGGCAATGGCGAGTGGTGCTTGCCTGTCGAGCAGGACCGGCTGCTCCAGCTCCTCGGAAGCGTAGAGCGCGACCGGAGCGTGGCGCATGGCGTCGAGGAAGATGTCGTCGGAGAAGACGTCGAGATCCTTCTGGACATCGCCGTCGGCGTTGGCGCCACGGGTCCCGGCAAAGGCGGCGCCGAGCACACCTTGATTGATGGTATTGCGGATCTTGCTGGCGGCCTGTGTCAGCTGACGGACAGTCGTTACGACCGCGGAGCGAAGTTCGTCCGGCTGGCCGAGATAGGAGTTCAGAAAAGCGTCGAGCGTTGCCGCTGGCATCGTAACCTCCCGATCCAGCCGCGTCTCCTCGGATCGGCTGGATCGGGGGAATGAAAACAAACGACACTTGATAAGTAAAATTCAATAACTTTACGTTGGTACTAAAAATAATTTAGTATGAGACATGAGAAACCTCACGCTCAAGCATTTCAAGACCATCCAGGCCATCATCAGGCACGGAAAAATTGTGAGTGCGGCCAAGGCGTTAGGTCTGTCTCCTTCAGCACTGACAATTCAGTTGCGGCAAATGGAGGAAGAATTCCAACTGGCTCTGTTCGACCGGACGTCGGACGGCATGCGTCCCACTGCCGCAGGTTTGGCCGTCGTTGAGGCAGCGCAAGCTATCGAGGAGCATCTCGGTCTGCTCGAAGACAAGATCGATGCCATCAAGGGCGTTCGTACGGGTAGCTTGAGGCTCGGCGTCGTTTCCACCGCCAAGTATTTCGCGCCGCGGTTGATGGCTGCGTTCATGAAGGAACATCCCGACATCGACATGCGGCTTGCCATCGGCAATCGTGCCCAGACGATCGACAACCTCAAGAATCACGACATCGACATCGCGCTGATGGGGCGCCCGGCGAAAGAGGTCCCGGTGCGTGCTTCGGTCTTCGGCGACCACCCGCTGGTCATCATCGCACCGCCCGAACACCCGCTGGCGGCGGCACGCGATATCTCCAAGGAGCGCATTGCCGAGGAGCATTTCCTTATTCGCGAGCCCGGCTCCGGAACCCGCATCTCGCTGGAAATATTCCTGAGCGACGTGCCTGGCCGCATCGATGAACTCGGCGTCGAGATGGGCTCGAACGAAACGATCAAGCAGGCGGTGATGGCTGGTCTGGGCATCGCCTTCATTTCTGCCCACACGATCGCCGCGGAAACCGAAGCTGGCCGGCTCGTCATCCTCGACGTTGTCGGCATGCCGATCCGCCGACAGTGGTTCTCGGTGATACGAACCGATCACGCAATCTCGCCGGCCATGGCTACGTTCAACGACTTCCTGATGCGCAAGGGCGCGATGTATCTGCCCCTGTTCGGTAAGCTTTATCCCGATTCCTGAGCGGGATGACCGACGGATGGCGCTCGGAATCGACCGGAGCGAGACGCCGGACGTGTCGCCTGCCAAGAGACGTGAAATCCGTCGCAAGGTCGACTGAAGGTCTATTTCTTCCGACCGAGCGTTTCCGAGACGGTCCTGGACAATTGATAGAGCCGCTGCTCGATTATCGTCGGCACGTCGCAGACATAGGTCAGCGACTGGACACGTTCGTTGAAAATGCGCGTCGCGAAATTCAACTGGTCGGCACGCCGTTCGACTTCGTCCGGATCGGCGTCGGCTTTGGCACGCAGGGCGTCGACGTCGGATGCTTCCTTGCGCAATTCAGCCGCCATTTCGAGCTGCTTGTGGGCATAGCGGGAAATGCCGGAAATCACGTGCGAACGCTCGGCGTCCATGTGATCGAACATTCCCTGCACCAGCATCGCCATCTTTGGTGCGACCTGCTCCGCCGGCAGGGAAGCCGCGAAGTCCTTGATCTCCTTCTGGGCTTCGGCAATCGGCGTCCGTCGGGCCGCCACCGCCTCGACCAGCGCGGAGACGCCCGAATCCTTCGACCAATCCTTCGCCGCCGGGGGAAGCTCCGGCCCATTCCAGATCTGGCCGAGCGAGAGCTGCGGCACCTTGCGCTGCATGCAGGGCCAGTCGGGATCGGTGTTTGCCGCCCTGGCGTCCATCGGGACAAGCATGGCGACCAGAACCAGGGTGTGCACAAGTCTCATTCGCGCCATCAGCCGTTTCCTCCCGTGTCCTGTTTGCGGGTCATCAGGCCGCGCGAAGGATCGTACGCAATGATGGCGCCGCCCAGAAACAACAGCGTGCAACCGGCGACGACGCCCAGCGACAGCCAGTCGATCTGCCCATAGAAGGCGAAGCGGATCAGTTCGACGGCATAGGTGAACGGATTGGCGAGGCAGATCTTGTAGAGCAGGGGGCTTGCCTCCTGGATACGCCACAAAGGATACAGCGCCGGCGACGCGAAATAGCCTGGAAAGATGACGAAGTTCATGATGCCGGCGAAGTTTTCGAGCTGCTTGATCATGGACGACAAAAGCATGCCGAGCGCGCAAAGCATCATGCCCGACAGGAACAGCGCCGGCAGCACGTAGAGATAGCCGAGCGGCGGCGCCCTGACGCCCCACAACCAGGCGACGATCAGGAATGCGTAGACTTGCACGATCGACACGGCCACGCCGGCCAACATCTTCGACACCAGCAGGAACCAGCGCGGAAATGGGCTGACCAGCAGGATGCGCATGTTGCCCATCTCGCGGTCGTAAACCATCGACAGTGAAGACTGCATGCCGGAAAACAGCAGGATCATGCCGCACAGACCCGGAGTGATGTAGACCTCGTAGAGCACATAGGTCTTGTAAGGAGGGATGATCGACACGCCGAGCACCTGGCGGAAGCCGGCGGCGAAGATGAACAGCCAGACGAGCGGCCGCACCAGTGAGGAAATGAACCGTTCGCGTTGGTGCAGGAAGCGCAGGCACTCGCGCAGGACGATGCCTTTCAGGCAAATGAGATGGTGGCGGAGGCCGAATGGTTCAGACCCTACCGGTTTGATGCCGACGACTTTTCCGGGCATCGCAGGAGCGCTCATGACGATGTCTCCGCCATGCCCGTCGCGTCGACGCGGCTGAGCTTCGAAAAGGCATCGCGAATGGAATTTCCTCCATTTGCCTGGACGACATCCGACACCTTGCCCCTGGCGACCAGGTCACCCCGCCGCAGCACGACGACATGATCGGTATCGTCGGCTTCATCGATCAGATGCGTGGCCCAGAGCACGCCGATACCATCGGTTTCGACGAGCTTGCGGATGGTGGCGAGGATGCCAGCACGCGACTCGATGTCAAGGCCGACGGTCGCTTCGTCAAGCAGGAGCAGGGAAGGTCGGTGAAGCAGCGCCCGGGCGATCTCGATGCGCCGCATCTGACCGCCGGAGAGGCTGCGTGCCTTGTCATGCTGGCGGCCCTGCATGTCGACTGTGTCAAGCAGCGCGGCGATGCGCTGCCGGGCTTCGCGTCCGCCAATGCCATGCAGCGAGGCATGGTAGGAAAGATTCTGATAGACGCTGAGATCGAGGTCGAGCGTGCGCGCCTGGAACACGATGCCGACCCGTCTGAGCGCTTCGCCCGAAGCGCTGCGGATGTCGTGGCCGAAGATGCGGATCGACCCGTGACGCGTGTCATAGAGGTGGCTGATCAGGGAGAACAGTGTTGTCTTGCCGGCCCCGTTGAGGCCGAGCAGGACGGTGAACGTCGCCGGCAAGATCGAGAACGAGACCTCTTTGAGTGCCCGCTTCGGTCCATAGGAGTGGCTGACGGCACTGACGTCGAGTGCCGCCGCCTCGTCTCCCGGTCCGCTTGTTCTCACATGCTGCATGCCCGGATCGCTCCTTCAGGACGCGTTGGCAGGACGCACTGCTATCTAGCGCGCCTGATTTCCTTTGGTCTCACTTGATCGTGATCTTGCCCTTCAGGCCCTTGTCGGCGAGGTCGGGAACCGACCAGGTATACTCGCCGGGGCGAACTGTGTGGAATTGCACCTGGATCGTTCCCGCGTCGTCGAATTCCAGCCAGGCCGGTCCGCCGTCCATATGCACCTCCAGATCGTCGATGACGATCTGGTCCATCCACACATTGCGGAACAGGTCGGTCACGAACTTGTATTCGAAACCGCCCTTGGAGGTGATCTTCCAGCGATAGCCTTGGCCGGCGATCAGCTCGAAATCCTTCTGATTGACGGCATAGGTGGAATCGGCCGAGCCGATAATCAATTCCGGCAGGTTCTTGCTGGCACGCGATGGTTTTGGCGTTGCATCATCCGCGCTTGCGGCGATCGGAGCAAGCACAAATCCGGCGAGCGCGGCGAAGATAAACCTATGGCGAAATTTCATGTCGCGATCCTCCCCATGATCAATGTCTGCTATTTGGGCGAAATGGCCACACCCCAAGGCTGCTGGCCTACGGTGAGCGATTGGACCGGCTCGTCGGTCGCCGTATCGATGAACGTGATGTCGTTGGAGTTGCCATTCGTGGTGATCAGCGTTTTCTGGTCGGGTGTGAAGGCCAGGTGCCAGACGCGTTGCCCGACGAGGATGTATTTCTCGACCTCGTAGGTGTCGGTATTGACCACGGCGACATGGTTCGCCGGGCCGAGCGCGACATAGGCTTTCTTGCCGTCGGCGCTGATGGCGATGCCTACCGGCTGGATGGTCTCAGCCCGCAATCCCTGGATCGCGAACTGGATCTTCTTCACCACTTCGCGTTTGGCGTTATCGATGACGCTGACGGTGCCGCCCACTTCGGCGCTGACCCAGACCTGCGAGCCGTCCGGCTTGAATTCGGCAAAGCGCGGGCGCGTGTCGACCAGCACATTGTCGGTTACATCGTGGGTGCCAGTGTCGATGAAATGCGCCATGCTGGTGGTTTCCGAGGTGTTGACCATGGTCTTGCCATCAGGGCTGATACCCATGCCTTCCGGTTCCACGCCGACTGGAATCTCGGCCATGACCTGCTTGCTCTCGACGTCGATGGCGGTGACGAGGTTGTCATCCTCATTGGCGACATAGAGCGTCTTGCCGTCAGGCGAGAGCACGAACAATTCGGGATCGGGGCCAGATGGCAGGGTGCCGACGATCTGCAGCGTCGCGGTGTCGATGATTTCGACCGTGTCGTCGTCACTGGCGCAAAGATAAACGAGTTTGCCGTCATGCGAGATGGTGATGCCGCGTGGCCTCTGGCCGACCTCGACGGTCTTCACCACTTGCATGGTGGCCGTGTCGACGACCGTCATCGTGTTGTCCTTCTCGTTGGAAACGTAGGCCGTATAGGCCGATGCCGGGCTGGCCGTGAGGCCGGCCGCGAGAATGGCCAATGCACAAGCTCGTGTCTGCACGCAAATTCCTCCCCTTTGGCCCTACTTGAGAACGCATTTCGTTTCCGGCTGATCGATACCAAGCGTATCGAGTTCGGAGAATTGGTGGAGATAGCCCTCCTGCGGCGATGTCGACACGACCGACTTGGTGTCGCCAAGCAGGATCGGCTGGCGAAGCTGGAGGTTCCATTTGCGGAAGGTGAGCTTCTGTCCCTTGAAGGCGGCAACCGAGAAATCGCCCGATCGGATGTAGTCACTGATCTTTTTGGCATCGTCGCCTTTGGTGCGCGTGGTGGCTTCGCCGACGGCACGCACTGCTGTCCACGCCGACATGTCCTTGGAAAGCATCCGCCGGCTCGTCGTCTTCAGGAAGCGGCTCTGCATCTGGATGCCGCCCCATTGCTCGCTGGCGGGATGCCACGACGATGCAACAAGCCCGGCCGTGCCGGCGACCAGCCGCGGCGTCCAGGTGCGGTAGGGCACGTAGGTGCCAAACACCTGGCTTTCGTCGGCGACAAGCACAATGTCGTGCTCCGGCAGATTCTGCGTGAATACGGAAATCTGCTGCTGTATCTGCGTGGCGCCGGTGTCGGTACGCCTGGCCGTGCCGGTGTCCTTGAATTCCTTCTCGGCGACGATCTGGCCGCCGAAACGGGTTGCCGCGCGGCGCAACGCGTCGGCGTAGAGATGGTCCTGCTCATGCGAGCCGTAGAGCAGCACCCAATTCGGCCACTTCTTCACCATGAGATACTGCGCCAGCGCATCGGCAAGCATGCTGCGCGTCGGCGCGATATGAAAAACATTGATGCGGCAGTCCTCCTCGCGCAGGCTGTCGTCGGTGGCGCCGATGTTGAAGATCAGCACGCCCTTGTCGCGGGCTATATCGGCGATCGACAGCAATTGTTTGGCCGAGAGGTCTGCGACGACATAGTGGTCACCTTTGGCGATCAGGTCCTCGAATGCCTGAACCGCGTCGGCTTCGGGTTCGATCTCGGTCACGTCGAGGCTGAATTTCTGGTCGGTGAACTTTCCGGTCGTGTTGTTATCGCCGATTGCCACATTGGCGCCGGCGACACCTTCGTCACGCGGCGGCAGGTCGAGCATGGAAAGCGTCAATTGCGGCGCGTAGGCCCGCAAATACCCTATCTTGATTTCAGTGACCTTTTTTTCCGGCTTCGCCACCGCTTCCTGGGCTATCGCGCCCGGAGCGTTGACGGTCAGGGAAAAAAAGCACAAAAAGGCGGCGAGAGTGCCCGGCACCGCGCTCGTCATCGATAGTAATTACCCATTCTTGCGCTGAGGTCCGACGGTTGTCGGAGCAGCGCCAAGTCCAGGTGCCCATGGTCAACTTAGCCGACCCGCAAAATTTATCAAACCCTATCGGACGACTTTTCGCGTCTGCCCTGGCTCGCTGTCTTTTTGACAAACATGCCATGGCGGCTGAAAAGATTGCCATCTTCGATTTCGAGGTCGTTCGCAGCTATGTCATCCGCGACGTGCGTGAGAATCGAGCGGACGAAATCTTGTCCTCCAAACTGGAGAAACTGTTCAAATGACCAGAATGCTGGCCAGCGTCACCGGCATCGAAGAGGCGGAGATCGTTCTTTCGAGCGGCGCCGACATCGTCGATCTGAAGGATCCGAAGGCGGGAGCGTTGGGCGCGGTACCCACGGAAACCATCCGCCGAACGATTTCGTTCATCGCTGGTCGGGCTCCGGTCAGCGCGGTCTGCGGCGACCTGCCGATGGAACCCGAAACGATCCGCGCCAAGGCTGAAGAGATCGCGGCGACCGGCGTCGATTATGTCAAGATCGGGTTTTTCCCATCGGCTCACATCCCTGCCTGCGCGGAGGCGCTCGAACCGCTGGCCGCGCGAACGAAGTTGATCGCTGTGCTCTTTGCCGATCTGGCGCCGGACTTCGAGCTCCTGCCGGTATTCGGCAGGCACCGCTTCCACGGCGTGATGGTTGATACCGCGCAGAAGGGAAAGGGCCGGCTGCTCGACCATTTGCCACCGGAGCGGATTCCGGGATTCGTCGATCGAGCCAAGTCGCTCGGTCTGATGGTTGGCCTGAGCGGATCGCTCGAAGCCCCGGATATTCCACGTCTATTGCCTTTCGCTCCCGATTTCCTCGGCTTTCGCGGCGCGCTGTGTGGCCATGCCGACCGCGCGGGTTCAATCAGCGCCGAGGCGGTCTCGCAGATTCGCGAATTGGTCCCGGCAGAGCCTGGGACGGGCGGTAAATCGAGCATCGACTATCGCCTGTTGGCAGCGAGAGGCTATTCGCCGGGCACCGATCCGACACTGGGCACGGACAGGATTTTCGTGCGGGATTTTGTTCTGCCGGTCCAGATCGGTGCCTACAGCTTCGAGCATGGTCATACTCAAAAGGTGCGCTTTGATGTGATCGCCGACGTGCTGCAAGTCACCGACCATCCCGAGGACATGCGCCATGTGTTCTCCTATGACATCATCATGGATGGCATTCGCACCATCGTCGCGCGGGGGCACATTCAGCTCAGCGAGGCTTTGGCCGAGCAAGTGGCGGCGCACGTTCTGGAGAACCAGCGCGTCGTGCGCGTCACGGTAAGGGTGGAAAAACTCGAGCTCGGGCCTGGCGGTGTCGGCGTCGAGATCGAACGCAAGCGCCAATCGGCAGGACGCGGTGTCGCCTCCGGCTCTGCCGGCCGAAAAGACAGAGGCAGTGTTTCCCGGCCGCGCCAGCAAGGCTCCGACGTCCTCGGGCGGGCCGTCGTCAAGCTTGGCGGCAGCACTGCCCATGCGGCGGAAATGACGAGCTGGATCGCGGCGCTGGCGGGTTCCAGGTTACCGATCGTCATCGTGCCCGGCGGCGGCCTGTTTGCCGATCAGGTGCGCGAGACGCAGACCCGCATGGATTTTTCCGACACCGCCGCACATGCCATGGCGATCCTCGCCATGGAGCAGTTCGGCCAAATCATCCTCGATCGGGACGAAAGACTGACGCCGGCACGATCGCTGGAGGAGATTGTGCGAGCATTGGACGAAGGCAAGGTTCCGGTGTGGCTGCCGTCGTCACTTGCGTTGCCGGCACCGGACCTTCCGGCCTCTTGGGACATTACCTCCGATTCCCTGGCTGCCTGGCTTGGCGGGAAGCTTGGCGCGAACGCGCTGTTGCTTATCAAGCAGACCGATGCATTCTTCGACAACGATACCCCTGACAGCCTGAAGGCCAGGGGCATTGTCGACCCAGGCTTTGCCGCCATGCTGCCCGACGGCATCGATTTCCGTCTCGCCGGTCCGAAGGATGCCGCCGAGGCGGGCGCGCTACTCGCATCGGGCAAGCTGCCCGGCATCGGGATTGTGGCTTCGACCCGCTCGGCAAAGAAGGCAGGATAGCCGATGGTGAAGCTGCACGTGCCGCGCTGGGCGTGGGTTTTGACGGGGTCCGGGCATTTTTTCACGGAGAGCTTCGCACTTGTTCGCCAACTCGAACATTGCGATGTCTTCGTGTCGAAAGCCGCCAATGAAGTGCTGCGCATGTACAAGCTCAAACTCGATTTTCCGGAGACGACGCGCGTGCTGCACGACAAGACGGCGAGCGCCATTCCCGTCGGCGAATTTTACCACGGCGTCTACCACACGGTCGTGGTGGCGCCTGCCTCGTCCAACACGGTTGCCAAATGCGTCTGGGGTATATCCGATACGCTTGCCACCAACGTCTTTGCGCAAGCCGGAAAGTGCCGCGTGCCGATCATCGTCTTTGCCTGCGACACCGCACCCGAACTCGAAACCATGGCGCCGCATGGCCTGGTCAAAGTCTATCCGCGCAGGATTGACCTGGAAAACACCGAGCGGCTGAAGGGGTTCGAACGAACCCAGGTCGTCGAGTCGCTTGCGGACCTCAACGCGGCGGTTCAGCAACGCCGGGCCGAGCTGTCCGGCCATGGCTGAGCGGCTGGTCTTTCTCACGGGACATCTGGCCAGGGCACGGTTGGAAAAGCTGCTATCCGGTCTGGGCGAGACGGAGTTTTCGTGGGAGGTGGTCGACATAGGTGTCAAGGTCGCCGCACTGATGACCGAAGACATCATAAAGCGGCGTCTCATCGCGCCCAACGCCGTTGACCGCTTTATCCTGCCAGGGCGCTATCGCGGCGATATCGAGCAATTGTCGAACCATTTCGGCGTGCCCTTTGCGCGCGGTCCTGACGAGATCGCGGACCTGCCGGCCTTTCTCGGCCGTGTCGGCGAGCCGCCGGATCTTACGCGTCACGATATGCGCATCTTCGCCGAGATCGTCGATGCGCCAATGCTGTCGATCGAAGCGCTCACGCTGCGGGCGGGGACGCTAGCTGCGGCCGGCGCCGATGTCATCGATCTTGGCTGCCTGCCTGAAACGCCATTTCCGTTGCTGTCGGAGGCTGTGCGCGAGCTCAAGGCACAAGGATTTCAGGTCAGCGTCGATTCGGCCAGCGCGGACGAACTGTCGATCGGTGCACGCGCCGGTGCGGACTATCTTCTCAGCCTCGACGAGAACACGCTGCCGTTAGTGTTCGGCCATGGGGCTACGGCAGTGTTGATCCCGTCCGCCCCCGGCGATCTGGATTCGCTTGGCCGCGCTATCGATGCGGCGCAAAGGGCTGGCATTTCCTTTATCGCCGATCCCGTGTTGGATCCGATCCACTTCGGCTTCGCCCAATCGCTCGGCCGCTTCATCGAGGCGCGCCGCCGCTGGCCGAAGATCGAATTGCTGATGGGCACCGGCAATCTCACCGAACTTACCGACGCCGACAGTTCTGGCGTTACGGCCGTTCTAACGGGGCTCTGCTCGGAACTCGGGATTCGAAACGTGCTAGCCGTACATGTCAGCCCTCACACGGTGCGGACGATCGAGGAGCACGACATTGCCCGTCGCATCATGTTCGCCGCCCGCAATGACGGTGCACTGCCGCGTAGCTATCACCCAGGCTTGCTGCAGATCCACGATCGCAAGCCCTTCACGGCCTCGACCGATGATATCGCTGGATTGGCGGCCGAGGTGCGCGACGCCAACTACCGTATCGCGGCAGCGGAGGACGGCATTCATATTTTCAACGGCAAAGGGCACGCGGTTGCCACGGATGCGTTCGAATTCTTCGCCGGACTTGGCGTGGAGACCGATGGTGCGCATGCTTTCTATCTGGGCGCGGAACTGACGAAGGCCGAGATCGCGTGGCGCCTCGGCAAGCGCTATGTTCAGGACGAGCCGCTCGCATGGGGCGTTGCCGCACCGGCTCCCGAAACCGACCGTACCCGTCTTGCCAAACCGGGCGAAACGCTTCGCGCGAAGAAGGAGGGCTAGGTGCCTTACATTCGCGAGACAATCATCACCACTGTCGACAAGACAGGAAAGGTCCATATCGCGCCGATCGGCATAATCTTCGAAAAAGACGGCTGGGTCATCGCACCGTTTCGTCCCTCGGTTACGCTCGACAATCTGGCGGCGGTGCCGTTCGCCATCGCCAACTACACCGACGACGTGCGCGTCTTCGCTGGATGCCTGACCGGGCGCAAGGACTGGCCGACCGTTCCCGTCGAAGATTTTCTGGTTCCCCGGTTGGCGACTGCGCTGGCGCATTCGGTTCTCGAAGTCGAGAGCGTTGACGATGATGGCGTGCGCCCTCGCCATTTCTGCCGCGTGGTTCGAGAGGAAATGCATGCGCCCTTCACCGGCCTTAACCGTGCCAAGGCGGCTGTTCTGGAACTGGCCATCCTGGTCAGCCGGCTCGGCATGCTACCCCGCGACAAGATCGAGGCCGAGATCGCGTATCTTTCGATCTCTATCGAAAAGACAGCCGGCGCCGACGAACGGGAAGCCTGGGGTTGGCTGATGCAGCGTGTCAGCGATCACCTGGCCGTCAAAGGGTCCAGCAGCGAGGACGCGTGAGCGTGACGACGCGAGCGCCGCTACGCTGCTTGCGATCGATATCCAGCCAGCAGCGCCACCGCCGATGCTGGTGCGGCGCGGCTGGCCTCGCCGCGAACAGCGTCATGGGCGGGGACGATGTCGGCGAAATCGACAAAGCGACGTTCCATGCGCTCGGCCAGCCGCCTGATCTGCCAGCGGCCCGTTCCGGCGCCGACGATCGGAACATCTTGAGCAAGACCCCAGGCAACCAGGGATGCTGCGTCGTGGATTTTCCGCAATTGCTGCTCGCTGAACCAGCGTGCGACTTCACCCCATTCCGGCGGCGAAAGTTCAGCGGCGTCGCGCCCGACCATGCGCGCCAGTCGCGCGATTGAGCCGTGGACGGTCTTTTCCTTGCCGTCGGCGGAAGGGTGCATGTCGTCCTCCTCATCGAGCACACCCAGGATCCGGTGCGCGTCGGCGATCGAGGCGAAACACTCGTTCATCAATGGCGTCAGTCTTCGATGGACAGGAGCAGACGAGGCTACGCCGAACAGAAATGTCCTGGTAAATCCCGTATAGACCAGTTCGCCAGTCAGAAGCCGTCCGGCATCGGTGTAGCCCTCATTGACGACGGCGCCGTCCTTGATGGCGATAATGTCGGTGGTGGTGGAGCCCATATCGACGAACAGGGCATCGCCGGCCAGTTTTGCCACCAAAGAGGCTGTCGCGTGCCAGTTGGCGGAGGCGACATCAGTGCTCAGCCGCGCTGCCTGCTCGACCTCGACAAAGCCGGATGATCCGGCATAGATCAGCTTTTCGCCTGTGGGAAAACGATTGGAAATCTGACCCAGCAGCGTCGTCACGCCGATATCGCGGGACGCAAAGATGTCCGACAGTTCGCCCGTCATGGTGAACGCGTTGAGATCGGCTTCCGCATAGATCGGGGCTGTTTCGTCGAGGGCCGAGGTCAGGCTATGCAACCCTTGCCAAAGCGGCGTGGCGATCGTTACCGCGCCGATGATGCGGCCGCCTTGCGCGCGCGTCACCTTCAGATGCGCGCCGCCAATGTCGAAGCCCGCAATGATGCTCTTTCTTTTTTCCACACTTCAAGCTTTCATGACAGCAGTTGGTCGGCGAGAAAAACGTTGCGCATCATTCCGGTTCTCGACTTGAAAGGCGGCGAGGTCGTTCGCGCCCAGCAAGGAAAACGCGATCGCTACCGGCCGATCGTTACGCCGCTCAGCCGAAGTTCCGATGTCCTCGCCGTCGCCGAAGGGTTGCGCACGCTTTATCCCTTTTCGACCTTCTACATCGCCGATCTGGACGCCATCGGAGGCGGGTCTCCAAACAGTGACGCACTTGCCCGGCTGAGGGCGATGACGCAGCCGCCTGAGCTCTGGGTCGATGCCGGCGTAGCAGACAGGAAAACGCTTCTGGCGGCGCTTGCTGAACGTTCGGTGCACCCCGTGTTGGGCTCCGAATCGCAGCAGGACGATGTGCTGCTCCGGCATTTTCGCGATCATCCCGATCTCATCCTGTCCCTTGACTTCTTTGGCGATGATTTTTGCGGACCGCGTTCTCTTCTCGCTGAGCCCGAGCTTTGGCCGCAAAAGGTGATCGTCATGACGCTGGCCAAAGTCGGTGCGGCCGCCGGCCCGGATTTCAGGCGGCTGGAGGAGGTCAAGGCCAAGGCGGGAAGTCGGGCGGTCATCGCGGCCGGCGGCGTCCGCGATGACAACGATATCCACGCATTGTCAGCGATGGGCATCGCCGCAGCGCTGGTCGCAACCTCACTGCACAACGCCACGCTCACACCTAGTCACCTGGCGTCGTTCGGCGCCTGATCACAGTTGCTCCTCACCCCCGAAAGGCGGGCGCCCTTCGGGAGTGTCGCTTCAAAAGCCCAGAACCCTTTTCAGCCGGCGCAACAGACCATCCGTTTCGGAAGATGGCTTTTCCTGTGCGGGGCTGTCTCTTGTCTAGGCCGCGAACGGATGCTTGACGTTGTCGCGCTGAGCGGTGGCTTCGGCGGCGGTCGGGGTTCCTGCGATAGCGCGCTGGATGGCCTCCTTTGTCGCCTCGTAGTTGTATTTCTGGATCTTGGCGTCGTCGGCCGCGTCCCAATGGATGAATACGCCAACGCAAATGAACACGTCGTCCGCTTCGTTTGCCGGAATTGTCCCGTCCGCGACGCTGTCCTGCACTGCCTTTGCAACGGCGTGCTGCGCCGGGCCGAACATCTGTACAGCCTGCTTGGCGCCCTTGATCGTGACCTTGTTGAACATCACCGTATTGGGCTTGCATTGAAGATTGGGCGCGATCACCGCCAAAAGCGAGGTAAAACCGTCCTTGTTGTTGGTGAGCGCGTTGCAAAATGCCGTTTCGACTGCGCTCCCTCGCGGCCCGATGAGCAGGTCGACATGCGCGACTTCGTTGCCGTCCCCGACCAGCGATTCACCGACCATTACCTTCGAGATTTTTGCCATGCCAATTTCCTCCAAGACACAATTATGATGTCCACGGACGCTGCAACCGAGCAGGCGCTCGATGGACAGCTATCCTTGTTGGCAGCGCCCGGATTGCCCGGACCGGTTGGCTAGATAGCCGCGGAAGCACAGCTCCCGCTTTTGGAAGTCAAGCACCAACGCCGCGATTATGCAAGCGAGTGCCTAGAGTGTGGACTAAAAGAGTAGCCACGGTCAGATCGGCCGAGGTGCCGGGGTTTACTTTGTCCGCCTTCAGCCGGCGGTCGAACTCCATGAGCAGGCGAATGCGTGACGGCTCGTCGCCGTTGGCATGGAGCGTCGCCTGAACGGAAAGAGCGTCCTGTCGCACCTGATTTGCGACTTCAATTCCGTGATTGCGCACCACGTGACTGTCGGGGAAGCCTGCGAGAAACGCCATATAGGCGAACACGGTCGGCCACATGCCGCTTTCTCCGCGAGCTAGCGCCCCTACCAGCGCGGCCAGCCCTACCCCGAACACGTCGCCGAAACAGGTGTCATACTGGCGGGCGATCATATCGCGGTCGGCAGCCTCCCGCATTGCTTCCAAGAGATGAACCTTCGGCTCCTGCCGCACATCATTCGCGGCATCTCCCAGGCCGCCTGGCGCTGCCATGGCGATCGCCTCGAACACTGCCCTGGTATCGTCCATGCTCAACGCGCGCAGCAGCGAGTCGAGATTGTCCTGCAAGCTGCCACTCCTCATTTCGGCGGCGCCTATCAGAGGCCCCGCCAGGAGGACGATGCCGAGATTGGTGTTGGTTGCTACCGCCAGGCGTGTCGCACGCACCGCCTCCAGCATGCGCTGCCCGACCGAGAGGCGAGGATCGGTCAGCGGCTCGGACGAAACCTCGGCACTCATCATGAACTGGGCGGCGGACATGCCGTGTCCGTCGGCGAACAGGTGGACGTTGCCCGGCTTCAGAGCTTCGATCTCCATCCGGCAGGCATCCTTGTAGCTAGCCCGGAGGCGTTCACGCGATAACGCCATCCTGCCGCTCCGTTACGAATTCGCCGGCGCGGTGAAACGGAAGGGCCGCGGCGCGGCGGTCGCTTCGGTGCGGTCGGCCAGGAATTTCAGCAGGGCATCGGCGATCGCTTCGGCGATGTTCACAGCGACCACCGATTGCAGTCCTGACCAGGCGGGCATGCTGTTCACCTCGAGTACGAACAAGCTGCCATCGTCGGCTCGCACGATGTCCACGCCGGCGAAATCCGCGCCGACGGCGGCTGACGCGGCGACAGCCAGCGATGCCAGCTCAGCCTTGCCAGGTCCCGAAACCGGCTCCGGCACGCCACCCCGGTTGACGTTCGTGATCCAGTCGTCGCTGCTGCGGCTCATCATCGCGACTGTTTCGCCGGCGCAGACAAAAACGCGGAAATCCCGGAAGGGCGGGCCGGCGCGCGACACATAGTGCTGGAGATAGTAGACGCTGTTCACCTCGTCTGCGGCGGGAAGGTCGGAGAGCGTACGGATCAGCCTTATCCCGCGGCCTTGCGCCCCGAACAATGGTTTCAGCACCAGCGGTCCCTCCCGAAGCTCCTGCGCCGCGATCTCCTTGGCGGCGGCAAGTCCTTCGACGGCGAATGTCGGTGGCGTTGGCAGGCCAGCATTTTTCAAGAGGAAAGTCGTCATCGACTTGTCGACGCAGCGTTCGACCGCCTGCGCCGAATTCCACACGGGAACCGACAGCCGGCTCAGCGCGTGCAGTACCCCGAGGCGCCGGGTGATCGCTTCGAACGATCCTGCGGCGATCGAACGGACGAGCGCGGCATCGGGCAGCGCACCGCCGAAACCGGGGATCGAAAGTCCGCCCGGGCTGCCGGTGTCGAACGCGATCGCCGCCAGCGGCACGGTTGCAACAATAGCGCCCCGTCGACCAAGCCTTGCCGCGAGGCCACTTGAGCCGGTGTCCGAATTGTCGCTGACGATCAGTATGCGAGGGATCATGTGGTGCCTCGGATGTGGCGGATGACGGACGGGTCTCTTTGTGCCGCCATGCTAACCGAGGCTCCGTTCGAGCATCTTTGGATCACGCCGGCCAGCGCGAAACGTGTCGCCGGTTTCGATCGCCGTCACGATCACTTCGGCCGGGCTGAACAACAGTGGATCGATGGCATAGAAATCCCCCTTGAACCGCTTGAAGATCTCGGCAAAGGGTTGACCGTAGTCCCGTGAGGCGCGGCTCGGAAGTTTCTCCGCGAGGTTGCTGGCCTCTTTTGCCGACCCTTTTACGAAGAGCTGGACGCTGCCGCCATAGATGATGGCATCGTTCGTTCTGCCC
This sequence comes from Mesorhizobium sp. B1-1-6, assembly GCF_006443035.1. Taxonomy (NCBI): domain Bacteria; kingdom Pseudomonadati; phylum Pseudomonadota; class Alphaproteobacteria; order Hyphomicrobiales; family Phyllobacteriaceae; genus Mesorhizobium; species Mesorhizobium sp. B1-1-6. The sequence goes on along the minus strand of NZ_VFWR01000005.1, from coordinate 22,173 downwards.
ATGGCGGTCAGGAAATCCGGGTGGGGGGCGGGGATTGGCGCCGCTCCGATGCCGTCGACAACGTTCTCCAGCGGAAATTTGAGATCGTTGGCCTTGTGCAGGGCAACCTCGAGCGCGCGCGCAACGATCTGCAGGCTGCCGGCAAGGCTTTGCGTCGGCGCGTAGAGGAAGGTGAGCTTGTCGGTTGCCAGTCCGGTTGCCTTGCTCACTTTCTCGACGATTGCTGGGGGAGGCGGTTTGGCAGTCTCCAGGATAAGCACGGCGGACGATGCGGTGTCTCGATAGGAAAGCGCGTCGAACAGGGGTTCGACGCGGGCGAGTGCCCGCGCCGGTCCCGATCCCATGGCGAAATAGTCCTGGGCAGACAGGTTCCAGCCCGCATATTGACTGCCTAGGCAGGCTAGTACCGGCTGCGACGAGCGCACCTCGACGGTGAACGGCCATTTCCGCTCCGTGCGGTCCATAAACACCGACACGCTGCCGAGACCGCCCATCGCCGCCTCCGCCATGCGCAGCCCGGCCTCGACGCTGCCGGGCGCCTTGGCGCCGACATCGATAAGGAGCTCGCCCAAGGTTCCCTTGGAAGCGGCGATCCGCAGCCGTTCGGCGTCGCTGATCATGCCGTCAGCGATGCGCTGTGCATTGTCGTTCAGGAATGCCGAACCGTCTTTCATGTCCGGTCTCCTTCCCATTGGAGTTGCAACCGGCGGGCTTGCCCCTTGATGAGCCGCCTGGTCAAATCGGCGTTCGGACCGCGCGCGAAGACGGTGCAGACGGGGTCGCCGGCAATCAGAGGGGTGCCGGGCGACTGATGGTCAGCGGTCCATTCGGGCCACGCAATCGACGGAAACCGCGCGATTGGCGTCGCGGCGTAGGTCACCATTGAAGCCATCGAATCGACGAAGCGTGGCAAACGGTAAGTTCCGCCGGTTGCAGCTCGCAGATGTGCTTCGATCAGCGGCGCGTCGGCCTCGTCAAAAATGTCCAGCGTGGCGCCTGGCCGCGGATTGATCTCGATGAGCTTGTAGCCATCCGATCCGCGAATGAGATCGGCGCTGCACAATCCAACCAGGCCGGCACGGCGCGTCAGGGCTGAAAGCCAGCCGCCGATGACCGCCGCCTGCCTGCGGTCGAAGCGTCTCAGCCGCACGGCCCCGCCATAGCGGTAGGGCGCCGTGGAGACGGGGGAAGTCCATTGTTGGCTGAAGCCGACGATGCGCGCGGCCTGGCCGTCGCCGACGAACAGGGCCGAGATGCTGCGTCCGGCGACGAAACGCTGGAAATAGCGGCCGGTGGTCTGGCTTTCTCCGGCCGCCTGTCTGATATGCCCACCCCCGGCGCCGCCCACGGTCTTGGCCACCCAGCTGTCTGGCTCAGGCGGTCGATCCCACCGGAATTCCGGATGTGGGATGCCGAGTTCGGCACAATCCGCGGCCAGCAATTGCGGGTCCTTGATCCTGCTGATCGCCGCGCCGCGATTGCCGGCAAGCGGAAAATGGCGAGCGACGGCGTCGACAGTCTCCGTCATCCGCTCAAAACCCGAGCCCAGGACGACGGCGACCGGCTGGTCTTCGCCGACCAGGTCCCGAAGCGTCTCGATGATGCGCTCGCCGTCGATGCCGTCCTGTAGGTTGCCCGGCAGCTTGGTCGTTCGTTCTGCCAGCGCAACCGTATCGGTATCGCAGAAGAAATCAGCGACCAACGGACGATAGCCCGCACGCCGCGCAGCCATGGCCAATGCCCGGCCTGAAATCGCCGCGATCAGCAGAGATCTGGCGCTATTTGGCAATCTCGCGTGCAAGGGAAAACGCTTCCTGGAAATCGAGCGCGATCGTTTTTTCGGATTCGATCATTCTTTTGAAAAGGCCAGACTCGACCTTATATTTGACGTTGCCGATGGCTAGCGGGCCAATCCCGACGACCTTTGCCGCTTCTAGCGGGTCGCCATTGGCATTGACGGCCAATCCTTCGATGCCTGCGGGCGGGACCGCGTTGACGTCGGCGGCGATAAGCAAGCCGCTTCCTCTCAACTGGGCCTTTGAAACCACCTGGACGCCGGCTTTCGCACAAGCCAATATGACCTCACTTGCTTCGACCAGATCGGCTTTCCGGGCATCGCTCGATCCGTCAGCCGCATCGACACCGATCTTGAATCGGCTTTTGATCTCGGCAGCGATCTGCTTCACCCTTTCGATGCCGTCATGGCCGACAAGCGTGACGCGGGCGCCCTCCCTTGCCGCGATGACGGCGGTGCAGAAGCCAACCACGCCGGTGGCGCCGAAAACAGCCACCCTCGTGTCCTTCAGCCCGCGCTCGAATTTCTTCTCCAACGCCTTTTCGACCTTGGCCACCATCGCCGCGGCCGTGGTGAACGAGCCGGCGGGGTCGGCAAATACCGAAACCTGGAAAGGCGGCACCATCGCCTTCTTCGCGGCATCGAACATGTCGAGCGCCAACGAAGCATCCTTCCCGGCGATAAAGATGCCGGTATCGACACCCGCATCCGGCGGGCGCGAAAAGATCGCGTCCTGAACCAGGCCTGTCACCTCACCAAGGTCGACATCGACATAGGGGACCACGCTATCGAAGCCAGCGTCGAGCGCCATGTTCACGTCGAACGGGCTCATGTGCTTCAACGGCGTCAGCATATGCAGGATATGTTTGCGGGCCATTTCTCGCCTTTCTGCTTGGAATCTGAAGCGTCAGCTGCCGACGAGACCGAGTCCGGTCGAACTGATCTTCGCGCCGGAGTTCCTGCCTTTGACGATCTTGATCTGAAGGCCGTCTTCAACGGCTGTCTTCTGAACCGCGCCGACGAATTTGAGCGCGGCGTCATGCGACGGCGCGAAGGCAAACCCTGTGGGTCCCCAGGAACTCTGGCCGATCCCGACGGCGCCCGCTTTATTGAGACGGTGAGCGACCATCTCGACCCGCTTTGAGGTGAACACACCGCCCTGCGCCGGAGCGAAATGGCTGCCGATCAGCATCTGTATCGCGGTGACGGCAGCGCCGAATGCCGCAAGATCGCGCTCGACCAAGGCCGGCATGATACCCATCAGTACCCTCCGGCAGATCTCGCCGCTGCCCGCCGTCGGGAAGGGTGGCAGTGAACGGAACGCCGCGACCTCTGCCTCGCCATGCAGTCCATGCCCGGCATGGTCGAGGATGAGGATGACGCGCCATTCTTCGGGAAACGGCAGCCGCGCCACGACCGGAGGCGGTCCGCCACGCTCGTCCTTGCCCGCGTCGACAATCACGCCGCCGTCTTCGAAACTTGCGATGCCGATTCCAGATCGGCCGCCTCGTTCGAGCAGGGTCGCGTCGCCGGCGACATCGAGAGGCAGGTTGTGGAGCGTTCGCAGTGCCGAGGCGACGGCAAGGGCGATCTGCGTGCCGGACCCAAGGCCGGCGTGACTCGGGATCGACTGTTCGATCACCAAATGGTGCTGGCCGCGAATGCCGAGATGCCTGCAGAGCGTCGACAAGTGCTCACCGGCGCGAACGCTCTCGGAACCTTCGACTATGGTCTCGCCGGACCGCGACAGGGTGACAACGGTTTCGGGTTCACTCAACGGAAGCCCAACGCTGCCAAAGCGACGTCCGGCATCGCCATTGAGATCGAGGAAGCCAAGGTGAAGGCGAGCGGGCACTCGTACGGTAACAAAATTCGACATCTGCCCCCCGATGGGTGCATCATGGATGCATCATGGAAGTTTAGGTGCCCGCCACGATGATAACTGTTTTCGTCGAGGGAGCAAGCCAAAGAGAGTGCATTCATGTTTCTGCTTTGGCCTGTCGTGTTGACGGACCGAGCAATTCGGGGAGGTCGAGATGAGCGAAACGGTCAAGGAGAAGGTCTATTCGGACGCCGAGATTGCCGACCGGCTTGAGAAGGAGTTGCCGAAATGGCGCTACGAAAACGGCTGGATACGGCGCAAATACAAGACCCACAGCTGGAAGTCGACGCTGATGGTCATCAACACGGTTGGCCATCTCGCCGAGGCGGCGTGGCACCATCCCGATATCACCGCTTCCTATGCCTGGGTCGAGGTACGCCTGATGAACCACGCGGCGAAGGGTATCACCGACAAGGACTTCGAGTTGGCGAGAAAGATCGAGGACGTTGTCCAGTGGCAGCCGGCCAAGGAAGGCGGAGCGCTGGAGGGAACTCCGGCGACCGATCAACGCTTCGCTTACATCAAATATGATTAAGCGCGGTCGGAGTTTGTTGATAGCGTATGAAAACATTCGTTAATCTGCTGGCAAGCGGGGTTCACGGCCAATCCAGTTTCGTCTAGGATCGGGCCGGCACCAGAAAGTAGTGTAGCGAATGGCGGTTGCTTGGATAGGCAACCGGGAAGCGCTGGTCGAGCGCGCGGCTGCGCATGCCGCGTCGCTGTTATCGTCAAGCCGGTGCCCGGTTTTCAGCTTTGATACGGACATACACGGCACGAGGGCGGCGATCGCGCTGGCCGAGCGGCTTGGCGCGGCATACGATCACACCGACGGCGCGGCACTTGCCCGAGAGACCCTGCTTTTTACCGACAGGGGCGCGATGACCGTCGCCCCTGGGGAGACGCGCCGGCGTGCCGATATCGTGGTGATCGTGGGCGAACTCGCACAAACCCATCATGACCTTGTTGCCGAACTCGCTGGCACGGTTCCCGATCTCTCGACCAGGCCCGATCTCTCGACCGGGAATGAGCGCGAGTTCTTCCTGGTGGGATCGAACGGGGTGTCCGCGCCGCCGCTGAAAAACGGGCGCAAGGCAACGCTCCTTTCCTGTGGCCAGGCTAGCCTCGGCGCCACGCTGGCGGCGCTGAGGGCGCAGTACAAGGGGCGGCAAACATCGCGACCGGTGTCGAACTTCAACGATTTCGCCAAGGCTCTGGCGGCTGCGCACTTTCCCGTGTTCCTGTTTTCAGGCCATGCCACCGATGGGTTGGCGTTGGAGATGCTGCAGGGGCTGATCGCCGATCTCAATCGCAAATCACGTGCATCTGGCCTTCATCTGCCCGCGAGCGAAAACGGGTGGGGAAGCGTGCTCGCCTCGACCTGGATGACAGGTTTTCCATTGCGCACGGGCTTTGCGCGGGGCTTCCCGGAATTCGATCCCTGGCGTTACGATGTGGCGCGCATGATCGCCGCCGGCGAAGCCGACCTGCACCTGCGGATCTCCGCCACGGTTGCCCAACTCCCGAGAAAAAGGGGACACATGGCACTGATTGCGCTGGCTAAAACGGAAGAGCCGGTCACAGGCGCCGCGGTCACCATCGCCATTGGCGAAGCTGGAGTCGATCACGATGCGGTTGTCTATTCCAGCCGTACCGGCTCGCTGAAGTCGACTGATACCCGCGCTGCTTCGAAATTGCCCTCCGCCGCGACGATCATTCGCCTGGTCGCCAGTCGGGTTTTCGCCGAGGCATTGCCATGCTGACGAAAATTGCCAACGGCGACATCGTCGACCCCGTCAACAGCCGTCTCGGCAAGGGCGACCTGTGGATCAAGGACGGCAAGATCGTCGCGGCGCCGGCTGAGGGGGTGGCCGACCGGACCATCGAAGCCGCCGGCTGCATTGTGATGGCGGGCGCCATCGACATCCACTCCCACATTGGCGGCGGTAACGTGAATACCGCGCGGCTTCTCTTGCCCGAACAGCATGCCGCCCATCAGGCCCGACCGGCGACCACGCCGCTCTCCAATGCCGGCTGGTCGACCTTCCAGACCGGCTGTCTCTACGCCAAGATGGGCTTCACGACGGTCGTCGAACCGGCGATGTCGCCGGGATCTGCACTCCACACCCATCTCGAGCTGGCCGACATCCCGATCATCGACAAGGCGACGCTCGCCATTCTCGGCAACGACGACTTCCTGCTGTCAATGATCCGTGACGCCGCCACACCTCAAATGATCGAGGACTATGTCGCCTGGACGGTCGCCTCGACGCGAGCGCTCGGGGTCAAGGTGATCAACGCCGGTGCAGCGGCCGCCTTCAAGGAAAACGCACGCACGTTCGCGCTGGACGATGTGGTGCCTTCCTACGGCGTCAGCTCGCGCAACATCGTCAAGACGCTGCAGGCCGCCGTCGACAATCTTGGCCTGCCGCATCCTTTGCATGTCCATTGCAACAATCTGGGCATTCCCGGATCTGCGGACACGGCGGCCGCGACGATTGCGGCGGCGGATGGGCAGCCGCTGCACCTTGCCCACCTCCAGTTCTATGGCTATGGCACGGAAGGAAAGCGAAGATTTTCCTCCGCTGCCGCGCGGCTTGCCGAACTGGTCAACACGACGCCGGAAGTCACCATCGATATCGGTCAGGTGATGTTCGGTCAGACGGTCACGGTCTCCTCCGACGTCATGCGGCAGTTCTCGGCGCGGGGCAACGCGCATCCGAAAAAGACCGTCATTCATGACGGGGATGGCAATGGCGGCGGCATCGTGCCCTACAGCTATGGCAAGGACTTTTATGGCACGATGCAGTGGGCGATCGGGCTCGAGCTTTTTCTCCTGATCGACGATCCCTGGCGTGTGTTCTTCACCACCGATCACCCCAACGGTGCACCCTTTACCGCTTATCCGGCTCTGTTCGAGCTGCTGATGAGGCGGGAAGCACGCACCGAAATGGCCGCTGGACTTTCACGATCCGCCTTAGCGCACTCTACCTTGTCCGCAATCGATCGCGAATACACGTTCGAGGAAATAGCCATCATGACGCGCGCAGCGCCGGCCAGGCTGCTTGGGTTGACGGATCGAGGCCATCTCGGCGCCGGCGCGATAGCCGATATTGCTGCCTATCGCAGGAACGAAAGTATCGCGAAAATGCTCGGACAGGCGGCATATGTTTTCAAGGATGGCGATCTCGTCGTGCAGGACGGGGAGATCATCCATTACCGCTGGGGCAAGGCCCTCAGGCTTAATCCACCTGTGGACAAGGCGATGGTGCGGCGTCTGGAGGACTATCACCAGCAGCGCTACGGCCTGTCCTTAGATTGGTTCAATTTCCCGGATTCCGCGATTGCGCGTGAACAGCCATTCGGCGAGGTGCCATGCCGAACGTGAGCGTAAATGGCGTAACGATCGACGATACTTTTGCCGAAGCCTTTGGGATGCGGGCAACCGCCATCATCATCACCGCGCCGAACCGGAAATGGGCACGGCAGGCGGCGATCACGATGACCGGCTTCGCCACCTCGGTAATCGGTTGCGGCTGCGAAGCGGCAATCGATGCCGACCTGCCGCCGTCAGCCACCCCGGATGGCCGGCCCGGCTGCCGCGTGATGATCTTCGCGATGGGAACCGATGAATTGCAGAAGCAACTGCTCAATCGCGTCGGGCAGTGTGTTTTGACTTCGCCGGGCTCCGCTTGCTTTGCCGGGCTGGAGGGCAGCGCCAAGCTCAAGCTCGGTTCGGCACTGCGTTATTTCGGCGATGGCTGGCAAATCTCCAAGAAGATCGGCGACAGGCATTTCTGGCGCATTCCCGTCATGGATGGTGAATTCCTCTGCGAGGCGACAACCGGACTGACGAAGGAAGCCGTCGGCGGCGGCAATTTCTTTGTCATGGCCGAAAGCAGCGCCAACGCATTGGTCGCGGCCGAGGCCGCGGTCGCCGCGATCGGAATGGTGCCCGGTGCCATCGTGCCGTTCCCGGGCGGCATCGCCCGTTCGGGTTCCAAGATAGGTGGCAAATACAAGGGCATGATCGCCTCGGCCAACGAAGGCTACGCGCCGACACTGCGCGGTGTGGTTGCGAGTGAGCTCGGCCCCGACATCAACGCCGTCCTGGAAATCGTCATTGATGGTGAGACCAATGATGCCGTTGCCGCGGCGATGAAGGCCGGCATCAAGGCCGTCCTCCAGCTCGGACCGAAGAAAGGCGCGGTTCGCATCGGCGCCGGCAATTACGGCGGCAAGCTCGGTAAGTTCATCTATTCGCTGAAGGATATGTTGCCATGAAGGCGCTGACCTTCACTCTTGTTGCCGAACCGCCTGAGCGCCTCGACCTGTCGCCGCTGACGCCGGAGCGGCTTGCTGGGAGCGAAAGACGGGATATCGAAAAAATCCGAATCGGCATGTCGAAGCACGGATCGAAGGTGGGCGACATTTTTCGCCTCGCCGGCAGCGATCCGCTAAGCATCGTGTTCGAAGGAGGAAGCGCGCGCCTCGACCGGGTGGCGCAAGGCATGGGAGGTGGATCGGTTCGCGTGATCGGCAATACTGGCGCGCAGGCCGGGCGCGCCATGCGCGGCGGCAAGCTGACGATCGAAGGCAATGCGGGGCCGCACGCCGGCTCTGGCATGCGCGGCGGCAGGCTGGAGATAACAGGCAATGCCGGCGATCACCTTGGTGCGCCGCTCGTCGGCGAACTGGCCGGCATGAATGGCGGCGTGCTGATCGTCAGGGGCAGGGCGGGCGCCTTCGCCGCGGACCGCATGCGGCGCGGTCTGATCTCTGTGCTGAAAGGCTCGGGCGACTATGCCGGCAGCCGCATGATCGCAGGCACGCTGGTGGTAGCCGGGGGCATCGGTGAAATGCCCGGCTACCTGATGCGCCGCGGTTCGATCCTTCTCGATCGCGCGCCAGGACATCTGTCACCGAGCTTCGTCGAGTGTGGCGCGCCGGAGAGCGTTTTCGCCACCGTCATCGATCGTCATCTGATCGCCGAAGGCATTTTGAAACGGCCGCTGCTGGGGAGCGCACCACATAAATATGGCGGCGACAACGCGGTGCTTGGAATGGGCGAGGTTCTCTTTCCGCGCCGATGAGGTTTCCGGCAACGAGATCGATCAAGTGCTTGTGCCTGTCGAGCGGCCCTGCTCGCTGAGCTTTAGGAATGTGTCCAAACGTCGATTTGCCGCCGGTCATTGGCTTCGCCAAGGTTGAAGCGGCCTACTGGAGACCTGTAGGGCGCGTTTCGGCGGATGCGCGGGCGGATAATTGTGCTTCCGCTGAGCGAAACATGTCCTCGAATCCAAGCTCGGTTTCAAACACGGTGCTTCCCAGGCTGATCGCCAGAACGTCCTCGGTCCCCTTGGGCGCGAAATAGACCCGCGCGACGCTTGCCCGAATGCGCTCGCCAATTTCCGCGGCCTCCGCTTCGGTCGTACCTGGAAGAAAGACTCCGAACATCGATGTTCCTATGCGACCTACCATATCCTCCTTGCGGACCGAAGACTGAATGGCCGAGGCGACGAGCCGCAAGGCCTCATCGCCCCAATCTGGACCGAAGCGAAGATTTATGGAGCGAAGGTGTTCGGCATGAATCACCAGGAAGGCACCCGAGCGCGGCCCTGGCGCTGACGGCCTGGCCGCGCGCCGCTCGACCATCGAGGTGAAAACCGGGCCGTTCAGGCAGCCTGTCACCCTGTCATAGGTCTCGGCCCTGTTGAGCTCCCGCCGGTAGCCGCGGATCTGGGCCTGTTTCAAGCCGATCAATACGAAAAGCGGCAGACCGATGATCAGAGGCAGCAGCAGCGCAGTGACCATGCTGCGCCCGAACGGCGTCAAGACATCGCTGAACAACAGCAGGTAATTGAGGCCCACGGAGAGGGCAAGGCTGCCAACGGTCCCCAGGAAGGCGAGCCACGCGACACCCTTCCATACCGGCTCTGTGGCGGTCGTTTCGGCTTGTGCCATTACCAATCTCCTGTCAGATCGGCGAGCATAGCGCCGGCATGCGCAATTTCAGTTGCGGCAAACCATACAATTTGATCGATGTGCGAAACGTGAATCGATTTTCGCCTATCGCGGCGGGCCGAAAATTCCCACCTCCGCGTCCTCGGCGACTGCTTGCGCCTTGCCATAGATGCCGGTGGGCAGCGTGATCGCCCAGCCGTTGGACACAAGCCAGGCGCCGACATCCTGCTTGCCAAGGTTACACGGCGCGGCAATGGCAAAACGCTCGACCTCCGGCGGCACGACACACTTCAGCGCGCGTCCACGCAGCCAGGAATTGAAGGCGGCGCGTGCGTGCTGGCCGCAAGACCAGGCGACATCGTGAAACGAGCAGGTGGCTTCCGGTTCTATGCTGGCCACACCACTGATGGCCACTTTGCGTCCCATGGATTCGAAAGTCGCCGATGACGTTGCTATTGGCCGGAAGAGCAGGGTTTCACCCCAATCGCCTGGCATCGGCGTTTTAGGGGGCACGGCGAGGCCGAGATCGCCGAGCGGAGGCCGGGCTTCGATCCGCTCGATCTCGGACAGGTCAATTGGCGGCGGTGCGACAACATCCTCGGCAACCCTGCGCGCTTCTCGCCATCTTCCGACGAGAACAGTCGCCTCCGACCGGGTTGCTTGCCCGGCATTCTCGACACGGGTCGCAAGGGCAGGCCGGTCGGTCGCAAGCAAGGCTCCGGCATGCATGATCAGGGCAATCCCGAACAGCAGCTCGAGGCCTCCGACCGCAATGACCAGGCGGGCACATCCTGGCACGTCCATCACGCCGGCGCAGCGTTCGTTAGCGGGCGGTCAGAACCCCGAGGTCGATTTGGCAACCAGTTTGAGCGCACCCTTTTCTATCCGGTAGAATGGCATCGATCTTTGGCTGGATCCATCGGCGCGAAAGCGGAACAGGCCGGTCGATCCGCGAAATCCGCTCGGATTTTCGAGCACCTGTTTGCTGAAGCCGTCAGGTCCGACCGCGCTGGCAATCCCTGCCGTCAGCGCAACCATATCATAAGCGTAGGCTACGTTGACGTCGGCCGGATAATTGTATGTCGTCCTGAAGCGGTCGGCGATCGGCCCGGTTTCGCCCGGATCGAGCGTTGCGATATAGGCTCCCTCGAAAGCTGGGTCCATGGGATGCTCCAGCCAACGGCTGGTTCCGACGACGGAGGTCGCTTTGCTCGCAATGCCCTTTGATTTGAGGGCGGCAAGTATAGGCGAGGGGCTGGCCTCCCCGCTGGCAATGATGACCGCGTCGGGAGTGTCCACGAGCGAGGCCATTTCGTCGACCGCCTTGGCGGCGCTGTCGCCGGCCGAATATGGAACAGTGACGGCGAGCGTCGCGCCATAGATGCTGAGACTGTTGCCGACCCGCTTCTCGACCGTGCTGGCGTTCGAGCCACCCGCGACAAACAATACGAATTTTTTTCCGCCTTTCGCGGCGATGCCCGCGGCACCCGCCGCCGCACTGTCCGCTTCGCTGAGGCGCACGGCATAAACACCGGCGCCGCCCGCGAAATTGTCGGCAAGCGCCAATACGGGCGGCCGCTTCGATCCCGACAATGTGGCGATATGCTGCGCTGCCGGCAGTTCGGTCGGGCCGATGACGACTTTCGTGCCGGTCGTCAGGGCCTGCAGCGCCAATTTGCCGGCCTGTGCGTTGTCGCCCTTGGTGTCCTCCACGGTCAGCGTAAGCAACCCATTGCCGATATCGGTCATCGCGAGCTTGGCGCCATCGAGCATCTTGCGGCCATTTTCCCCCGCCGTTCCCGGGGCGGATAACGGCAGCAGCATGGTAATTTTCGTCGAACCGGTACCCAGCGACTGGGTTGCCTGGGCCGGGCCGGCGCCCTCGGCGCCATCCTGCCCGGCAGGCGCGGCAATCGCCGCCGGATCGAGCGCTTCGGTAACGCCCCCCTTCGACTGGCAGCCCGACAATACCGCAGCGAGCGCGAAGGCGGTTGCCCAAATCTTCAGCCCACGGACCCGTCGGCCAGCTTCCATGATTGTCCCACCCTGTTCACCGCCGGTTTATTATTCCCGGTCTGGTCTCCGACGCATGTTACGGCGAACTGGTCGTGCCGTCCTGTTTTTCTTCAGCCGCCGAAGAGCCGAGCCCTCAGCGCCCCGATCCGTCGCGCTTGCCCTGAGAAGGTATCGCGGTCCGACGAAAACGCGGAAACGCCGAACGTCGCCATCGGCAACGGCGCGGTCGGCTGATAGCTCGCGAACGCCTTGAATGTCTGTCGCATGCCACACTGCGGTTGCGTCACAATGGATCGGCTGCGCCGAGCCGGACGACGTTGTGCCATGGGAGGCTGCTCCAGCCGGTCGGCGCAAGCCAGCGTGACGACTTGGCCAATGCCGGCCACGGCGATCGCCTTCAGGAGTTGATCCGTCCGCTGCCATGGTGGCCAACAGGCGCAGGTTGCCTATCCGGTCAGTGCATGTACTCGACCATGCGATCGTGGAAACACTCGCATTTGTTGAGCGTGTCCTCGTCCTTGTAGTTCGTCTTGAGATAGCCGTAAGCCATGCCGCAGGCGACCTTGGCTTCCGAGGCCCAGACGAAAACCGGCCGGGACGAATTGATCCACTCCGAGCTGTTGGCGACGGCGACCGACTCGTCCATCAGCTTCACCACCTGATCCCTGAGATCGACGATGTTGTCGTTCAGCACCAGGTTGGAGGTGCCGACGACACCGCAATAATCGCCCGTGGGTCCTTCGATGATGTCGGCGGCATTGAGGCCCGTCGACAAGATCGACAGCAGCCCGGCCCCGAAAGCCACCCGCAAGATTCTGTTCATGTTGCTTACCCCGTTCCTTTCGCCCCTTAGGCTACGTCCTGCTTGGTACCATGGCTGTCGTCATAGAGTATTTTGACCGCTTCGGCGGCACTGTGGAACGTATAGTTCTCCAGCACCGCCACCGTGTGATAGTTGTCGCCGCCGCCATTGGTGTCGACCTTGACCTCGGCGTTCGCCGCATTGGCGGAGGACTGCGCGATCTCCACGAAGCCGCCGGCTTCGAGATCGGTGACGCCGGCCAGGCCCTTCAGCAATGCCGTAAGATCGATCTGGTCGCCCTTGGCCCCGTCATGGAAGTCGGCGATCAGGTCGGTCACCTCGAGAGAGCCGATGGCGAAGGTCTTCGTGCCGTCGGAGGCGACGGTCGGCTGTGCGGGGGCACCGAGCGAGGTGTCGAGTTCGACCTCGACATAGTTGCCGGTGGTGCCGTCGGCCATCTGGAACGTGCCGTTGCCTGTCACGGTCTGCCCGTCGATTTCGCCCACGGCGGGGCTGGCCGCCGTGCTGATCGAGACGATACCGTTATCCGCGAGGTGCGACAATTCCCCGGCATCGCTGATGCCGTTGGTATTGGCGTCCTTCCAGATCAGCAGACTGCTGAACGCCGCGTCATTGTGGTCGATGAGGCCGTCATGATTGCCGTCGAGAGAGGCCAGCGCGGCCGCGCCGCTGGCGAAGTTGCCGCCGCCGAAGCTCGGCGTGAACAGTTCCTTGCCGTCATCGATCTTGCCGTCATGGTTGAGATCCATCGCCAGCATGCCGTCATTCGAGGTGTTCCAGGCGATCTGGTCCTTGGCCCCATCGCCATTGATGTCGAACTGGACGCCGTGGCTGAGGTCGGAGAAGGTGAAGCCGTTGTGGTTCAGATCGAGGATGATCGGGTCGACGGTGCTGTTGTAGGCGACGAAGTCGGAGGCGGTGAGGGCCGTTAGCTGCGCCAAGCTGGTGATGTTGTTCAGGGACGCCACTTGGATGCGGCCGGGGCTGTTGTCCCAGTCGGTATCAAACCAGACTTCGCCGTGGCTAGTCGTTGAGTTGAAAACGACAATATAGCTGTTCTGAGAGTTGTTGCCTCCAGTGTCTCCGGTGATTTGAGCCGTTGTCTGAGCACTGCTTATCAATATCACCTTGGTGTCGTCAGCCCCCACAATGCTGTCGACGTTCGAACGCGTGACGAAATCGCTGCTATTGAGGGCCGTTCCTGCCGAGCTGCCAATGGTATTTGCGAAATCGACGCTGCCGCTTCCGGTCGAGCCCGTATCGAGGAAGCCGATTTTGTCGACTCCAGTTTGGAAGTCGGTAATCGCATCCGTTCCGGAGTTGGTGGCCAGCCGGAACTGATCCGTCCCACCATTGCCCGTGAGCGTGTCATTGCCCCCGGCGGCGTTGATGGTATCGGCGCCTGCACCGCCAATGATCGTGTCGATTCCCGAAGAACCGATGATCTTGAAACCCTCTGTCTGATTGGACAGGTTGAGGGTTGCGGCCGAGGTCAACTGTATCGTCTCTATGCCAATGATCTGGGCATCGCTTGTGCTCGTGAAAGCCGCGCCGATCTGCAGCGTGTCCGTGCCCCCACCGCCGGCTAGCAGCGTGTCGTTCTGGGCACCGATGATGGTGTCGTTGCCGGAACCGCCGGTGATCGAATCAGCACCAGCCGAACCAGTGATCGTGAACCCTTCAGTCTGGTTGGACAGATCAAGAGTCGCCGCTGCCGTCAGCGTCACATTCTCGATATTGGCAAGCTGTGCGTCGGACGCACTGGTGAAGTTTGCCCCAACCTGCAGGGTATCTGTTCCGCCGCCGCCGTTGATCAACAGATCGACCTGATCCGCGATGATCGTGTCACCGGCGGAGCCGCCGAGGATGACGTCGCTGCCGCCTGCACCGTCCAGCGTGCTCGCACTATCGTTGCCAACGACGATGTCCCTGCCGCTGGTTCCCGATACGGTGCCAGCTGTGTCCTGCTGGTAGGTGACTGTACCTGTATCGGTCAGCGATCCATCGCTCACTGTATAGGTAAAGGTCCCACCGGCGCTGTTGTTGTCGTCTATATTGATCTGGCCAGAGTTGTGATTGAGAGTCGTGAATCCGTTCTGTGCAGACGCGCCGGTGATGCTAAGCGTGTTCCCATCTGGATCGGATGCAAACGCCAGCAAGGCAACGTCCGCCACCGCGAATGCACTCCCACCGTAGTTTGACACCACTGTCAGATCAGCCGCAACGGGCGCATGGTTCAGAGGAGCAATGCTGATCGTCGCCGTATCGCTGGCGCTGAGATCTGCGCCACCAGTATTGCCGTTGTCATGTACGGTGAGCATCAGTGTGGCTGTCGAAGCCAGATTGTCGACATAGGTGATAGACCCGGCCGAGCCAGAACCTGTGCTCACACCGCCGAGCAGATTGTTGATTTGCGTCACGGTGCCGGTGATCGTCAGCGTTGACGAACCGCTGCCTGAGACAGCCGCGCCACTGTTGCCGGCCGACCCTGACAGCGTGCCCTCGGTGACCGACAGGGTCACCGTCATCGAACCGCCGCCGGCGTCGACGTCACCGATAGACAATCCGGTTCCCGAAAGGGTGAGACTCGTCTGCGCGGTGGCCGCATAGGTCGTCGGCGTTATCGTCGACGTCGGTGGATCGTTCACCGCCGTCACACTAATCGTGGCCGTCGCCGGGGTGCTGTCCTGCAAGCCGTCGTTATCAACGGCGGCATAATGGAACGTGACCTGCCCATTGTAGTTGGCGGTAGGGGCGAAGTGGATCGTCGATGTACCCGCCGGCACGGATCCATTGAGCGCGATCGCCTGGGTATGTGCGGCATCCAGATAGAGCGTGCCATTGGTCGGCAGGCTGGTGATCTTGAAAGAAGTTACCGTCCCATCGCCGTCGGAGCCCGCCAGCGTGACCGCAATATCCAATGCGTCTTCTGCGCCGCTGGCTGAAACAGCGTTCGTTTCCGGATGCGCCGGCACCACCACATTGACCGTCAAGGTCGAGCTCGCCTTGTCGCCGTCGCCATCCACCAATGTGTAGTTAAGGCTCTCGGTCGTATTCGAGGCGACATTGGTCGGGCTGGTATAGGTCCATGCGGCGGTGTCGAAATGGAATGAGAAATGTCCGCCGATTGCCGTGGCAATGCCCGTCACCGTCGTCTGGCCGGTGATTGTGCCGGTGATCGCACCGGTCTCCGTGATTTGCGAGCCCGCCCCCGTCGCACCGTTCCAAGTGTAGGTCGTACCATTGACCGTGATCGAATAGACATGCCCGCCATCGGCGCCGAAATGGTCGTTGCCGAGGAGATTGCCGTTTACCTCACCAGGTAACGAAGCCGACAGCGTGGCCGACAATATGGTCGGATCCTTGACGATCTGCGTGCTGTCTTCATCACGCTGCGCGACTTCGTCAAGGAAGCTCGTATTATTGATATCGCTGAAGCCGACGGCATAGACGTGATTGACCGCGGGATAGTCCGGGTCGTTCCCGCTGTCGTTGAGGAAGTTGGTCCATGCCGCCTGCTGTGCCGAGGTCAGGTGGGTGCCGCCAGTCGGGTCGCCGTCGGTCAGGAAGTACAGATTGGTCTGGTCCGCCGCGGGATGGCTAAGATTGGCGTAACCATTGCCCGTCGTGCCGCTGACCAGACTCACGGCGCTCGCGTAGTTAGTGCCGGCCGAGGTCGAGTTGATCGCTGCAATGGCCGAAGCCGCTGCTGCCGGATCCGAATACTGCCCGATGAAACTGCCGCTGACTCCGAAGGTATAAACCGTGATCTGCGTGAACGTGACATCGTTGCTCGCGAGGAAATCCGCCACGGCCGACTTCATCAGCGCGAGGCGCGTTTGCCCTGTGCCCGGGACGGTATCGTTCATGCTCTGCGAGAAGTCGAGCACAAGGATCGCGTTCATGGTCGGCTTGGTGCCAGCCACGGCCGTCGCGGTATCCGCTGCGACAGTCGGCATATCGTCGTCGATCTTGATGCCGACCGTGCCGTTGGCGTGGTCGCCATTGGAGTCGGTGATGGTGTACCCAAGCGAAAGATTGATGTCGTTCTCGCCGCCGCCTTGCGGGTGATCGACCTCCTGCAGCAGCGTGAAGTTATAGGTCGCCGCTGTCTGGTTGACCTCGATCTTGAAGGCGGCGTGGTTGGCTGCGGCCGTCGCGCCGGACGTGTCGGTCGTGCCGTACAAGGTGTGTGAGGCCGTGTCGTAGTAATAGTGGAGCGCGACACCGTCATGCTTCACTGTGAAAGCGCCGTCCATGACGGTGTCGCCATTGGCAACGTCGAAGCTGAGCGAGCCATGCCCGTCCGGCCCATAGCTGCCGAGCGATATGTCCGCGGGGTTCGAAGTCGTATCGTCGCCCGTGCTATTGGTGTTGTGGACGCCCGCGGCAAGATCGTCTTCGTCGACCACGATGCTCGACGAGGTGGCGGTCGGCTGACCGGTGCTGTCGAGCCCGACGGTCAGCGTCGCGGTCGAGGTGTCGCCGTCGCCGTCCTTCAGCGTGTAGGTGAACACGTCGCTGCCGGCCAGGCCGGAGACACGGGTATAGACGTAGCTGCCGTCCTCCTGCAGAGCCAGCATGCCGAATTGGCCGCTGACGACGAAGCCGCCGCCAGCCACATCGGTGTCCGATCCACCAGAGCCAGTGACGCCGCTGATCTTGGCGCCGTCGGCACCCAGGGTGTCGATACCGGTGCCGTGCAGACCTTCGTTGGTGCCGGCGCCGTCTATCACATTGCCGAGGATCGAGCTGCCTATGATGCCAGTGCCGAAGGAATCGGTGTCATTGTGGGCCGTTGGGCCATCATCGCGTATCGCGATGTCGAGCGAAGAGGTGGTGCTGCTGCCGTCGGTGTCTGTAACGACAACACCGTAGTTCGCAAACACCTGATCCTGGAGGCCACGGTCACCGGGCGTCGCATCCGCCGTTGTATTCGGATGAGTGACATTGTCGAGCAAGGTGAACTTGTAGGTCACCGTGCCGCCGGTCGCGTCTCCGACAAAGCTTGTCACCTGGAGCAATCCGTAGGCCGGGCCGCCCAAGATGGTCACCGGCGCTCCAGGCGAGGCGGCCTGTAACTCCGACAAGGTCAGCGCTGTGGTCCCGATCGTCATCGTGACCAGGCCGTCGGGCGATGTGAAACCGAAGGCGCCGGTGTTGCTTTCCGACGGATCGAAATTGGTAGCCGGATTGTTGTCGTTTTCGCCAGATCCCGCAGGTTCGCCGCTACGGATATCCAGGCCCTTTTCATCGACGAACGTATCCCCGCCCGAAGCTTGCAGCGTCAGACCGGTAAGCGTCGTCAAGTAGTTGACGTCGACAGTGGTCGAGCCCGCCGTGACCAGATGCTCGTATTCGCTGCCCCCCGACTGCACCGACGCGATCGAATTGGAAATATTCGCCTGGTCGGTGATCTGGGCGTCCGTGTAGGTGTGGGTCACGGATCCTGTTGTAGCGCCGGTGGCGACTGTCACTGTCTCGCCATTGGCCAGCGTGAAGGTCAGTGGTGCGGTCGGTGCGACCGAACCAGGAGTGCCGGTCAGCGTCACCGTATAAAGGATCGAGCCGCCATTTTCCGAGACCGAGATTGTTGAGGACGTGAGCGTCGCCGTCACCGTGTTGGTAGTGTCAGTGACCTGCGCCGTCGCCGTTGCGGCGCCGACCAGGAGATGCTCGAAATTGCCACCGCTGGTGTTGATGATGGTCGCGGTCCGGCTCGACGCGTCGAGATAGACGTCCTCATCATTGCCTGAGGCAATCGTCAGCGTGCCGGTGGTCTGGCCGTTCGCGATCGTGATGTCGCCCTGGTTGGTTGTGATCGTGGTCACGCCCTGGGAGGCGTTCGACAGTGTTGCCGTGAAGACGTAGTTGGCCACCGCTCCTTCCGACACCGTCGAGGCGCTAAGGTTGACCGTCGTGTCGTTGGTGGTGTCGTTTATCGCAAAGCCGAAGTTGGCGGTCGACGTATCGCCGTCGCCATCCTTTACGGTGAAGGTGCCGGTTGCGGTGCCTCCAGTAAGATAGACGTCGTCGCCTTGCGCGGTGAATGTGTAGCTGCCATTCGCCATGACCGCCATCGTGCCGTGCTCGAAGACGATTGGCTGCGAGTAGCCATCGGCGCCGAACACCAGGGTCTTGCCGTTGATCTGCGTCACCGTCGCACCATCGGCGCCGGCGACGAAGTCCAGCACGCCGGTGACCGTTGTGCCCTCGGCGACGTTTTGCGAGGCACTTACACTTGCCGTCGGCGTGTCGTCATCGACATCGATCGACAGCGTGCCGGTGGCCGTGTCGTGGTCGCCGTCGGTGACGGTGTAGTTGACGCCGAACTGCAGATTGTTCTCGTCGTCGCCGGCAGGGTGCTCGATCGCATGAAGCTGCGTGACCGTGTAGGCGCCGGATGTGGTGTCGGCCAGATGCACCTTCAGCACGTCGACGACGACGCTGTTCTGCACCTGGCTGATGATCAGGTCGGTTCCTGAGTTCGAGGTCACCGAGAACCCGCCCGCAACCGGCAGCGTCGCGCCGGTGAGCAGCGTCGTACCGGCGCCGTCGGCGCCATAGCTGTGACCGAGCGTACCGGATGTGTGGGCTGTGTCGGGAGTGACATCGCCGGTGCCATCGGGATTGCCGCCCAGCCCGTCGTCATCGAGCTGGACCTGTGCATTCATCGCTGCGGCCGGCACGTCGTCCGCGACATTGACCGTAAAGCTCTGGGTGACGGAGTCGCCGTCGCCGTCGACGGCCTTGATGGTGAAGCCGAGCGGCAGCGAGGCGTCGCTGCCGCCGGTGTGGTCGTGGTCAAGCGGCTGCCAGAGGGTGAAGACAAAGGTCGGGGTGCCCACGCCGTTCAGGGTCACCATGAAGACGGGATTGGATACGGTGTCGCCTTGCTTGAAGGCGACGAGTTCCTCATCGACGCCATTGGCGGCAAGACGGACTGTGTACTCCAGCGAAACGCCGCCCGAGGTCAGCTCTTCGGGCGCCATGAGAGTGTTGCCGGGACCGCGCGCGAATTCGAGGTGGCTCGATCCCTTGTCGTCCGCATTCCAGTCGATGTTGAGATCGCCGGATGTCGGCTGTACCAGGGGCAGCAGGCTCTCCGACACATTGCCCGTACCCGCGGGGCTGGTGACGACCGGAATGTCGTCGGTGACATGCACGGTGAAGGTGGACGACGTGCTGTCGCCATCCGAATCCGTCGCGGTGAAGTCGAAGGACAGGGCCTTGTCGTTGTGGTCGGCTCCAGCCGGATGGTCGATATTGTCTTGCAGGTTGAACGAATAGTTGCCGTTAGTCTGATCGTTGATCGACACGGTGAAGATGGTGCGGATGACCGAGTTGTGCGTGGCGGTCGCCGTCAGCACGGTGTCGTTGCTGGACAGAGTGTAGGTGATGGCATCGCCATTGGACGTCAGGCCAGCCTGGACGCCGGCCAACGCCGGATTGAAGGTAACCGAGCGGTCGTGAATGCCGCTGTTGGGATTGGCGTCGTCGGCTCCCCACGAGATTCCCAGCGAGCCGGTCGCGGAGGCCGCGTTGAATGCGTTTGTGGAACCCGCTGCGGTGCTTTCCGCCACGGTGGCCTCCGCCGCAGCGATCACTGGCCTGTCATTTTCGACCACAATGTTCAACGTGCCGGCCAGGTTGACGCTGTCGCCGTCGAAGTCGGTCGCCTTGAAGAGCGAGCCGATGTCGATCGCCATCGTCCCGCTGTCGCCGGAATTGAGGCTATGGTCGAGGTGATCGAGCAGCGTCAGCGTAAAGGTGCCGTTGTTGTTGTCCGCAATCGTGAATACGGTGCGACCGTCCGCCGCGACACCATCGACGGCATCGACACCCACAACGAAATGAACCGCCGATCCCCCCGACGACACGCCCGCCTGAGTTCCATTCTTTTCGACGTTGAAGGAGAAAGTCGCGTCGTCATCAGCGCCGATCGAAAGCAGTGGGACGAAGGCCGATGCCCCAAACGTAACCGAGGTTGGCTGGCTGCCGCCTTCCGAATTTCCGCTCGACAGGCCGGTCAGCGTGTCTTCGTAGACGGTCGGAAGATTGGCGCTGCCGTTCAGCGCTACCGGAATGTCGTCCTCGATGCCAATGGTGAAGACGCCGCCGCTGGTGGTGGTGGTCGACGTATAGAGGAAATTTTCGGCGCGGATCTTGTCGCCGCTGTCGAGATCGAAGCGGATCACCAGATGGTCGAACGTGCCCGCCGGGTCGATCGTGACGACTGAGCCGTTGGCCGGCACAGTCATCGTTCCTATCTGGAAACCGGAGCTCCCGGAAACCGGCACGCCGGCGCCATTGTAGGCTTCCCAGGAAATTGTGCCCGAACCGTTGCCGTTGATGGTGAAGCTCACCGCGTCGGTGCCGGGCCGCGAGAAGATGAAGCCCTCATTGTCATGGATATGATTGTCGCCGATGCCGACGCCCTGACCCGAAACGTTGAAGGAATCGCTCCCGGCGCCATTGTTGAAATCGTGAGCCAAGGCTCCATTGAACGTTAGTCCGTCGAACGTAACGCCGCCCACGGTATAGGTGCCGTAATGGCCGGAATGCAGGCTCATGCCTGTTGTGGCTGTCGTGGTCGTCGTCTCGCCGGTGATCGCGATCGTGTCGCCGTCGGCGTCGGTGAACTGGAGCGCATGTGTGAAGTCGAGCACCAGCTTCTGGTTGTCATCGTTGGCGGGGGAGTTCGGCAGGTGGTCGATCTGGTCCAGCAAGGTGAAGGTGTAGGTGCCGTTCGGCTGGACATCGAGGGTGAAGACTTTGCGGTCGCCCGCATCGAGGCCGGGTGTTCCGCTCTCGACATAGCCGGTCAGCACCGTGCCGTCGACGTGGTAGACGATCGCCTCGCCCTTCGATGTCGCCGCCGGCAAGCCAGCGGGGTTCTGGATCAGCGAGAAGGAACCGGGTTCGTCCGCCCCGGCGGAGACCAGCGAGCTCAGCGAACCGGTCGCGACCGTGCCGAGGCCATCTCCGTCGGGATTGCCGACGGAATGACCATTCGAGTTCGCCAGCAAAAGCGCGTCCTCGCCGACATTGCCGGAGACGGTGGCGCTGGTCTGCACCGGAATGTCGTCGAGGACCTGGATCAGGAAGGTCCCGGCGCCAAGGGAGATGGAGTCGCCGTCACCGTCGGTCGCGACGATATACGAGGAAAGATCGATCGGGCTCGTCAGCTGGTTTTCGCCATTGTCTCCGGCCTGGCCGTCCAGCGTGGGATGATCGATCTGATCCTTGAGCGTGAAGACGTAGGAGCCGTCGGCACTCACGGTCAGCCGGAAGACCTCGCGGTCGCCGTCCGAGAATCCGGCGCCGTTTCCTGCCTCGGCATAACCATGCAAGGTGCTCCCATCGGATACGATGAGCACATGCGCGCCCTGCGACGTAAGGCCGGAATCCGCCGGCACGGCCGTCGAGGCAAGATGAAACGCCTGGGCGCCCGGGCCGTCGGCGCCGAAGTCGACGAGCGCGGTCAGCGCGCCGGCAGCGCCCGTGACGGTCGCGGAAAGGCCGATCGCTCCCGTCTCACCCGGCCTGCCGGCATCTGGGTTGTGTCCGGCAAGCCCGTCTTCGTCGACATTCGCCGTGATCGAGGCGGTTCCGACGGCCTTCGGCCCATCATCCTCGAAGACGATGGTCTGGGAGATGTCGGCGCTTTGTGTGACGTGGTCGCCGTCGCCATCG
>NZ_VFWR01000047.1:0-1050 GCF_006443035.1 Mesorhizobium sp. B1-1-6 | reverse complement strand
CTAGAGCGTTTCATATCTTGACGGAAGCGTAGCCTGCGTTTTCGAAGTAGTTCCTGCATTCGGCTGCCTCGATTGTTTCGACGAGGTGGCCGATGTGGCGCCAAGTGTCCTCGATTGTACGTTTCTGAGCTTGGCGCATCCAGTGTTTGATCTTGGCGAAGGCCTGCTCGATCGGATTGAGGTCCGGGGAATAGGGCGGCAGGTACCAAAGCCTGGCGCCGGCAGCTTTGATCATCTGCCTGATGGCCGCCGACTTATGACTTCCCAGATTATCCATGACGACAATATCGCCGGGCTTCAGCACCGTGATGAGCTGCTGCTCGACATAGGCCCGGAAGCATTGGCCGTTGATCGGGCCGTCGAAGACGCAAGGCGCTGTGAGCCGATCCCAGCGCAGCGCGCCGAGGAAGGTCAGCGTGCGCCAGTGGCCGTGCGGAGCCAGGCCGCGCAGCCGCTTGCCCTTCGGCCCCCAACCGCGCAGCGGAGCCATGTTGGTCTTGATCCAGGTCTCATCGATGAAGACCAGGCACTGCGGATCGAGGCCGGTCTGCCAGGATCGCCATCGCTGACGCCTGCGGGCAATATCGGCGCGTGCCTGCTCAAGGGCGAACAGCGTTTTTTTTGAAGCTCAGGCCCTCGCGCCTCAAGAACAGCCACACCGTATTGTGCGAGACCTTGATCCCGCGCGCATCCAACTCGTCCTTCAGCCGATGCAGCGTCAGTTCAGAGGTCTGATTGATCCGCTCCACAATGAAAGCCCGATGGGGCTCCAGAACGCGCTTACGGTGTCCGCCCATCTTGCCCGGCGCCACCGAGCCGGTGGCACGGTAACGCTGCGACCACTTCACCACAGAGGAAACCGCAACGCCAAAGCGCGAGGCAACCGCACGGCAGGTCTCCCCGTCGACAACTGCCGCTACTGCACGCTCACGAAGATCATTTGAAAGCGCTCGCGTCATCAGATGCTGGCCTCCAATCCAGCCAGCATCTTGAATCACAAACATCCGGTTTTGGGAATCCTACGATTCTCCCAAAATAGGAAATGCTCTA
>NZ_VFWR01000046.1:0-1283 GCF_006443035.1 Mesorhizobium sp. B1-1-6 | reverse complement strand
AAGCAAAGCAAAGCAAAGCAAAGCAAAGCAAAGCAAAGCAAAGCAAAGCAAAGCAAAGCAAAGCGTTCAGGGCCAAGCCTCGGTCGTTCCATGCCTCGGGGCCAAGACGAGCTCTCAGCTCGCGCGGCGGAAAATTGGGCTTCCCAGAGCCGAGGCCAGCCACGAAAATGCAAAATGGATTCAGCCGGCAGGATTCCATCTCAGGCGGCTTCAGCGCCAGCTGTCCCGGAGGGATCGCGAGGAGCAGATCCCACCTATCGGCTGCAGGCGCGATCCCCGATCCCGACGGCCCGACTGAGGCGATATCTCGGTTATGCCGAATCAAGCGATCCGAACCTGTCTGCGAGACAATCGGACCAAAATGCAGGTTGGTCGACCTCGGTCGAAATTGCTAATATCTGACATCTATTGCTAAATCCGTGCCGTGATCCCATGTCTCTTTCCGGGAGGTTGTCATGCCCAACTACGCTCTGAACGACCACTATGAGCGCTTCATCAGGAAACAGCTCGAATCAGGTCGCTACAACAATGCCAGCGAGGTTGTCCGCGCCGCCCTGCGCATGCTCGAGGATTTCGAGGCGGAGCGGGAAAGATGGCTGCGCGAGGAAATTCCGGGCCGCTTGGCCGAGCTCCAGCAGGATCCAGCTAAAGGAATTCCGGCCGATGTGGTTTTTTCTCGGCTGGAGGCGCGCCATCGCGCGAAACAGGCGAAAGCCAAGTAGGGGATGGTCTATCGGATCGTCTTTCATCCCGCCGCACAAGCCGAACTCGAACGGCTCTATGACGACATAGCCGAGCGGGCATCGCCGGCGATCGCGTGGAATTTTGTCGCGGGTATTCAAGACCATTGTCTCGGTCTATCGACTTTTCCACAGCGTGGCGCCGAGCGGCGCGAGATCATGCCCGGACTGCGGATCATCGGCTACCGACGGGCGGTCAGCATTGCCTTTGCGGTCGAGGGCGAGCAGGTGCTGATCCTGGGCATCTTCTACGCAGGCCGGAACATCACACCGGAATTGCTGGAGGATCGCCGCTGAAAGCCGCTCTGGCAAGATCCGCGGCCGTCGGGCGGACAGCGATTTTCAAAGCGAGGCATATGGTCCGAAGCGAGCATCCCAGGCGCGACCAAGCGCAAAAAGCGACGTGGAAACTCAGCCTAGCCAACTCACGAATCTCGACCCTGCGGATATCTCCACGAGAAATCGAAAAAACTTCTTGGATCGGTGTTGACAGTTTGTCGGGGTGGCGACTATATACGCCTCACGAACGAGGGCGGTGCGCCG
>NZ_VFWR01000045.1:0-1426 GCF_006443035.1 Mesorhizobium sp. B1-1-6 | reverse complement strand
GATCGTGTCCCGGGGAGTGGTGTAGCTGACGGCATTGGTCGCCGTGCTCTCCGGCATGGGCCGGGCTGATCAGCGCGCCACGGCTGGCAAGCTGATCAGGGGATCATCGCTCATCTGGCTGATCGTTTCCAGAGTCATATATCTGGCCCGCTGCACTGCCCATTCATCGTTCTGTTCGAGCAGGATTGCGCCGACCAGACGCACGATCGCATCGTCGTTCGGGAAGATTCCGACGACCTCGGTGCGCCGCTTGATCTCGCCGTTGAGACGCTCGATCGGATTGGTCGAGTGCAGCTTGGCGCGGTGTTCTTTCGGGAAGGTCATGTAGGCCAGCACGTCGGGCTCGGCGTCGTCCATGATTGTCGCCAACTTCGGCACCTTCGGCCGGATCTGGTCGGCGACGGCGCGCCATTGCACGCTTGCGGCCTCGGGCGTTTCCTGGGCGAAGGCGGTGGCGATGAAAGCGGAGACGACCCTGCGGCCGCTCTTGCCGGCATGGGCCAGCACGTTCCTCATGAAGTGGACGCGGCAGCGCTGCCATGTCGCGCACAGCACCTTGGTGACGGCCGCCTTGATGCCTTCATGGGCATCGGAGACGACGAGCTTGACGCCGCGCAGGCCGCGGCGGGTCAGCTTGCGCAGGAACTCCGTCCAGATCGGCTCGGCCTCCGAGGTGCCAATCTCCATGCCCATCACCTCGCGCCGACCGTCCGCGTTGACGCCGACAGCGAGGATGACGGCGACCGAGACGATGCGACCGCCGCGGCGCACCTTCAGGTAGGTGGCGTCGATCCACAGATAGGGCCAGTCGCCCTCGATGGGTCTTTCAAGGAACGCTTTGACCTTGCCGTCGATCTCCTCGCACAGCCGCGAGACCTGGCTCTTCGAAATGCCGCTCATCCCCATGGCCTTGACCAGGTCGTCAACCGAGCGGGTCGAGATGCCTTGCACATAAGCTTCCTGGATGACGGCGGTCAGCGCCTTCTCGGCCATGCGGCGCGGTTCGAGGAAACCTGGGAAGTAGGAGCCCTTCCTGAGCTTGGGGATGCGCAGCTCGACGGTGCCGGCGCGCGTCTCCCAGTCGCGCTCGCGATAGCCGTTGCGCTGGGCCGTGCGCAACGGGTTCTTCTCGCCATAGGCGGCGCCGGTGGCGGCCCCAACCTCCATTTCCATCAGCCGCTCGGCGGCAAAGCCGATCATCTCGCGCAGGAGATCGGCATCCGGGGTCTTCTCCACGAGCGTGCGCAGGTTCATCATGTCGTCGGTCATCGGTGGTCCTTCCGAATTGGGTTGGCGTCAACAACCAAACCCTACCGGAAAGCGCCGATGACCACCGCAAAGCCGCTCGCTCGCTACGGCGCGACTAACGGCGCGCTCGCGAGCGGCTTCGTAACCGCCGAGCTACACCACCTGTGGGGACACGACC
>NZ_VFWR01000044.1:0-1672 GCF_006443035.1 Mesorhizobium sp. B1-1-6 | reverse complement strand
TGTGGCGGCGATGTAGAAATGTCGCCGGTTCTGCAAAGTAGAAATGTCGCATTGGCCGTTCCAAAGGGCAGGGTGCAGCAAGTTAGAAATGCGACAATTAGGCGGACCCTGGCGCCGACGGAGCGCCCGATCGGGCGTAAGCTGGTCGGGGTTGCGCAGCCCGATCGGGTGCGGTTCCAGTAGGTTCCCCTCGGCTTTGGCTTTGAGAGCCGCTTCACTCGGCTGCGGCCAACCTTGCCAGTGCCTGTTCTCGCCGCGCGATGACAGCAGGATCGTTCATGAAATCCGTCCTGCGACCCGGCCTCGTTCCGCGCTTCTTGTAGGCGCTCTGCTCGCTGTTGGTCTTGATCTTCGGCGGAGGCCGCGCCTCGTCCTGCTGAGCCTTGATCCAGGTCAGCACTTCGCCGAGCCGCTTGTTCTCGGTGATCGCCGTGTGCGTGACGCGCTGCTCCTTGTCGAAGACGGTGTGGGGCAGGGAACACGCTCTCCACCGAACGTCCAGCCGACCGTCGGCGAACTCGTAGATATCGACGTATTTGCCGACCAGTCCGCACGAAAGCTCGTTCTTCTCCAGCATGATTTGCCTGCGCTCGTAGGAGAATGACAATTGCTGGCCGACATAGCGCTGCTCCCGCTTGCACAGCACGTCACGCAGCCGATCCGGCGCAACATTCAACGCGCGATGCAGATTGTCCGGTCGGGCAGAGACCTTGGCGAACCTCTCGTTGAAGTCGACCATGAACGCCGGTAGGAACGCATTGGCCGCCTCGATGTCCGATATGCCGGCGAGGCGCAGTTCCTTCACAAGACGGTCCTGCAGCGTCCGATTGACCCTTTCGACCCGGCCTTTGGCCTGGCTCGAATTGGCGCACAGGATCTCAATGTTGAGTTCTGACAAGGCGCGGCCGAACTGGGTCATGCCGCGGCCTGCCTTGGCATCCTTCTTGGCGACACGAAACACAGTGTGCTTATCGGAGTAGAATGCGACTGGGCAGCCGTGTGCCTTCAGATAGAGTTCCAGCGCCTCGAAGTAGCTGAAGGTGCTCTCCGACTTCACAAAGCGAAGCTGCTGGAGCTTGCTCGTGGCGTCGTCGATGAAGACGAGCAGGGTGCATGGATCGCCCCGCTCCTCGAACCAACGGTGATCACTGCCGTCGATCTGCACCAGCTCGCCATAAGATTCTCGACGCAAACGAGGCTGATGGAATGTCCGGCGCTGCTTGCGCGACAGCCAGATTCCGGCTTCCGCCATCCATTTGCGCAACGTCTCTCGCGACACGATCAGGCCGTGGTTCGCCGCCAACTTCTCGGCCGCCAAGGTCGGCCCGAAGTCGAGATAGTGTTCCCGAACCAGCCGAACCGCCAACTCACCGATGCCGGCGACATATCGATGGTTCGACGGTCGTCCTCGAGCCTTGTGCCGAAGTGCCGCGGCGCCTTCAGTCCGGAACGCCTTCAGCAGACGCTGGACCTGGCGCGTTGTCATATCCAGGACATGCGCCGCCGAGACAACCGTCATGCGCCGCTCCAAAACCTTCGACAGCACCTCGATGCGTTGCAGCTCGCGCTCGCTCATTAAGATCAGTCCCAACCCGCCGTCTCCCTCGCTCATCGGCGAGCAGGGCGACATTCCTACTTTGCGGAATCAAGACATTTCTATTTTGCGGCAATA
>NZ_VFWR01000043.1:0-2463 GCF_006443035.1 Mesorhizobium sp. B1-1-6 | reverse complement strand
GGGGTGCTCGTGGTCGCCGTCTCGTCAAGCGCTACCGTAACGCCGGTGGCGGCGACAGCCGTCACCTTCGGCCCGTCGTCGTCGAAGACGATCTTGGCGCCGATGGCGAGCGACTGGCTGACTGTGTCGCCGTCGAAGTCGGTGACGGTGACCACCGCATTGATCTTGCCCGACAGGTTGACCGGCTCGTCATAGGAGCCGCCCGAACCGTTGCCGGCCAGCGGATGCTGCAGCGACAGATATTGTGCCGTCGAGATATGGCCGGTCTGGTCGACCGAGACCGCGAAGGCAATGGCGCCGTCGGGATTGGCCGTACCGTTCGCGTTGTCGACGCGGCCGACGATCAGATTGCCTTCCTTGAACAGCGAGATCTCGTGCCCGTCGGTCGTCTTCAGGCCCGAATCGGTGCCTGGCTCTGCAACCGCAAGGCTGAGCACGGCCGCGCGCGGCTCGTCCGTGCCGGGCAGCGAGCCGAACAGCACCACCGGCAGGTTGCCATGCGCATAGCCCAGGCTTGCCGTGCCCAGTCCAAGCGAATCGAACTGGTGCGCGACCGAGGCGCTGCTGGTGTCGTCGTTCTGGTTGCCCGCCGTCTCGTCATGCACGACCGACACGCCGGTCGCGGTGATGAACACCTGCGGCACGTCGTCGACCACGGTGACCGTCGCCTTGCCGGTCAGCGTGACCGTATCGCCGTCGCCGTCCTTGGCCTGGAACACCGAGCCGAGGTCGATGCCGGCCACGCTGCCGCCGCCCAGATGCGTCTGCAGCGCGGTGTTCTGGTCCGATGTTCCGGCCGCCGGTGCGACATGGTCGAGCTGGTCGAACTGGCGCACCACGAAGGCGCCGCTCGAGGCGTTCAGCGTCACCGTCATCACGGTGCGGTCGCTAAGCCCGTTGTAAGCGCCGTTATGGTTGCTGTCGACAAAGCCGACCAGCGTGTTGCCCTGGATCGCCCAGCTCAGCTCGACGCCCTTCGACGACAGCCCGATGGCCGTCAGGTCTGCGGCCGCCGTGCCGGTGAAGCCGAAACCGCCGCCGGCGGCCGGGCCGTCGGCGCCGAAGTCGACAAGCCCGTTCAGCGAGCCGGATGCGATCGCCGCACCCAGCGGGAACTCCGTGCCCGAACCGTCGCCGGACCCGTCATAGGGCGAGGTTCCCTGCGACAGCAGGCTGGCAATGTCGTCCTCGTCGATCGTCACCGGCGCGGCATGGCCGCTCAGGACCTTCGGCCCGTCATCGTCGAAGACGATCTTGGCGCCGATGGCGAGCGACTGGCTGACTGTGTCGCCGTCGAAGTCGGTGACGGTGACCACCGCATTGATCTTGCCCGACAGGTTGACCGGCTCGTCATAGGAGCCGCCCGAACCGTTGCCGGCCAGCGGATGCTGCAGCGACAGATATTGTGCCGTCGAGATATGGCCGGTCTGGTCGACCGAGACCGCGAAGGCAATGGCGCCGTCGGGATTGGCCGTACCGTTCGCGTTGTCGACGCGGCCGACGATCAGATTGCCTTCCTTGAACAGCGAGATCTCGTGCCCGTCGGTCGTCTTCAGGCCCGAATCGGTGCCTGGCTCTGCAACCGCAAGGCTGAGCACGGCCGCGCGCGGCTCGTCCGTGCCGGGCAGCGAGCCGAACAGCACCACCGGCAGGTTGCCATGCGCATAGCCCAGGCTTGCCGGGCCCAGTCCAAGCGAATCGAACTGGTGCGCGACCGAGGCGCTGCTGGTGTCGTCGTTCTGGTTGCCCGCCGTCTCGTCATGCACGACCGACACGCCGGTCGCGGTGATGAACACCTGCGGCACGTCGTCGACCACGGTGACCGTCGCCTTGCCGGTCAGCGTGACCGTATCGCCGTCGCCGTCCTTGGCCTGGAACACCGAGCCGAGGTCGATGCCGGCCACGCTGCCGCCGCCCAGATGCGTCTGCAGCGTGGTGTTCTGGTCCGATGTTCCGGCCGCCGGTGCGACATGGTCGAGCTGGTCGAACTGGCGCACCACGAAGGCGCCGCTCGAGGCATTCAGCGTCACCGTCATCACGGTGCGGTCGCTAAGCCCGTTGTAAGCGCCGTTATGGTTGCTGTCGACAAAGCCGACCAGCGTGTTGCCCTGGATCGCCCAGCTCAGCTCGACGCCCTTCGACGACAGCCCGATGGCCGTCAGGTCTGCGGCCGCCGTGCCGGTGAAGCCGAAACCGCCGCCGGCGGCCGGGCCGTCGGCGCCGAAGTCGACAAGCCCGTTCAGCGAGCCGGATGCGATCGCCGCACCCAGCGGGAACTCCGTGCCCGAACCGTCGCCGGACCCGTCATAGGGCGAGGTTCCCTGCGACAGCAGGCTGGCAATGTCGTCCTCGTCGATCGTCACCGGCGCGGCATGGCCGCTCAGGACCTTCGGCCCATCATCCTCGAAGACGATGGTCTGGGAGATGTCGGCGCTTTGTGTGACGTGGTCGCCGTCGCCATCG
>NZ_VFWR01000042.1:0-2487 GCF_006443035.1 Mesorhizobium sp. B1-1-6 | reverse complement strand
GTAAGCGGTGTTCTCAGGCCACGGCCTTTAGCTCAGGCGCCCGGATGTAGGCCCACGGCAGCAGGTCGTCGATCTGGCTGTTGGGGTGGCCGTTGACGATCCTGGTGAGGACATCGGCGAGATAGCCGAGCGGTTCGACCCCATTGAGCTTGCAGGTTTCGATCAGCGAGGCGATGACTGCCCAGTGTTCGGCGCCGCCGTCAGAGCCTGCGAAGAGCGCGTTCTTGCGGTTGAGCGCGATCGGACGGATCGAGCGTTCGACGGTGTTGCTGTCGATCTCGATGCGGCCGTCGTCAAGGAAGCGCGAGAGGCCTTCCCAGCGCGAGAGCGTGTAGCGGATCGCCTCGGCGAGCTTTGTCTTCTGACTGATCAGGCCGAGCTTCTCACGCAGCCAGGGTTCGAGATCGGCGACGATGGCGCGGCTTTTGTCCTGACGCATCGCGCGGCGCTCGTTGGCCGATCGGCCACGGATGTCATCCTCGATCTTGTAGAGTTCGGCGATCCGTCTCAGCGCCTCGCTGGCGATCGGCGCTGGTCCGGACACGGCCAGTTCATAGAAGCGCCGGCGCACATGCGCCCAGCAGAAGGCGAGCGTGACGCCGCTTTTGTCGGCCAGCACGCGATAGCCGCCATAGCCGTCGACCTGCAGGATTCCGGTGAAGCCTGCGAGATGAGCGATCGGACGCTCTGCCTTTCGGTCCGGCGCATAGACATAGGCGACGCCCGGCGGGTCGCTCCCCTCCCATGGTCGGTCATCGCGGGCATAGGCCCAGAGTTGACCTGTCTTAGTCTTGCCGCGGCCGGGATCGAGCACCGGCGCGGTCGTCTCGTCGGCGAAGAGTTTTGGCGAGGACTTCAGCTTGCCAAGCAGCCGCTCATGCACCGGACGCAGGTGCCAGGCGGCGCGGCCGACCCAGTCGGCGAGCGTGGAGCGATCGAGATTGATATCCTGCCGGGCGTAGATCTGCGCCTGACGATAGAGCGGAAGGTGATCGGCATATTTTGAGACCAGCACCTGCCCGACCGTTGCCTCGGTCGGAAGACCACCCTCGATCAGCCGGGCCGGCGCGGGAGCCTGAACCACGACGTCCTCGCAGGCGCGGCAGGCATATTTGGGCCGGCGCACGACGATTACACGCAGCTGCGCCGGAACGATGTCGAGCCGCTCGCTCACGTCCTCGCCGATCCGATGCAAGCCATTGCGGCAGCATGGGCAGGCATGGTCCTCGATGTCGACGATCATTTCCACCCGCGGCAGATGGGATGGCAACGCGCCGCGGTTCGTCCGGCGCTGCCTGGCGCGCTCCAGGCGCTCTGCGGGAGATGCTTGTTCGTTCTCTTCCTCGTCGGCGGCCTCGATCTGCTCGGCCTCTTCGAGCCCCAGCAGCAATTGATCCTCGGGGAGCGTCTCGGCACGCCGGCCGAAGCGGTGACGCTGCAATTCCTTGATGATCTGGATCAGGCGGGCATTCTCGACGTCGCGCGCCAGGACCATCGCCTTCAGCGCGTCCGGATCGTCGGGAAGCTGGTCAGCCGTCATCGCCATGAGCGGATCAGACCATATTCGCCGACAGCCCGCGATAGCGGAATCCAGGCTGATTCACTTCGTCGCGGGTCAGCCCGCCTGGGCTGGAACGCGGGTCCGGCGCGCCTCGTGGACTCGCCGCCAGTCGAGACCTTCGAGTAGCGCCGAGAGCTGCGCGGCCGTCAGCCGCATCATGCCGTCATGCACTTTCGGCCAGCGGAACTCCCCATCCTCCAAACGCTTGGCATAGAGGCAGACTCCGGTGCCATCCCAGAAGATCAGCTTGATCCGGTCCGTCCGCTTCGCCCGGAAGACGTAGACGGCCCCGCTGAACGGATCGGCCCCCATCGTCTCTCGCACCAGTGCAGCCAATCCCTCCGCACCCTTGCGGAAGTCCACCGGCTTCGTCGCCACCATGACCTTGACCGCACCCGTCGGCCCAATCACGTCGTCGCCTTCAGCGCGCGGATCACTGCGGTCACAGTCTTCGCATCCGCACCCCGGCCAACGCGCATCGCGATGCCGTCGATCTCAAGCTCGATCATGCCGGCATCTCGCGTGGCTTGCCGTTTCCGCTGCTTCGGTGAACGGCTGGCTACAGGTTCCGCCGCCGCCACAACCGCCGGCACAAAGGCAGGAGAATCTTGCTGCACCGAAGCGACCTGGTTGCGCGCTTCGCGGCGCCAGGCGAAGACCTGCTGCGGCCTGAGACCATAACGGCGGGCGACCTCGGAAATGATCGCATTCGGCTCTAGCGTCTCTGCGATGATCCGAGCCTTGTCATCCACCGACCAGTGACGCCGACCGCCGGCACCGTTGATCACCTCGAAACGCCGAAGCTGCCGCTCCGGGTTAAGCGTAAGGTCAAGTCCAGACACAAGCCGATCTCCGATCCCACTACAGAACCGGCAACCTCACAGATCGCGACCACTCCCGAAAGGTGGTCCCAAAACAGCGCTTAC
>NZ_VFWR01000041.1:0-2541 GCF_006443035.1 Mesorhizobium sp. B1-1-6 | reverse complement strand
GCCCGTCGAACACGGCCAGGAACCGATCGGCGCTGTCGATGCCGGCTATGATGGCACCCGCCGCGATCTCGCCGGAGAGTGCCTGCAGGGCCGGTGTCCCCTGCGCTGTTGGCAGGCCCGACAGCGCCCCGACGATGCCGCCGAAATTACCGCCGGCTGCAGCGGCATCGAGCACACCGCCGACCGCCCGCTGGTTCGACGTCTGGCCGGCCGAGCGGAAGGCATCTGGCGCCAGGATCAGGGAGAGATAGAGGCTGGTGAGATCGAAGCTGAGCACGGGGCGCAGGAACGCGAAATCGGCGGTCACATCGTTAAATGTGGCAATGCCGCCGGCCGGCGCCGAGACGATCGTGTACGTCGTGTCAGGCACGTAAATGCCGGGCAACGGGACAACGTCGAGGGTGCCGGCATGTACCGTCGCCTTGTGGCCGGCGCCAACGATGGTGATGCGGTCGCTGGCGCTGGGACTAATTTCAACGTCGAAGGTGCCGCTGTTCCAGGTGAGATTGCCGTCGATCGTGATGTTGCCGATGGAGTTGCCCGGCTCGATCGTGCCGCCGTTGTTTGTAATATTGCCGGTGATGTTGCCGACGCCACTCAGGATGCCGCCCTTGTTGAGCGTTACGTTGCTGGTCAGGTGAACGTTGACGGCTAAGCCGCCGGTATTGATGGTCGTGCCGCCGCCGACAGTGCTGGTGCCGGTAAGGGTGAGCTTACCGGCGCCGTTCTTGGTGAGCGTGCCGGTGCCGGTCATTGCGCCGGCATAGGTGCCGTTGACACCCTGGTCGAAGATGACGGCGGCATCGTTTAGGATACGGCCCTGCAGGCTGTTGGCTGCGCCCTGCAGGATGCCGGCCGACACCGTCGTGCCCTCGGTATAAGTGTTGTTGCCGCCCAAGGTCAGCGCGCCGGCGCCGGTCTTGGTCAGGCTGCCGAGGCCGGTGATATTGCCCGCGAAGGTGCCGTTGGTCGCCTGGTCGAAGGTGATCGACCTGGCGATCGGATTGTTCGCGTTGGGGTCGAAGATGATGTTGCCGCGCAGGTTCGTGGTGTTGCCCTGCACCGCGCCGCCGTTGTTGAAGATGTTGCCGGCATAGCTGTTGGCGCCGGTGAGAATAAGCGTGCCGTCGCCGACCTTGGTGAGATTGCCCGAACCGCCGACTATCCCATTCAGGGTCAGGGTCTTGCCGGGGTCGACCAGGAATACGCCACCGGCGCCCTCCAGTAAGACGTTGCGCGTGCTGGTGAAGGTCTCGGATGCGCGCAGGCCGGCGTTGTTTTCCAGCGTGAGCCCCGTACCCGTGGCGCCGAGCTTGTCGTCGGAAGCGACCCGTAGCGTTCCGCGCTGCACCAGCGTGCCGCCGGAATAGGTGTTGGTGCCCGTGAGCTCGAACTCGCCGTCGCCGCTCTTGATGAGGCGACCGCCACCGCTGATGCTGCCGCTCCAGATGAAGGGATGCAGCGCCACGTCGATGCCGCCGTTACCGGCGAGCACGATCTTGCGGTCGATCGACGTGGCCGCAGGAGTGTCCTTTGTGGTTCCGACCGCGCCGCCATTCAACGTGATTGCCGTACCCGCCGCGCCCAGGTTGACGTCATTCGTGAAGCGCAGGACACCGCCGGTCACGGTCGTGCCGCCGCCGTAGGTGTTGGCCGCTGAAAGGATCAGGTCGCCGTCGCCGGACTTGGTCAACTGGCCGCTTCCGCCGATCACGCCGCTCCAGGTGAGTGGAGCCGATGCAACGGAGAAGCCGCCCTTGTCCGTGATCGTGACGGGGCGATTGCTGGTCGGCCCCGGATGGACCGTGGCCACGCTTCCGATCGTGCCGTTGTTCAGGTTGATGCCGATGCCCGCGGCTCCCAGGCTGGCGTCGGTGGTGAACAACAGCGCTCCGCCGTTGACGGTGGTGCCGCCAGCGTAGGTGTTGGTGCCTGAGAGCGTGAGATCGCCAGTGCCGGTCTTGATGAGGCTGCCGCTGCCGGACAGGTTGCCGGTATAGGCGCCGTCGATTGTTTGGGCGAAGACGAGTGAGGCCTTGTTTGTGATATTGCCCGCCAGGCGCAGAGCGTTGATCTCCAGGACGCCTTCATTGACGGTGCCGCCGCCGGAGAGCGAAGTCGCACCGTCGAGAATGGTCGTGCCGGCCCCGTTCTTGACGATAGCCCAATTGCCGCCGCTGCCAGCGCCCCCGGTCTGATCTGCAATGGTGTCGCTTATCAACTGGGTCTGCCCGGCGCCAGGGGCCACGGTGAATGACCCGTTGCCGTGAAAAAGAATGCCCGATCCGATACCTTGGCCGGGGGAGGCGTTTCCTCCTCCGCCGTTGCCGCCTGCGACGCTGTTTCTAAAAATGTCGAGATGGCCGGCCACAGTGAGCTCGCCGCCATACTGAACGAAGATCGCGCCGCCCAGGCCGCCGCCGCCACCGCCACCTTGTCCATGGCCACCGCCGCTGCCGCCGCCGATTCCCCCCTGACCACCGTTATTGGGCGTCCCGTCGGGACCTATACAGCCACCACCGCCGCCGCCACCGACAAACC
>NZ_VFWR01000040.1:0-2579 GCF_006443035.1 Mesorhizobium sp. B1-1-6 | reverse complement strand
CAGCCACCTTCCAGGGCGAGTTCTCCGGCAACGTGAAGAGCTATTCCGGCAAGCTCAAGCTCGGCATCACCTGGTGAGGCTATGCGCATCTTGCCGTGTTGTTCCTTTGTCAACAGTCAATTCAAGATCCCCCAAATTCGGGGGGCTTCTGGGGTCAAGCAGATGGGTAGAAAAATCGATGGAACGAGGCGGGCTCGCCTGATGCTGCGTCTGCTCGGGGAAACTTGTCTGTCGACATCGGGCTCGCGCCTGGCACTGGCCATCCTTCTCGCAGCTGGAACGCTGTCAACAACGCTTCCGGCGAGAGCTGTCGAGACTGACTGGATTGTCAAAGACGAGGCGACGCTCAGGGACGCCATCAGTAGCGCCCAGAAAAACGACACCATCACCTTCACCGCGAACGTCACCCTGAGCGCAAACTTGCCCACCGTGCAGAAAGACGTGACCATCGACGGTGGCAACTTCACGCTGTCTGGCAATAACCAGTATCGCGGCCTGTTCGTCCAGTTCGGCACAGTAGTCGTCAACGATCTCACCATCGCCAACGCCAAGGCCCAGGGCGGCAGAGGAGGCGACGCAAGGTATGGCGGCGAGCTGTATATTGGAGGCGGCGGCGGCGGTGGCGGCGCTGGACTGGGCGGCGCGCTGTTCGTCGCCAGCGGCGCCAATGTGACGGTGAGCAACGTCAACCTGCAAGCCAACCAGGCCCATGGCGGCAACGGCGGCGCGCTCAGGCCAGATACCGGCGGTTGGACCAGCGGCGGCGGTGGTGGCTATTGGCCCACCGGTGCTAACGGCGGCGACGCCGGCCCTGTCGTCAATGGTGGCGGCGGTACAGGCGGCGGCGGCGACGGTGCCCACGCCTTTGAGCGCCAGGGCCACCCCGGTGGCTTCGGCGGTGGCGGTGGCGGCGGCCCCAATGGAGGTGGCTCCGGCGGTTTTGGCGGCGGCGCCGGCGGCAACGGCGATATCTTCCACTCAGTGGCTGTGCCCGGTGGCTTCGGCGGCGGCAATAGCAACGGCAAGGACCCCAGTGCCGGCGGCGGTGGCGGCGCCGGTCTCGGCGGTGCGATCTTCGTTCAGGAGGGCGGCAGCCTGACCCTGGCCGGCGCTCTCAACATTTCCGGAAATGCCGTTGCGGGCGGTGACGGTGGAGTGGAAAACGGGTGCAAAGGCCTTCCAATATCTCCAGTGTGTGGTGGCAATCCCGGCCAGGGTATCGGTTCGGGCATCTTCCTACACGGCAACGGATCGGTCAGCACCGTCCCCAGCGGTGGGCAGACACAGACCATAAGCGACATCATCATCGACCAGACCGGAGCTGGCGGCACCGGCGCCGACAGCGGCAGTTGGTCTCTAATCAAGAATGGCGACGGCGTGACCGTTCTCACCGGCGCCAACGCCTATAGCGGCGGCACCATCGTCAATGCCGGCATCCTGCAGGGCAACACGTCGAGCCTGCAGCGCAATATCACCATCAACAATAATGCCTCCATCTTCTTCGATCAGGCGGGCAGCGGCACTTATGCTGGCATCGTGTCCGGCACCGGCAATCTCTGGAAACGAGGCAACGGCGAGGTCGCGCTCACTGGCGAGAACACCTATACGGGCGGCACGCGGGTGGAAGGCGGAACCCTGCTTGTCGCCTCCGACGCCAAACTCGGCAAGGCAGATGCCCATCTCCACCTGCTCGACGGCGGCGGTCTGCACGCCTCCGAGACCTTCACCAGTTCCCGGCCCGTCGGGCTTTTGAGGGGTAATGGCGTCTTGCTCGTCGATCCAGGCAAGGCCCTCACCTTGAGCGGCGTCATCGGAGGAAGCGGCGTGCTGGTCAAGTCCGGCTCCGGCGACCTGATTCTTTCCGGTACGAATACCTATTCGGGCGGCACGGCCGTTTCGGCCGGCGCGCTGTTGTTCACTACCGACGCCAGCCTAGGCGCCGCGGGCAGCGCCATCAATCTGAACAGCGGCACGATCGGGCTAGCTTCGGATGCTTCGGCACAGACGGTCAATCGCCCCGTCACGATCACGAACAGCGGCGGTTTCTTCGTTGCATCGGCTCCGCTGACCTGGAGCGGCGTGATCAGCGGCACCGGCACGATGGTCAAGTCCGGTACCGGCACGCTTTTTCTCTCCGGCAACAACACCTACACCGGCGCGACCATCGTCGACGCCGGCACGCTTGTGGCGAACGGCTCGATCCTCTTTTCGAGCCTGACGGTGAATGCGGGCGCAACACTTGGCGGCACTGGCAGTGTCGGCTCCGCCACGCTGGCCGGCGGCACGCTTTCGCCGGGCAATTCGATCGGCACGATCAATATCATCGGGAACCTTGCGTTCGGCGCCGGCTCGGTCTACGCCGTCGAGGTCTCTGGCAGCACGGCCGACCGCGCGAACGCTATCGGCTCCGCCGATCTTTCGGGCGGCACCGTCGATGTCAGGTTCCTGGCGGGCGGCTCTGTTTCCAGGAACTACACCATCCTCAATGCCACGGGCGGTCTCGGCGGCACCAAATTCGCCGGCCTCAGCGACGCGCCGTTGCCCGGCTTCGAGACCAGCCTGAGCTATGACGCCAACAA